>CANHZG010000154.1 GCA_947464995.1 Comamonadaceae bacterium | reverse complement strand
CTTTCGCCGCCGCTCAGCGTCTCGGCGCTGCGGTCCAGGCTTAAATAGTTCAGGCCCACGTCGTTCAAAAACTTCAGGCGCAGGCCAATCTCGCGCACCACCTTGGCGGCAATCTCGCCCTTGGCGCCGTGCATGGTCAGGCTGCTGAAATAGGCGTAGGCCTCGCGCAGCGTGCTGCGGCTGATCTCGTAAATGGCGCGTGCTTGCGTGCCTTCGCCCACCTTGACGTGTCGCGCCTCGCGGCGTAGGCGCGAACCGGCGCATTCCGAACACGGTTGGGTGCTGCGTAGCCGCGCCAGGTCTTCGCGCACCAGGGCCGAGTCCGTCTCCTGGTAGCGCCGCTGCATATTGGGGATGATGCCCTCAAACGGGTGTTTTTTGCCCTGTTTTTTGCCCGCAGGTTGGCCAGGGTCCAGCAGGTAGCTGAAGCGGATTTCTTCGCTGCCTGAGCCGTACAAAATCGCCTGGCGCACTGCCTCGGGCAAAGACTCAAAGGGCTGCTCCACGTCAAATTTGTAGTGCTTGGCCAGGCTTTCCAGCATGGAAAAGTAATAGGCGTTGCGCCGGTCCCAACCCTTGATGGCGCCGCTGGCCAGGCTCAGGCCGGGGAACGCCACCACGCGGGCCACGTCAAACAGATCGTGCTGGCCCAGGCCGTCGCAGGCCGGGCAGGCGCCCACGGGCGAGTTAAACGAAAACAGGCGCGGCTCCAACTCGCTGATCGAATAGCTGCAGCGCGGGCAGGCAAATTTGGCGTTAAAGCCATGCTCCACTGGCGCGCCACTCTCGGCCGGTGGGTCCATGTCCAAGGCAATAGCGCGGCCGCCCGCCAAGCGCAGCGCAGCCTCAAAACTCTCGGCCAGACGCTGCTTGAGCGCGTCATATTGCGCGCGCTCGGGGTCGGGCGCGCCCGGTTCGGTGCTCACCGCGGGCAGCGGCGCGGCGCGCACTTTGATGCGGTCGATCACCACGTCAATGTCGTGCTTCTCGGTCTTTTTCAGTGCGGGCAGATTGTCAAACTCCACCACCGTGCCGTTGATGCGAAAGCGCACATAGCCCTGCGCCTGCATTTGCGAAAACACGTCCGTGAACTCGCCTTTTTTCTCGCGCGCCACAGGCGCCAAAATCATCAGCCGCGTGCCCTCGGGCAGGGCCAGCACGGTGTCCACCATCTGGCTCACGGTTTGCGATTGCAGGGCCTGGCCGTGTTCGGGGCAATACGGTGTGCCCGCGCGGGCAAACAGCAGGCGCAGGTAGTCGTGGATTTCGGTCACCGTGCCCACGGTGGAGCGCGGGTTGTGGCTGGTGGCCTTTTGCTCGATGGATATCGCTGGTGACAGGCCTTCGATCAAGTCCACATCGGGCTTGTCCATCAACTGCAAAAACTGGCGCGCGTAGGTGGACAGGCTTTCTACATAGCGGCGCTGGCCTTCGGCGTACAGCGTGTCAAACGCCAGGCTGGATTTGCCCGAGCCGCTCAGGCCGGTAATGACCACCAGCTGGTTGCGCGGAATGTCGAGGTCGATGTTCTTGAGGTTGTGGGTGCGGGCGCCGCGCACGCTGATCAGGTTTTGTCGTAGCGCTGCGCCTAAATACGTGCTGGGCGCCTCGTTCAAGGCACCAGCCAGGTCAAAAGGGGTGTGGGGAGTGTTCAAAGCGTGCGCGACGGGCCAAACCGGTGATTATCGCCATAGCCAGGATTTGCCGCTGCGGGTTCCCAAAGGCGTAATAATGCAGTGACTAATTTGGAGAACCCCCCATGGCATCCGTGAACAAAGTCATCCTGGTCGGCAACTGTGGCCGCGACCCCGAAATCCGCTACCTGCCCTCGGGCCAGGCTGTAGCCAATGTCAGCGTCGCCACCAGCAGCCGGCGCAAGGACAAAAACACCGGTGAGACGGTAGAAGACACCCAGTGGCACCGCGTTACCTTTTACGATCGCCTGGCCGAAATCGCCGGTGAATACGTCAAAAAAGGCCGCCCCATTTACGTTGAAGGCCGATTGAAGTACGGCAAATACACCGACCAGGCTGGTATCGAGAAGAACACGGTGGACATCATCGCAACCGAGCTGCAACTATTGGGTGGCCGTGAAGGCATGGGCGGCCCCAGCGAAGGTGAAGACGGTGGCGGTGCACCTCGTCGCATGGCGCCTGCAGCGGCTCGCACTCCCCAAGCTGCGCCTGCTGCGCGGCAGGCTCCGGCGGCGCGGCCAGCCAGTGGGTTTGATGATATGGATGACGATATTCCGTTCTGATATTTTTTTCGCCGTCCGGTGGGCTGGCTTTTTTCCCACTCTCTCCCCCAACCCCTCTCTCGCCCAGCGGGCGAGAGGGGGGGGTCAAAGTCCACATTTGATTTTGTCGCGCCGACTAGCCGTCTAAGTGCGTCGCGTCGGCGAATCGCACGTCCTGGCGGTGGCTGGTGGCGCCCTAGCCGAAGCGACGAAACCAAATGTGGACTTCACTCCCCCTTTCCGCCCCGGTGGGGGTGGAAAGGGGGCCGGGGGGATAGGGGGGGTAGGCACCACCCCGCAGCCCGCCAATGGGCATCGAATTTGCTTAGAAACTAGTTACATTCCAAGTTGGAACACGGGCATGTAGTGCGCCGAAGAACAAATACAGGAGACACCACTTGATGCAGGCGAGTTCACGCAAGCGCTATTGGCTCGCAGCATCTTGCATGTTGTTTGGAGCCCTTGCGCAAGCCGCAGTCACGACCGTTGCAGTGCTGGGGCTGGACGACGACCCGCGCTACGCGCAACGCCAGATCGAGCACCACTACGCCGGGCACCCGAGCGGGCGCGCATTGGACGGGGCACGATTGGCGGTGCAAGAAGCCGAACCCGAATTGCAATCCATGGGCCAGCAACTCACCGTGAAGTCTTTCCAGGCAGCCAATGCCGCAGACCTTGGCCGTGTTCTGGCGCAGTTGCGCAGCGCCAAGGTGCAGTACATCTTGCTGGACTTGCCCGATGAGCCCATGGCTGCTGCGGTAAAAGCGCTCCAAGATGCCCGTGACCCGGTTTTGTTGTTCAATGTGTCGTCTGCACACGACGCGCTGCGTGGCGCCCAGTGTGAGACCAATCTGCTACACACCTACCCCAGCCAAAGCATGCAGTTTGATGCGCTGGTGCAGTACCTGGCGGCGCGCTCTTGGAGCCAGGCGCTGCTGCTAGTGGGTCCGAAACCGGATGATCAGAAGCTGCAGTCGGCGTTTGCGCGTTCGGCAAAACGGTATGGCCTGAAGGTCAACAAGACGCAGCCGTTCAAACTCTCCGGCGACCCGCGTGAGCGTGACCTTGCCAATGTGCGCCTGCTCACCAACGACCGAAGCCATGATGTGGTGGTGGTGCTCGACAGCGATGGCGAATTTGCCCGTGGCGTACCCTTTAATACGCAGTTGCCGCGCCCGGTGGTGGGCTCCAGCGGCTTGACACCCATGGCCTGGCATCCGCAGTGGGAGCTCAATGGCGGGCCCCAGGTTTCGCGGCGCTTTCAACGCCTGGCGCAGCGCCCCATGGAGGCACAAGACTGGGCGGCCTGGGCTGCGGTGAAGGCGTTGGTGAGCGTCTTGTCTGACAA
Source organism: Comamonadaceae bacterium (assembly GCA_947464995.1). Classification (GTDB taxonomy): domain Bacteria; phylum Pseudomonadota; class Gammaproteobacteria; order Burkholderiales; family Burkholderiaceae_C; genus Allorhodoferax. Next base: position 3,478 of record CANHZG010000154.1, on the reverse strand, counting down.
GCCCAAAGCCAGCGTGCTGCAGCAGACACAGGCCTTGCGCAGTGGCCAGGTGTTCTTGGACGGTTTCAAGGGACCGCGCCTGTCGTTTCGGTCTTGGGATGGTCAGCTGCGCCAACCGGTGTTTCTGGGTTCGGCCGATGGCGTGGCCAGCGTGGCACCTTTTGAGGGTGTGATGCATCCGGTCGATGTGCTCGACACCCTGGGTTTTGATGAAAAGGAAAGCACATGTCGCAAACGCCTGTAATGCTGCACCTGGCACGCGCGCTGCGCGCGGTCGTCGGGCGTGAGTTGTTGAAGTTTTTACGCCAGCCTTCGCGCCTGGCGTCCTCGCTGGTGCGCCCGCTGCTGTGGTTTGTGGTTTTTTCGGCGGGCTTTCACAATGTTTTTGGCGTGGCCATCATCCCGCCCTACGAGACCTACGTGGAATACAAGGTTTATATGGTGCCCGGCCTCTTGGGCATGATTGCGCTCTTTAACGGCATGCAAAGTTCGCTGTCCATGGTCTATGACCGTGAGATGGGCGTGATGCGCCTTCTGCTCACTGCGCCGCTGCCACGCGGCTGGCTGCTGGCATTCAAACTGCTGGCGGCCACCACGCTGTCGATGCTGCAAATGCTCGTTTTCCTGCTGATCGCCATGCTGTTTGGCGTGGAGGCCGACGCCAACTGGCTGTTGGCCTTGCCCGTGATGGCGGCAGGCGCCACCATGCTGGCCGCACTCGGGTTGATGCTGTCGGTCTATATCCGCCAGCTCGAAAATTTCGCCGGCACCATGAATTTCGTGATCTTCCCGATGTTTTTCATCAGCACCGCCCTGTATCCGCTTTGGAAGCTGGAGGAGTCCGGCGCCTGGTGGCTGGTGGAACTGGCTCAGGCGAACCCTTTTACCCACACGGTCGAAGCGATTCGATTCGCCATGCAGGGCCAGCTTAACGCGCTGTCTTTGGCGGTGGTGTTTTTTGGTGGGCTGGTGTTCTTTGGGTTGGCCTTGCGCGGCTACGACCCACAGCGTGGTTGGATCCGCTCAAAGGCGGCGCCGGGAGCTGCCTGAAAACCTACCAGTCCACGGGATTACCCGTGGTCGCCCTGAGAGTCCTGCCGTGCTACAGGCCGAGGGTCTCGGGCCGGGAACTGCTATCGGTGTTGATCAGGGAGTTTGGATGGAAAGAAACTTCAAATAAGCCACCAGTTCCCAAATTTGCTCCGGAGTAAGTGACTTGCCCCAAGGCGGCATCACATCAACACCGCGCCGCCCGTCCGTGATCGTGCGAAATGCAAAGTTTTGATCAAATCCTGGGTAATTTTTAAACGGAGTGGATTTTCCACCCATGCCTTCCGACCCATGGCAATAGGCCGCACAATTGCCATTGAACCTCTTTTTCCCATCTTGTATTCGGGCCGGGTCAGTGAGGTCAAACGGTGGTGAGTTTGGCGATGCACCCTCTTGGGCTTTGGTTGCGGACTCTTGCGCAAATGCATTGGTGACTTGAAAGGCAAGCAGGCAGGAAACGATCCATGCCCACACCACTGAATTCAAAAGATATCGCATCGGCATGCTTTCCAAAAAACGGATAAAAAAAGGGCAGGCCTCTTGTGGAAGCCTGCCCGTCAACCAACAACATTAATCGAGTGCAAACACAAGCAAGGTAGCACCGCCAGGGAGTTCACGGATCTGCGGGAATGCACCGGTCAAGAATCCTGGAGCATGCGAGCCCAAACCGGTCGGGATGGCAATGTATTGTTTGCCCTTAACCGAGTAGCTGATCGGGCCGCCACGCGCGCCAGAGCCCGCATTGAAGGTCCACAACTCTTTGCCGTTCTTGGCATCAAAGGCGTACAACTTGCCCCGCATGTCACCCGTGAAAACCAGTCCACCACCGGTGGCCAAGACATGGCTCAATGGCGGCATTTCAAACCGGACTTTCCAGGATTGTTTACCTGTCAAAGGATCAAAGGCTCCCAACCAACCGTCCGAAATTTTCCCTGGTGGGTTGGTCAGGGTGATCTCAGACAAGCCGAGTGACAAACCGGCGATAGGTACATCCTTACCTTGCAAGGCGCTGGTCACGGTATTGCAAACCTCCATGCCTTGGGTGTACCAAAGCTTGGTTTCCGGGTTATACGCACCCGCATTCCAGCTGCGTGCACCCAACAAGTTGGGGCAATGGAGCTTTTGAATGCCCGCCTCTGGGTAAACCGGATCAATAGGCAATCCGGTTTTCGGATCAACCCCTTTGGTCCAGTTCATGTTTTCCGCGTATTGCCATGCATTTTTCATGGAGCCATTGTCTTTGTCCATCACATAGACAAAGCCGTTCTTGTTCAAGTGAACCAGGGTGGCTTTGCCGCTGCTGTCAGGCACCAATAGCGCTTCATAAGCCGAATCGAAGTCCCATGTGTCCTTGGGCACTTCCTGGCGGTGCCACTTGATTGCCCCGTCTTTCGGATTCAAAGCCAGTAATGTGGCTGTGTAGAGGTTGTCACCATCGCGGTCGGCATGGTTAAAGTCGGGCGCAGCATTGCTGGTTCCGATATAGATGGTGTCCGTTGTTGGGTCGTAAGTGCCCGGCAGCCAGGCCGAACCACCGCCGCGCAACCGGCTGTCGCCGGGCCAGCTTTTCTTATCGTCCCGGGGAACTTCAAACGTCCACTCCCGCTTTCCGGTATCTGCATTGACTGCAAATATTTTTCCAACGATCGGTTGGTCGCCACCCGTGGTGCCACCGAACAAAATATTGCCAGCGAGTTGGGGGGGCGATGAAAACAATGCCCCGTACTCTTCTTTCAAGTTGGTCAGTTGGGTCGACCACAGTTCTTTGCCGCTCTTTTGGTCCAAAGCGATAAAGCGCCCGTCCAAGGAGCCCACGAACACTTTTCCTCGGCCCACGGTGACACCACGGCTGGCTGAGCCGTAGAACACTTCTTTAACAATCGGGTCAAGCTTTGGGGTGTACCTCCAAAGGACTTTGCCGTTGGTGGCATCCAGCGCAAAGACGTTGTTGTCTGGGCCAATCGTGTACATCACGCCATCGATCACGATGGGCGTTGCTTGCAGGCCATGGGTTACTGTTCCGGGCTGGTGAATCCAAGACACGTGCAGCTTGGCCACATTGGATGTGTTGATTTGATTCAAGGGACTGAAGCGCCAGGCGTTGTAGCTGCGGTGGTATTGCGGCCAATTGTTGGGGTCGTCATACCCAGGGCCACTGCCGGCGTGGCTGGCCTGCAGACCCGTCAGCACCAAAGCGGCTGCACACACGATGTTTCGCAAGGCATTCTTTTTTTGAGCAGAGGGGGCTGGAGTCCCCTTTTCGAGCTGATCACCACGGTTCAATTCAATATGCATGGGAGGTCTCCTAAGTTTTATGGCTTTAATTTCATGAAATTGCCATCGTTTCTTGATGGCAAGAGGCCTATGTGCATCATTTATGCCAACTCGCAAGGTTTGACCAAGAAAGCCACTGCCGAGAGATTTGCAG
>CANHZG010000153.1 GCA_947464995.1 Comamonadaceae bacterium | reverse complement strand
GTGCTGCCCCGCGGCGCCATCGTCGCCCTGTCCGTGGCGGCATTTGGCAGTGGCATGTCGCTGCGGGTGATGGACGCCATGCTGCCCCGACTGGCGGCGGAGTTCTCTCTGACGCTGGGAGCGGCAGCCTCGGTGATTACGGTGTTCGCCGTGGCCTATGGATTGGCGCAGCTGCTGTTTGGCCCTTTGGGCGACCGCTTTGGCAAATACCGGGTGGTGGCGCTAGGGTGCCTGGCCTGCGCGCTGACGACGGCGGCTTGCGCCCTGGCGCCCAGTTTTGGCATGCTCTTGCTGGCGCGCACGCTAGCCGGCGCCACGGCGGCGTCCATCATCCCGCTGGCCATGGCCTGGATTGGCGATGTCATTGCTTACGAGCGGCGCCAGCCTGTGCTCGCACGCTTTCTGATCGGACAGATTTTGGGCCTTTCGAGCGGTGTGGCTTTGGGCGGTTTTGCTGCCGACCATCTACAGTGGCGCACACCCTTTGTGTTGATTGCGTTGGTTTTCTTCTTGATTGCGGTCTGGTTGCTGGTGTTGAACCGGCGCTTGCCGCTACAGGCACGCCAGCGCCACCAAGGCGAAGGCTCGGCCCTGGTCCGGATGGCGTCCGAGTTTGGCCAGGTGCTGGCGCTGCCGTGGGCGCGTGTGATTTTGGCTACGGTGTTTGCCGAGGGGGCTTTTTTGTATGGCTCCTTTGCTTTTATGGTGTCGCATTTGCACCAGATGCACACCTTGTCGCTGTCGGTGGCTGGCCAGGTGGTGATGCTCTACGGCCTGGGCGGCTTGCTGTTTGCGTTTTCCGCGTCGGGCCTGGTGCACCGCCTGGGTGAGGTTGGCTTGTGCAAATGGGGCGGCATGCTGGTAGCACTAGCGTATTTGGTGGTGGCCCTGGCTGACGCCTGGTGGTGGTCGATTCCGGCCTGCTTTATGGCCGGTTTAGGTTTTTACATGCTCCACAACACCTTGCAAATCAACGCCACCCAGATGGCACCTGAGCGCCGAGGGGCGGCGGTGGCCGCATTTGCAGCTTGTTTTTTTATCGGTCAATCGGTGGGCATTGCTGCCAACGGCCAGCTGATGGCGCTGGTGGGCACCACTGGCATTATTGTGCTGGGCGCGCTAGGGGTGTGGATGGTGTCTTGGAACTTTGTGCGATTGCTGCGCACCAAGCGGCGCCACGAACTGTCGCAATGCCCCAAGTAATTACTATGGTTCACGCGGATTGACGGCCCCCGCAAGCCGCCATAGGATCAATCCACGCGGTAGCGATGGTCGCCCCACCGTGTTAACCCACCCAAAGGCCCACCATGGACGCTCACATTGCCCAAAAATCCCCGTACGCCACACCAGTTCAAGCCGGTAAAGACTACTACTGGTGCGCTTGTGGTCTGAGCAAGGCGCAGCCCTTTTGCGACGGCTCGCACAAAGGCTCGGCCTTCACGCCCACCAAATTCCACGCCACCGAAGATAAAACCGTCTATTTTTGCGGCTGCAAGCAAAGCGCCAGCCAGCCACTGTGCGACGGTGCGCACAAAGCCCTTGCCTGAGAAATGAACGCACCTGACTTTGAAGCATTCAAGGCAGCCGCCTTGGCCGACGGCTTTGACGACGTACTGGTGCGCGAATGGGCGCCGCAGCAGGTGGTCGATTTGCACACCCACCCCTTTGCCGTGAGCGCACAGGTAGTGCGCGGGGAACTCTGGCTCACCGTAGCGGATACGGTCCGCCATTTACAAGCCGGTGATGCATTCACCTTGGAGAAATCGGTGCCGCACACAGAGCGCTACGGCGCGCAGGGTGCGACGTTTTGGGTTGCGCGGGCCAACTGAACAGCCCGGGCCCGTCCTACGTTGCACGGCTCCAAAGGGCAATGGCTCGGCTAGCGACGGGAGGTCTCGCCTCGAAAAGCAAAGGGAACGCAAAGCTTGTGGCTTCTGCCAGTTCACGCGAACAAGCCCAACTTGAATGGCTAAAAAAATGTCAGATCTGAACGGGTAGGCCCAACATATTTTCTAGTTCGTGGGTTGTTAAGCCTTCCACCTTGTCAATCAGTTTCAGTCCGTTCGCGGTGCATTCAAGCGTGGCCAGGTCGGAGTAGATTCTCTTGACGCATGACACGCCGGTCAGAGGATAGCTGCAGGCGCTAACGACTTTGCTTTCCCCCTGCTTGGTCAATAAATCCATCATTACCCAAGTTTGCTTGGCTCCTACCGCCAGGTCCATGGCTCCGCCGACGGCGGGAATGGAGCCGGGTTCACCCGTGCTCCAGTTAGCGAGGTCGCCAGTGGCTGACACCTGAAACGCACCCAAAATACTGATGTCAATGTGCCCGCCGCGCATCATCGAAAAACTGTCGGCGTGGTGGAAATATGCACCCCCTGCCAGCAAGGTAACGGGTTGCTTACCAGCGTTGATCAGGTCGTAGTCCTCCTCCCCGGGCGCTGGAGGAGCACCCATCCCCAAAATGCCGTTTTCGCTGTGCAACACGACCTCCAAACCGTGTGGCAAGTAGTTAGCCACTAGCGTGGGCTGTCCGATTCCAAGGTTGACATAGGCACCATCAAAAATGTCTTGCGCAACCCGTTGGGCCAGGTCCTGTTTGGTTCGTTTTGTGTAATTTTCCATGACTGCTTTCTGCTTATGCAGGTTGTTTCAAGCCGCCCGCTTGTGTCGCCACGCGCTCGACTTTGACGACCTGGGACACAAATATGCCTGGGGTCACGATGTGTTCCGGATCCAAGGCACCAAGTTCCGCAATCTCATAAACGCTGGCCACCGTCCATTTGGCGGCAGTGGCCATCACGGGACCGAAATTGCGCGCCGCTTTGCGAAATGTCAAATTTCCCCAGCGATCGCCCGCCTCAGCCTTGATCAGAGCGACGTCTCCATGTATGGGGAATTCCAAAACATAGGACTTTCCGTTGATGACACGTGTTTCTTTTGCGCTGCCGTCCGGGTTGCAGGCGAGTTGGGTGCCAAAGCCGGTGGGCGTATAAAAGGCACCGACTCCAGCGCCCGCAGCGCGCAGCCGCTCGGCCAGGTTTCCTTGCGGCACGAGCTCAAGCTCTACTTTGCCCGTCCGGTACAACTCGTCAAAGACAAAAGAATCCGCCTGTCTGGGGAAGCTGCAAATGATTTTTCGCACCCGGCGGGTCTTAAGCAAGGCAGCCAAACCCGCATCACCATTGCCAGCATTGTTGTTCACCACGGTCAGTTCGCGCGCTCCGTGTTCGATCAAACCGTCAATCAATTCCACTGGAATGCCCGCAGTGCCGAAACCGCCGATCAGGACGGTGTCGCCATCCTTTACCCCACTGAGCGCCTTCCCAATCGACTCTGCAATCTTGTTAATCATGGCTTTCGTTCAATACAAAATCAAATTGCAGCAGAGTATTTCCGTCGGGCTGCTTGACCCAGTCAGCGATCAAAGACTCGCGAACGCCAAACACGGCGTCGGACTCGAGGTATTGGTCGCCGTTACGGAAAACATGGGTGATCAAGGTCTCAAAGCCTGGCGCCTTGATCATGAAGTGCAAATGTGCAGGTCGCCACGGATGTCGCCCCATTGCCCGCAATAAAGCGCCGACCGGCCCGTCGGTTGGAATCGGGTAGGCCTCGGCGACGATGGTCTTGAAATGGAATCGACCGTCGCCATCGGCCTGCATTGACGCGCGCGCCTGGGGCGCGTGCAACTCAGGGCGTTGCACATCGTAAAAACCTTCTTCGTCCGCCTGCCAGACCTCGATCTGCGCATGCGCCACGGCTTGACCCCGAGTTCCAAGCACGCGCCCAGACACCGCACAAGGCTGACCGGGTGCGCCCTGCGCCACATCACCGCCCAAGGCGACTTTAGGCGCACCCTCGACAAAGAAGGGGCCAAACACAGTGGCCTCGGTACAGCCCGCTGGCTTTTGGTTATTCATGGCCACTGTCAACATAGACAAACCCAAGACATCGCTGAGCAGAATAAATTCCTGCCGCTTGTCGTCGCACTTTTGACCGGTTTGGGTCAAGAACTCAATAGCATGCATCAACTCCTGTTCGGTCAACTGCACCTCGCGCGCAAAGTCATGCAAATGGTGAACGAGGCTGGTCACTATGGTCTTCAGTCGGGCGTCGGGCATGTTGCCCATGCGCTCTAAAACCGCTTGGGTAATGGTATTTTGGTCTACGTTTTTCATATGTACTCCTATGGTCTCCATTCAAAGTCGACTTGCTTACGCTCCATTCTCATGGGTCCGATGATTTTCTTAATTTCCAAATGCGCCGGGTGGTTCTGGTAGGTATCTAAGGCAGCCTTGCTTTCAAAGCGCATGCACAAGGCAAGGTCCCATGCATCCGGCGCATCTACGACATTGACACCCACCTGCATGTCTTGCACGCCCTCGATACGGCCGCGTGTAGCCTCAAAAGCTTCAGCTGCCGATTTGGCTTGGGACAGGCGCTCTTGCAAGGTGATGCCATTCATGCGCCACAACACGATGTGAACCAGCGGGGTGCTCACGTTTTCGGCCCTGCAAGAAAGACCACGCGACGTTGGGTTGGGAACAAGGACCAGCCCCAGCGCTGTTGTGCATAACCCCACAGGCCTTGCTTGAAGTAGGTCGTGGTGAAGATAGCCAACGCGCCAAGCCCCATGAGGTACCACGCACCAAAATCGCTGAAAAACTTGCTGAGCAACCAAAATACCAGACTACCAATCAAGGGGCCCTCAATACGTCCCATGCCGCCAATGACCACCATAAATATCGCAAACGCAGTCCAGTTCACACTGAAAGCCGCGTCGGGGCTGATGCGCAGATTGCCAACAAAATAGAGTGCTCCGGCCAAGCCGGCACCGAATGCAGACACGACATACACCGCCAACTTCATGGAACCCACCGCAATCCCCTGCGACTCCGCAGCGATCGGGTTGTCGCGAATGGCCAGCAGGGCAAGACCCCGCTTGCTACGCAAAAAAACAAACACGATAGCAATGCTTGAGACTACGCATAACAGAGCAATCCAATAAGTCCATGATTCGCGACTTGCTTTGTCAATTCCGCGCAAGGCTGTCAGCGTGGTGCCCGCACCACCACCGACCATACTGAAGTTGGCAAAACTCAGACGAAACACTTCCGCAATCACCCAGGTCCCGATTGCAAAGTAGCCGCCTTGCAGGCGAAAGGCGATGCGCGACACGGGGATGGAAACCAGTCCGGCAACCACCCCGCCGATCGCAATCGCCACAAAAGGATTGATGCCCCAAAAATTCCCCAATATCAGCATGGTGTAGGCACCCAAACCAAAAAATGCTTGCTGCCCAATCGATACCATCCCGCCATAACCGGCCAATAAATTCCACATCAAGGCGAAAATAAAATAGCAGGCGATCTCCACAAATTCATGCATCCAACTGGATTCCACCCACAGGGGTAAGGTGGCAGCACCGGTGACGACCACAACAGCCAAACCCAACAAAAATCGGGTGTAGGCGTGACCGCGCTTCACCGTGAACTGGTTTTCAAGGATGTGGTTCATGGTCGCTCCTAGCGGGTTTTAGGAAACAGCCCTTGGGGTCTGAGCAGTAACAAGAACAAAAACACGCAATGCCCGGCCCACACACCCCAACCAGGGTCAACGCGAAAGCCCAGTTGCTGCGTAACCCCCAACAACATACCGCCTGCTAAGGTTCCCCAAAAGCTGCCCATACCACCCATGATGACTGCCTCAAAAGCAAAGAGCAGCAGCATAGGTCCGTCCGCAGGCGCCACCGTGGTTCGAAGGCCCTGCAAGACGCCAGCGACTGCAATCAAGACAAAGGCCATTGCAGTGGCCAGGGCGTAGATATTTTTGGAACGTAGGCCCATCAATTCCGCAATCTCGGGATCATCCGAAACGGCCCGAAAAGCGCGACCCAAACGGGTTTTTTCAAAAACCCATTGCAAGCCCAAGGTCGCCAGCAGCGCAATCATCAGAATCAAAATCGGCAAAACACCTACAGACAGCGAGTCGGTCAAAGCCCAACTTAGGGTGTTGAGTCCACTGGATTCGATCGACCGAGGGTCGGCCGAAAAAGTCTCCAACAATGCGTTTTGAATCACGATGGATAAGCCGAAGGTAACCACCAAAGACGGCACAGGGTCTTTTCCCAGCGTCTGATTCAATACATAGCGCTGAACGCAATACCCAAGCACCCATGCAACAGGCAACACGGCAACATTGGCAAGCCAGGGATTCAAACCCATTGCAGCCAGCGACAAGGCGCCAAACGCTGCCAAGATAATGAAGTCACCATGCGCTGTGTTGGTGAGGCGCATCACACCAAACATCAATGACAGTCCAAGCGCAAACAAGGTGTAAAGGCCACCCAGCAATACACCTTGTAAAAGCAGTTCAATCATGCTGGTTACGGTGGCTTATTGCCCGAAATAGGCCTGGCTGATTTGCTCGCGGCTGAGCAGAGACGAGACCCCTTGCAAGGAAACGCGGCCTTCTTGCAAGCAATACAGGCGCTGCGTCATCTGCTGGGCCAAGCTAACGTCCTGTTCAACCAGCACCACACCCATACCTTCGGCCGTGATCTCTGGCAAGGCGTTGTAGATTTCACGGATCACGAGGGGCGCCAAACCCAAAGACAACTCATCGCACAGCAGCAACTCTGGGTTACTCATCAGGGCGCGACCAATCGCTACCATTTGCTGCTGCCCACCTGACAAAGAGGTACTGGGCTGATGCCTCTTTTCTTGCAGTATGGGAAACAATTTAAACAGACGCTCCAAGTTCCAAGGTCCTTTGCGTTGGGACTCACTCCCCATCATCAGGTTTTCTTGAACTGACAAAGATGGGAACAAGCGCCGCCCCTCGGGCACCAAAGCTAGCCCTAAGCGAACGATCTCGCTGGGCAACCTTCCGCCAATGTCCTGTCCCTTCCAGTTCACTGCGGCGGTTTGCACCTTTACGAGCCCAGCCAATGCCTTCAAAAAGGTCGATTTTCCAGCGCCGTTGGCGCCGATGATGGCAATAGCTTGGCCCTTGCCAATTTCAAAGTCGATCCCAAACAAGGCCTGCGCATCGCCGTAGAAGGCCTTTAAGTCCCGCGTGTG
>CANHZG010000152.1 GCA_947464995.1 Comamonadaceae bacterium | reverse complement strand
GTGCAGCAGCTCGGTGCGGTGCGCCAGCGTGGTTTGGCTGAAGCTATCGAAGGCGTGCCGGGCGGCGGCCACAGCGCGGTTCACGTCGGCGGCGCTGCCCATCATCACCTCGCCCACCACCGATTCGTCGCCGGGGCTGACCACCGGGTGTACCGTGTGCGCGCCCACTGGCTCAACCCAGGTGCCGTCAATGTAAAAGTTGCAATGTGTCATGGGGGTTCTCGATTCCAAAAAAAGGGGGATGCGTGGCTTAGACCAGGCTGATCCAGGTTGACTTGGTTTGCAGGTAAGACAGCAGGCTGTCTTTGTGCTTGTCGCGGGAATTGCCGCTTTGCTTGTAGCCGCCAAAGGGCTGCGTCATGTCGCCATCGCCAAAGCAGTTGACCCAGACCACACCGGCCTCCAGCGCGGCGCTCATGCGGTGTGCGGTTTTCAGGTCGGCGGTCCAGACGCTGGCGGCCAGGCCATAAATTGAATCGTTGGCCAGGGCAATGGCCTCGGCTTCAGTGTCAAAAGCCTGGACGGACGCCACCGGGCCGAAGGTTTCGTCTTGCACGATGGCCATGTCTTGGGTGACGTGGGTAAACAAGGTCATGGGCACATAGGCGCCGCCGCCCGGCAGCGTCAGGGGGCGCGCCGAACCGGGTACGGGCAAGGCCACGGTGGCACCTTGTTCGCAGGCGCGCTGTACTTTGGCCATTACGTTGGCGCGCTGGGTTTGGCTGACCACCGGGCCCAGGGTGGTGGCAGGGTCCAAAGGGTCGCCCGGCTGGTACAGGACCCCAGCGCGTTCGATAAAGCGCGTCACAAAGCGGTCGTGAATCGAGCGGTGCACCAGCAGTCGCGAGCCCGCGTTGCAGACCTGGCCCGCGTTGTCAAAAATGCCACCTACGGCGCGGTCCACCGCGGCGTCAAAGTCATACAGGTCGGGCATGAAAATCTGCGGACTTTTGCCCCCGGTCTCCAGCGCCACGCGCTTCATATTGCTTTGGCCGGCATAACCCAGCAACAGCTTGCCCACGGCAGTGGAACCGGTGAATGTGATTTTGGCTACGTCCATGTGCAAGCCCAGTGCTTTCCCTGCCTCGGCGCCCATGCCGTTGACCACGTTGAACACACCTGCCGGTCCACCGGCGTCCACAAACAGTTGCGCCAGGCGCGTGCAGCTTAGCGGTGCCTGTTCAGCGGGTTTGAGCACCACGCAGTTGCCCGCAGCCAAGATGGGTGCGAGCTTCCAGACCGCCATCAGCATCGGGTAGTTCCACGGCGTGATCGCGCCCACCACGCCCAGTGGTTCGTGGGTGATGGTGTGCAGCGCGCTGGCGTCGGTGTGGGTGACGGCGCCTTCGATTTTGTCAATGCATTCGGCAAAGTAGCGAATGGTTTTGAGCACCTCGGGCAGGTCGATGTTGAACATGTCCGAGATCGGTTTGCCCATGTCCAGCGTTTCCAAAAGCGCCAGTTCTTCGCGGTGCTCCTCCACTAGATCGGCCCATTGCAGCAGCACTTGGGCGCGTGCGCGTGGCGCCTGTTTCGCCCAGCGGCCATCGCGCCAGGCTGCAAGACCAGACGCTACGGCGCGGTCAATATCTGCGGCCTTGCCGCGCGCCATGTGCGCCAAGACTGCACCGTTGGCGGGGTTGACGCAGTCAAAGGTTTCACCGGCCAACGCTGCCACGTACTTGCCGTCGATAAACAGGCCGGTGGCAATCTCGATGCGGGCAGCGCGGTCCAGCCAGTCTTGGTGGGTTAGTGCGGCGGTCATGGTCGGGCTGCTTATTCGGCGACCAGCTCGGTCGGGTAACCGGGGGCGCGCAACTCCAGGCCGCAAGCGGCCTCAATCATGCGCACCACCTCGGGCGACTGCGCCTGGCTGCCGTACAGGCCGCGCGCGCGCCGAAAGATTTGCTGCGCCATAGAACCCAGCTCCAGTGGCACGCCGATTTTTTCGGCAATGCCATTGACCAGCCCCAGGTCTTTGCAGGCCAAGTCCATGGTGAACTTGACGTTGTAGCTGCCCGAGAGCACCAGTTTGGATTCGGTCTCATGCACAAAGCTGTTGCCCGAACTGGCGCGAATGGCGCGGTAGGTGGCGTCCGGGTCCACGCCGTATTTGGCCGGCAGCATCATGGCCTCGCCCGCAGCGATCAGGTGGATGAATGCCAGCATGTTGGTGACGACCTTGACCACGGATGCGTTGCCCATCTTGCCCATGTAAATGATCTCGCCCCCCATGGTGCCCAAAATGTCTTTTACGCGGTCGAACGTGCTTTGCTCGCCACCCACCAGCACCGTGATCTCGCCCGAATTGGCCAGGTGCACGCCGCCGGTCACCGGGCATTCCAGCACGGTCAGGCCTTTGGTGGCCGCCACATCGGCCAGGCGCAACAGGTCTTCCATGTCGGTGGTGCTCATCTCGATCCAGGTGCCGCCGCTCTTCAAGTTCTCGAACACGCCACCGGCGCCTTCGACCACTTTGCGAGACACGGCAGGCGAGGGCAGCACGGTGATCACCACGTCGGCGTCACGGCAGGTGCCTGCCACGTCGTCGGACCAGGTGGCGCCGCCCGCCAGCAGGCGTTGGGCCAGGTCCTTGTTCAAGTCATTGACCGTCACCGGGTAACCGGCTTTGACCAGGTTGTTGCACAGGCCTTCGCCCAGTGCGCCCAGGCCGATAAAACCGATGCGAAGTTTAGAAGTGCTCATGCTGCGTCCTTGTGGTCAAAAGTTGGGAATGAAGTGAATGCTTTAGCGGTTGACGTCTACTACCACGCGCCCGCGAGAGGTACCGGCCATAAAGTCTTTGGCCAGGGCCATCACCTCGCCCAGGCCCACCACGCGTTGCATCTGCGCTTGTGCTGGGGCGGCAAATTCGGTGGCCAGGCGCTGCCATGCGGCCATGCGCCGTGCTTTGGGGCACATCACCGAGTCCACGCCCAAGAGGCGCACGCCGCGCAGAATAAAGGGCATGACCGTGGTGTCCAGGCCAAAGCCACCCGCCAGACCGCAGGCGGCCACGGCGCCGCCGTAGTCGATTTCGCTCAGCATGCGTGCCAGCACCGTGCCCCCGACCACGTCCACTGCGCCTTGCCAGCGCTGGCTGCCCAGGGGGGCGGGCTTTTCTTTCCACTCCGGGCCGCCGACCACGTCTTTGGCGCCCAGGCCCAGCAGATAGTCGCGGTTCTCATCCGGGCGCTGGCTCAGCGCGGTGACTTCATAGCCCAAGCCCGCCAGCAGGCTGATGGCCACGCTGCCCACGCCGCCGTTGGCGCCGCTAACCAAAATCTTGCCGCTCTTGACGCCCGCGTCCTCCAAGGCCATCACGCACAGCATGGCGGTCAGACCTGCGGTGCCTATGGCCATGGCGCTTTGGCTGCTTAAAGCGGCAGGCAGGGGCACCAGCCACTCGGCCTTGACGCGCTGCATCTGGCTGTAGCCGCCCCAAAAGCGCTCGCCCACGCTCCAGCCGGTCAGCACCACCTTGTCGCCCGGCTTGTAATCCACGCTGCTGGACTCGACCACTGTCCCGGCAAAGTCAATGCCCGGCACCATAGGGAAGTTGCGAATGATCTTGCCGGTGCCGGTCAGCGCCATGGCGTCTTTGTAGTTGATGCTGGAGTAGTCAATCGCCACCAGCACTTCCCCCGCAGGCAAGTCGGCCTGGGTGATTTGCTTGAGCGAAGGCACGGGTTTGCCATCGACTTGGTCAACAACAAGGGCTTGGAACGGTGTGGTCATGGTGGGGTCTTAAAGAAGCTAGTGAATAAGAGGGCTCAATTAAACGACAAGGCGGTGTCTAGGCGTTGTCGGCCAGCACCATGTCCGCGCCTTTTTCGGCCACCATGATGACGGGCGCGTTGGTGTTGCCTGAGGTCACGGCCGGGAACACGGAGGCGTCAATCACCCGCAGGCGGCGCATGCCGTGCACGCGCAGGCGTGCGTCCACTACCGCCGTGGCCGAGTCCGGCCCCATGGCGCAGGTGCAGGACGCGTGGTAGACCGAGCCGCCACGTTTGGCAAAGTCGGCCATGATGGCTTCTTCGCTTTGTACCGCAGCGCCGGGCAGGTGCTCACTTTGCACAATGTCGGCCAGTGGCGCGGTGGCGGCAATGCTGCGCACCATGCGCGCGCCTTCCACAATGTCCTGGCGGTCGTGTTCGGTGGTGAGGAAGTTGGTGGTAATCAGCGGCTTGTCCTGCGGATTGGCGGATTGGATTTGCACCTTGCCCCGGCTGGTGGGGCGGCAGGTGTTGAAGGAGATCAGAAACGCGGCAAACGGGTCCGGGTTTTGCAGCTGGAAGCGCTTACCCACGGGCGCCGTGTTAGCGGTGTAGCTGATGGGGTTGAAATACAGGTGCAAATTGGGCTGCGCCAGGCCAGGGCGGCTGCGCACAAAGGCACCGGCCTGGTTCACGCTCATGCCCAGCGGGCCCTTGCGGTCCAGGGCGTAGCGGATGCCCGCCCAGACCTTGCCGTACCACGGCCCCAGCGTGTTGTTGAGCGTGGGCACCTTGGATTTGAAGAAGTAGGACACGCACAAATGGTCTTGCAGGCCCTGGCCAACGCCTGGCAGGTGGTGCACCAAGGGCACGCCTTTCTCGGCTAGCAAGGCCGCGTCACCCACGCCCGAGAGCTGCAAAAGCTGAGGCGAATTGATGGCGCCGCCGCACAAAACGACCTCTTTGCGGCTTTTGAACTGCTGGGTGGCGCCGCCCACCACGCATTGCACGCCCACCGCCTCGCGCCCTTGCAGCAGCACGCGGTGCACCAGCGCGCCGGTCAGCACCGTCAAATTGCTACGCCCCATGGCCGGGCGCAAGAAAGCGTTAGACGCCGAAGCGCGCACGCCCTTACGAATCGTCATTTGCCACAGGCCAAAGCCCTCTTTGCGCGCGCCGTTGAAGTCTTGCGTGCGGCCATAGCCCAGTGCGTCTCCGGCTTTGAGGAAGCGTTCACACAGCGGGTGCACCTGATCGGCAAAGTCGCTGACGGTGAGTTCGCCGCCTGCGCCGTGGTGCTCACTGGCGCCCCAGACGTGGTCTTCGGATTTTTTAAAGTAGGGCAGTACGTCGCTCCAGCCCCAGCCGGGGTTACCCGCTTCGCGCCATTCGTCGTAATCGGCGTGTTGGCCGCGCATATAGACCATGGCGTTGAGCGAGCTGCTGCCGCCCAGCACCTTGCCACGCGGCCAAAACGAGGTGCGCCCGTCCAAAGCCGCGTCGGGCTGCGTGGTGTACATCCAGTTGTATTTGGGGTCCGAGAAGGTCAGCCCGTAGCCCAGCGGAACTTGGATCAGCGGGCTGCGGTCAGAGCCACCTGCCTCCAGCAACAGCACCCTGTCTTTTCCGCTTGCGCTCAAGCGGTTGGCCAGCACGCAACCGGCCGAACCAGCGCCGACAATGATGTAGTCGTATTCGTTCATGGGCAGGAAGGTAGCAGAAGCTTGGGGCGTAGGTTGGGTAGGCGAAAAGCAAGGGTGCAGGCCCGGGGCGTACTATGCAAGAGGATTGGATGCTGACAATGCGTTCAAATAAAGTAATTGCCCAGAAAATGACGCCCCATGTCTTTTGAACAACTCATCTCCACCGCCAGCCTGGGCGACGGCAGCAAGCCCAAGTACCAGTCGATTGCCGAAGACCTGGCCCAGGCCATTTTGAACGGCCAGGTGCCCACCGGTGAAAAGCTGCCGCCCCAGCGCAACCTGGCCCGCCGTCTGGGGGTGACGACCGGCACCATCAGCCGCGCCTACGCGATTTTGGAGCGCCAGGGCCTGGCCACCGCCCGGGTAGGCGACGGCACCTATGTGCGCTCCGCCGAGCACGTGCCCGCCAGTGAATCGTCCGACCAGCAGCCCATTGACCTGGCGCACAACGTGGCCATGGTGGGTGACGAGTCGGCCGCACTCCAAATGGCGTTCCAAAGCCTGGTCACGGACCCCGAACTCATGCGCCAGGTGCTGAGCTACCAAAGCGAAACCGGCTTGCGCCGCCACCGCGAGGCGGGTGCCCAGTGGCTGCGCCGCTTTGGCACCAGCGGCCAGTGGAACCGGGTGATGGTGACCCACGGCGCCCAGCACGGCCTGGCCTGCGTGCTGCGCACCGTGGCGCGCCCGGGCGACGCAGTTTTGACCGAGTCGCTCAGCTACCCCGGCCTGCAGGCGCTGGCGCGGTCCATGCGCTTGCAGCTCATTGGCATCGAGACCGACGAGCACGGCATGGTGCCCGAGGCGCTGGAGCGCGCGGCCAAGACCTTTGACACCAAGTTTGTCTACTGCGCCCCCACGCTGCACAACCCCACGGGTGCCACCATGCCCATGGAGCGGCGCGAGGCGGTGGCCGCCGTCATGCGCACCCACGGCCTGTTCATCATCGAAGACTGCGTGCACGCCGCCATGCAGGCCAACCCGCTTCCCGCGCTGTCCACCTGGCTGCCCGAGCAGTCGTTTTTGCTCAGCAGCTTTTCCAAGGTGCTGGCGCCGGGCCTGCGTGTGGGCTATGTGGAAGCCGCCCCAGCCTGGCTGAGCAAATTTGCCGCCAGCATGCGCGCTGACAGCTGGATGGTCGCACCCCTGCTGCCCGAAATTGCCACCCGCTGGCTGGAAAGCGGCGCCATGGAAGGCCTGATTACCCAGCAGCGCCAGATGACCGGTGACCGCCTAGAGCGCGCCCGCGCAGTGCTGCAGGGTCTGGACTTCAAGACCGACCCCGAGTTCCCGCTGATCTGGCTGCCCCTGCCCGAGCCCTGGCGGGCCGGCCAGTTTGCCGCCGCCCTGCGCCAGGCCGGCGTGCTGGTGCGCACCGCCGACCACTTTGCCGTGGGCCGATCCCCCGCGCCCCACGCCATTCGCATCAGCCTCAACGCCCCGGCGTCAGTGGAGCAGTTGGAAGGCGGTTTGCAGATTCTTAAAGCGCTGATCGACAACCCGCCGTCGGTGGCGATGGATCCTTAGCGCCCCACCCAGCCGCCGCATACCGGGAACACCTGTCCGACAAAGCAATTGGCAGCTTCGCTGCAGAGATAGGCGGCGAATTCGGCGTCTTCCCGCGCACCCACCAGCCGCCCCAGCGGCACCTCGCGCTGCAGACGCTCCTGAAAGCGGGGG
>CANHZG010000151.1 GCA_947464995.1 Comamonadaceae bacterium | reverse complement strand
CGTGATCGACCAAGTTCTGGCAGTTGGCAACGGCGCAGATCTGAAAGTTGGCACGCCCCTGGTGTCCGGCGCAACTGTCAAAGCCACGGTGTTGGCGCATGGCAAGCACGACAAAGTGCGCATTTTCAAAATGCGCCGTCGCAAGCATTACCAAAAACGCCAAGGGCACCGTCAGCAGTTCACCGAACTGCAAATCTGCGCAATTGTTGCTTAAAGGACACAGGTCATGGCACAGAAAAAAGGCGGCGGCTCTACGCGAAACGGGCGCGATTCCAAGCCCAAGATGCTCGGTGTGAAGTCGTTTGGCGGTGAGTTGATCACGGCTGGCGCAATCATTGTTCGCCAACGCGGCACCAAGTTCCACCCCGGAACCAATGTCGGCATCGGCAAAGACCACACCTTGTTCGCCCTGGTGGACGGTCACGTGTCGTTTGCCACCAAAGGCGCTTTGAACAAGCAAACGGTGAGCGTGACTGCTGCGGCGTAAACTGCAGCGCGGCTCCCGCAAAACCCTGCGCCAACCCAGCGCGGGGTTTTTTATTTATAGATCGAGAAAAGCATGAAGTTCGTTGACGAAGCCTACATTGACATCTCCGCTGGAGATGGCGGCGCTGGCTGCGTCTCGTTTCGGCATGAAAAATACAAAGAATTTGGCGGCCCCAATGGCGGCGACGGCGGGCGTGGTGGCCATGTTTATGCGGTAGCTGACGTCAACCTCAATACCCTGGTGGACTACCGTTTTTCCCGCCGCCACGATGCCCGTCGGGGCGAGCACGGCATGGGGTCCGATATGTTCGGCGCTGCAGGCGACGACATCACACTCAAGATGCCGGTCGGCACCATCATCACCGACGCCGAAACTGGCGAAGTGCTGTTTGAGTTGCTGGTGCCGGGCGAAGTCATCACCATCGCCAAAGGCGGCGACGGTGGCTTTGGCAACCTGCGCTTCAAGAGCGCCATCAACCGCGCCCCCCGCCAAAAAACGCCCGGCTGGCCCGGTGAGAAGAAAAACCTCAAGCTAGAACTCAAGGTGCTGGCCGATGTTGGACTTTTGGGCATGCCCAACGCGGGCAAGTCGACCTTTATCACCGCCATCTCTAACGCACGTCCGCGCATTGCTGACTACCCGTTCACCACCTTGCATCCCAATCTGGGTGTGGTGCGAGTAGGCCCGGAACAGAGTTTTGTAGTGGCCGATTTGCCAGGCTTAATTGAGGGCGCTTCTGAGGGTGCGGGCTTGGGGCACTTGTTCCTGCGCCATTTGCAGCGCACCCGATTGCTTTTGCACATTGTGGACGTGGCACCGTTTGACGAAGGCGTGGACACCGTGGCGCAAGCCAAGGCAATTGTCAATGAGCTCAAGAAATACGACGAAGGCTTGTACAAGAAGCCGCGCTGGTTGGTGCTCAACAAACTCGACATGGTGGCGTCCGATGACCGTGCGGCGTTAATCAAAGACTTTGTCAAGCGTTTCAAGTTCAAGGGTCCGGTGTTCGAGATCTCGGCGCTCACGCGCGAGGGCTGTGAGCCCTTGGTTAAAGAAATTTACAAGCACGTTAAGGCGCAGCAGGCGGCAGAGCAGCCCTATGTGGAAGTGGATCCGCGCTTTTTGAACACGCCCGACGCCGTACCCGCCACGGAAGACGGCGCCCCCAATTAAGGGCCCACATCGGTAGTCACCCCCTGGGCGCTTTTTTGATATTCCGTTCATTCGCTATATGACGCACAACCCACCCTCTACCGTGCTGCGCGACGCCAAACGTGTAGTCGTGAAAGTCGGCTCCAGCCTGGTCACCAACGAGGGCCGGGGTCTGGACGAAGCCGCAATCGGCGAATGGTGCCGCCAGATGGCGCTGCTAGTTCGTGGCGGCGTGGAGATCATCATGGTCTCCAGCGGCGCGATTGCCGAAGGAATGAAACGCCTGGGCTGGGCCACGCGCCCCCACGCCATACATGAACTGCAAGCCGCCGCCGCCGTGGGCCAAATGGGCCTGGCGCAGATGTACGAGACCAAGCTGCGCGAAAGTGGTCTGGGAAGTGCGCAGGTATTGCTTACGCACGCCGACCTGGCCGACCGCGAGCGCTATCTAAACGCCCGCTCCACGCTGCTGACCCTGCTCAAGCTTGGTGTGGTGCCCGTGATCAATGAAAACGACACGGTAGTGAACGACGAGATCAAGTTTGGCGACAACGATACCTTGGGTGCCTTGGTGGCCAATCTGGTCGAAGCCGATGCCTTGGTCATTCTGACCGACCAACAAGGGCTGTTCACCGCCGACCCGCGCAAAGATGCAAATGCGCGTTTTGTCGACCAGGCGCAGGCTGGTGACCCTGCCCTTGAAGTGATGGCTGGCGGCGCGGGAAGCAGCCTGGGCCGTGGCGGCATGATCACCAAGATATTGGCGGCCAAACGCGCCGCAGGTTCGGGCGCCTCCACCGTGATCGCATGGGGCCGCGAGCCCAACGCCTTGATTCGCTTGAGTCAAGGCGAAGCCATTGGCACCTTGCTAGTCGCCCCCACACAAAAAACCCAGGCCCGCAAGCAATGGATGGCCGACCACCTGCAAATGCGCGGCGCGGTGGTGGTGGATGCGGGTGCGGCGGCCAAGGTACGCGATGAAGGCAAAAGTCTTTTGCCTATTGGGATGGTGCAAGTCGAGGGCGAGTTCTCGCGTGGCGACGTGATCGGCGTGCGCGACCCCAGCGGCTTGGAGATTGCGCGCGGTCTGGCCAATTACTCCAGCGCCGAGGCGCGATTGCTGTGCCGCAAGCCGTCGTCTGAGTTCGAAGCCTTGCTGGGCTACGCCGCCGAGCCGGAGATGCTGCACCGCGACAACTTGGTGCTGATGCGTTAAACCCGGAGCTTCGTTAAGAAGATGGGGGCAATTCTGGGCCAGGAGACGCCTGCTGCGCTGCTACATCCATGGCATGCGCGTTGTCCACAGCGCCTGGGCCGCGAAAGCCCGAAGACTGAAAGCGCGGCCGCACATCCATGCGCGGCAAATAGCGCGACAGCTCGGTCAGCGCCATCTCGTACACACCGCGCTTGAACTCAACCACTGCGTCCAGCGGCACCCAGTAGTCGTTCCAGCGCCACGCGTCGAACTCGGGGTGCTCGGTCGCACGCAGGTTCAGGTTCCAGTCAAAGCCGGTGAGTTGGAGCAAAAACCAAATCTGTTTTTGCCCCTTATAGTGGCCGCGCGCATCGCGGCGGATGTAGCGGTCCGGCACCTCGTAGCGCAACCAGTCTCGGGTACGGGCGACGATGGCAACGTGCTCCGGCTGGAGCCCCACCTCTTCGTGCAGCTCACGGAACATGGCCTGTTCGGGGGTTTCGCCCCGGTCAATGCCACCTTGCGGGAACTGCCACGAGTGGGTACGTATGCGTTTGCCCCAAAAAACCTGATTTTTCTGGTTGAGCAGGACGATGCCGACGTTGGGCCTAAAGCCGTCCCGGTCAAGCATAATCAAACCCCAAATTTTTAAACTTGGGCCATTATGCACGGCGAGCCGCCCGCACATCAAAGGCCCGTCACACTGCCGTTCGCGCTGTTTTACGAGTACCCGCATGAAAGCTTCCCAATTCCTGATTTCCACGCTCAAAGAGGCCCCGGCCGATGCCGAGGTGCCCAGCCACCAACTGATGATGCGTGCGGGCATGGTGAAAAAGCTTGGTGCCGGCATCTACACCTATATGCCCATGGGTTTGCGTGTGATCCGCAAGGTCGAGGCCATCGTGCGCGAGGAAATGAACCGAGCCGGAGCCATCGAACTCAGCATGCCCGTGGTGCAACCCGCTGAGCTGTGGCAAGAAACCGGCCGCTTTGAAAAGATGGGCCCCGAGCTGCTGCGCATTAAAGACCGGCACGCGCGCGACTACGTGGTGCAGCCCACCAGCGAGGAGGTGGTCACCGACATTGCGCGCCAGGAAATCAAAAGCTACAAGCAGTTGCCCAAGAACTTTTACCAGATTCAGACCAAGTTTCGCGACGAGCGCCGCCCGCGTTTTGGTTTGCTGCGCGGGCGGGAATTCACCATGAAAGACGCGTACAGCTTTGACCGCGATGCCGATGCCGCCAAAGCCAGCTACCAGGTGATGGCTAAGGCCTACCGTCGCATTTTTGACCGCTTTGGCTTGACCTACCGCGCCGTGGCTGCCGACAGTGGCGCCATCGGCGGCGATTTAAGCGAAGAGTTTCAAGTAATCGCCGCCACCGGCGAGGACGCAATCGTTTATTCAACCGGCAGCGACTACGCTGCGAACATGGAAAAAGCCGAGGCAATGCCCCCGGCCGGTCCGCGCCCCGCGCCCGCAGCGCCCCTGACCAAAGTGGCCACGCCGGGTAAAAGCACCTGCGCCGATGTGGCCGAGTACCTGGGCCTGCCCCTGGAAAGCTCGCTCAAATCCCTGGTGGTAGCCACCGACGAGCGTGACGCTGCAGGGCTTATCGTTAAGTCCCAGGTCTGGCTGTTGCTGCTGCGCGGTGACCGCAGCATGAACGAGGTCAAGGTCGGTAAGGTTCCTGGTCTGGCGGATTTTCGTTTTGCCACGTTGCCCGAGATTGACGCGCACTTTGGCTGCGAGCCGGGTTACCTGGGCCCAGTCGGGTTGAAAAAGCCGCTGCGCATCGTGGCCGATCGCGAAGTGGCGCTGATGAGCGACTGGATTTGCGGCGCCAACGAGGTGGACTTCCATATCAGCGGCGTCAACTGGGGCCGCGATCTGCCGGAGCCCGATGTGGTGGCCGATATCCGCAATGTGGTGGCGGGTGACGCTTCGCCCGATGGCGTGGGCGTGCTGGCCATTGAACGCGGCATTGAAGTGGGCCACATTTTTTACCTCGGAACCAAATACAGCCAGGCCATGAACGCCACCTTTTTGGACGTGAACGGCAAGCCCCAGGCTATGGAAATGGGCTGCTACGGGATTGGCATTACCCGCCTGCCTGCCGCCGCGATTGAGCAAAACCACGACGCGCGCGGCATCATCTGGCCCGACGCGCTGGCGCCGTTTACCGTGGCCCTGTGCCCGATCAGCCCGGACCGCTTTCCCGACGTGAAGGCGGCTGCCGACGCCTTGTACGCCGAATTGCTGGCTGCAGGCGTGGACGTGATCTTGGACGACCGCAACGAGCGCCCGGGCGCCATGTTTGCCGACTGGGAACTTATTGGTGTGCCGCACCGGGTCACCTTGGGCGACCGGGGTCTGAAAGAAGGCATGGTGGAGTACCAACACCGCCGCGATGCGGCAGCCACCAGCGTGCCGGTGGGTGAAATTGCCGCCTGGGTGCGTGCGCGCATCACGGGCTAAAGATGGGGTCAGTGCAGGCGGGGCATGTGGCTGGGCGGCGTGCCTGTGTGGCTGGTGTGCTGGCGGTACCCTCCCTATTGCTACTGCAAGTGCTGTTGTGCCTGGGCTGCGGCCCAGCGCATGCGGGCAGCCAGCTCGAAGAGCCGCTGATCGACTCGGTACGCTCTGCGCTGAGTGCGGCCATCCATAACGTGGCTCCCCCAGTGCCTGAGTTTCGAGACCCGCAGGAGCGGCAGAATTACCAAGGCTGGTTCAATGCCATGCGTGTGCGTCTCAAGGCTCGTCGCCCGGAAGTGGACGATTGGCAAGATTTTTTGCAAACCGTGTGGTACGAAAGCAAACGCGCTGGGTTGGACGTGTCGCTGGTGCTAGGGCTGATCCAGGTGGAGAGCAATTTCCGCAAGCACGCGGTCAGCAGCGCCGGGGCACGCGGCTACATGCAGGTGATGCCGTTTTGGGTGCGCTTGATCGGGGAGGGGGATGAAAGCGTCTTGTTCCGCCTGCAGGCCAACTTGCGTTTTGGTTGCGTGATCTTGCGCCACTATCTGGACCGCGAACAGGGTGACACCTTCATGGCGCTGGGCCGCTACAACGGATCGCGCGGCCAGCGCACTTACCCGGACGCCGTCTTGGCGGCGCAGCGCACCTGGCACTACGTCGCTTAAGGAGCAGGCGAATTAGGCGCCTGGGGTGGTGCCCAGCGCCTGCACCAGTTCGCCGGACTCGTACATCTCCATCATGATGTCGGAGCCGCCGATGAATTCGCCCTTGACGTAAAGCTGGGGAATGGTGGGCCAGTTGCTGTACTCCTTGATGCCTTGGCGGATGCCGTCGTCTTCGAGCACGTTGACGGTGGTGACGGTTTTGGTGTCCACGCCGCAAGCCTTGAGGATCTGGATGGCGCGGCCCGAGAAGCCGCACTGGGGAAAGCTGGCGTTGCCTTTCATGAACAAGACCACCTCATTGGTTTTGACCAGGGTGTCAATGCGTTGTTGTGCGTCGCTCATGGGAATGTCCTTTGCTTGGTAAGTTCAAAACAGGCTGGATTATTTCACTTTCCCAATGCCCCTTGCTGCGGCCCCCGGCGACCGGTCTGGGGCAGACCCGGCTTTTTAAGATAATGCCTGCTGCATCCATTCCACCCACCACCGGAACCCCTCCCCATGAAGATCACCAAAGACAGCGCCGTCACCGTCCATTACAAGGTCGCCAACGCCCAAGGAAAGCTGCTCGAAGAGAGCAAAGAACCCATGTCCTACCTGCACGGCGGCTACGGCAATCTGTTCTCGAAGGTGGAGGAAGCGTTGGACGGGCAAGAGGTTGGCTTCAAAGGTCTGGTCGAACTTTCAGTCGATGAGGCATTTGGACCCCGCGATGAGGCCTTGTTGCAATCCATCCCGAAAAGCCAGTTTCCACCCGGCGTGAAGGTGGGCGGCCAAATTGAAGGCCGTGACGAGCAAGGCCACAGCCGCGCGTTTACCGTGCTCAAGATCAAGGGAGACCAGGTGATGTTGGACGGCAACCACCCGCTGGCCGGTCAGGCGCTGCGCTTTAGCGTGCAGGTGCTGGAAGTGCGTGCCGCCTCTGAAGAAGAAGTCGCCCACGGCCACGTGCACGGTGCGCACGGCCACCACCACTAAATGCAGGCTTGGGGTGCGGCTTGTTGCTGCCTACTTCGCAAGCGGGCAGCGTGTTCCAATGGGTAACGCCATTTCCCCCCGAAGCCCCCCATGACCGAAGACACCATTGCCCCGACCGACGCCACTTCCTCCCCCCTGTGTGAACCCTGCGCCGGCGTGCAACAAAACT
>CANHZG010000150.1 GCA_947464995.1 Comamonadaceae bacterium | reverse complement strand
CGCTGGGTGGTTGCTCGGCGCTGCGCCTAAGCTACAACAACGCGCCCGAGCTTTTGCACTGGTGGCTTGACGGTTTCGCCGATTTTGACAAGGCCCAAAGCCAGCGTGCGCGCGCCGATTTGGCCGAGCTGGCGCGCTGGCACCGGCGCGAGGAATTGCCCTTGGTGGCAGAACTGTTGCAAAGCGCGCAGGCGCTGGCGGCTCAGTCGCCCAGCGGGGCGCAAATTTGTGCGCTTTACGAGCGCAGCGTGGTGCGCATGGAGGCGGTGGTGGAGCACGCTTTGCCTGCCGCCGCAGCGGTGGCGCTCACCTTGCAGGCGGGCCAGTTGCGCGCCATGGAGGCCACTTTCGACAAAAACAACCGCAAATGGCGCGAAGAGTGGCTGAGCACGGACGGTGACAGCATGGCGCGGCGCACCCAAAAAATCCGCGAGCGGCTAGAAGATTTTTACGGGGCTTTGACGCCCGGCCAAGTGCGCCAGTTGCAAGCCAACATGGAAAAATCAGGCGCCGATGAGCCCTTGCACTACCGCGAAATCCTGCGCCGCCAACGCGACATTGTGGAAACCTTGGCCACGCTGCGCCAGACTGACGCCAGCACCGCGCAAACCGCTTTGGCAGCGCTGGCCAAAGGCTACTTTCATTCTCCCGACGCCGCATACCGGGTATACAAAGACCGCGCGGTTGAGCAAACCTGCGATGCCATGGCCGAGCTGCAACGCAGCGCCACGGCCCAGCAACGCAAAAATATGGTTAAGGCCTTGCAGGGCTACAGCCGCGACGTGCATGCGCTGATGGCGCAAACCCCCTAGTTCAAGCGGCTTGAAATCTGTCCTGCGGCGCCGCTAGCGTTCTATACGCCCTGGGTGATCCACCGGCCAGGCCACGCCGTAATCGGTGAGCACCGCGTCCAATGGAATGTCATGGGCTTCAGGCTCAAAATCGGGCACGTAGCCAACCCCAAACCCCAGGCCCACGGTAAATGGGCGTGGCTCCAGACTCGCGAGCATGCGGTCGTAAAAGCCCCCACCGTAGCCAAGCCGGTAGCCCCCCGCGCTGTAGCCGATGCAGGGCACGAAAAGCAAGCTTGGCGCCACCATTTCGGTGTCTTTGGGTTTGGGAATGCCGTAGGCGTCGTCTTCCATGGGGCAACCGGGGTACCAGGTGTGGAAGGTCATGGTTTTGTGTAGCTTGTTGATCACCGGCAGCGCAATGCAGCGGCGCTGCGGCGCGTCGTTGAGCTCGCCATCCTCTTTCCAGCGGTGCAGCGCGGGCAAGGGATCAAATTCGCCCTTGATCGGCCAGTACGCGCCGATGGTGGTGTCGGTTCGTCCCACCAACCACACCCGCATGACCCGCAGCAACAGCTCGCCGCGGTGCAGGCGGTCGGGCAAGGCCATGCGCTGCTCCAGCAGGCGCTTGCGCAAGGCTTTTTTGTCAAAACCTGGCTTGTCCATAGAGTTGTCCATAATCAGCCCATGCAGTTATTTCGATCCATTTTGGCAGCATTAGCCGCCTGCGGGCTGCTGTTTTGTACAGCCTCACCCGCCCGCACCCAATCCCTTGACATCAGCCATGCCGACCAGGCCGTGCTAGACATGGCACGGGCCTACAAGCAACGCGACATCAAACGCATGGCTAGCTTGCTGAGTGCCACCAAAGGCTCGCCCCTCGAGCCCTGGGCCGCCTACTGGGAGCTGTCTGCGCGGCTAGACACCGCAAGCAAGGCCGAGATCGAGGGCTTTTTGTCCCGCTGGGCTGGCAGCTACCAAGAAGACCGCCTGCGCGCCGACTGGCTGATGCAGCTCGGACGCAACCGCGAGTGGTCCGCCGTGCGCCAGCAGTTTGCCCAGTACCGCATGGGCGACGACCGCGCCATAGCCTGCTACGGCTTGTGGAGCGACTGGCAAGCCACCGGCGCCGACGTGGCCGCGCAGGTGCAAGACCTGTGGCTGGCCCAGCGTGAACCCGACGAAGCTTGCGCTGGCGTGGCCGAGGAACTGCTTAAGGCAAAAAAAATGCCTAGCCAGACAGCCTGGGTGCGTGCGCGCCTTGGCATGGAAAACGACCGACTGAAGGTGACGACGCAAGCGGTGGGCGCGCTGAACGAAAAATGGGTCAAAACGGTCAACGCCATTTACCTCAACCCGGGTAAATACCTGGGCGACAAGTTCACGGCGCTGCGGCCCCAGACGCGCGAATTTGTGTCGCTGGCGTTGATCCGCCAGGCCTATCTGGAGCCGCAAGATGCAGCCATCGAAGTAGAAAAATTGCGCTGGCGTGCCCAGCTGACGGCCGAAGAGCGCAGCTGGATCTGGGGTGTGATCGGCAAGCGCGCAGCGCAAAAAGGCTTGGACACCGCACTGGGTTTTTACGCCAAAGGCCGCTTTGACCAGATGCACGAGGACCACGTGCTGTGGGCCGCGCGCGCTGCCCTGCGCGCCGGACAATGGGCGCAGGTGCAGCAGGCCATTGCGTCCTTGCCGCAGGCCTTGCGCAAAGAGCCCGGCTGGGTCTATTGGCATGCCCGCGCTTTGCTGGCGCAGCGCGCGGGCGAATCGGTGCGCAGCCAAGCGCAGGCGGACTTGCAAAGCATTGCCGGGGTGCGCGGTTTTTATGAGCAGCTTGCGCTTGAAGAACTCGGCCAGCGCAGCAGCGCGCCGCCGCGCCCCATGCCGCCCAGTGCCGAAGAAAAAGACGCTGCACGCCAAAACCCCGGTCTGCAGCGCGCCTTGCAAGCCATAGCCCTGGGCCTGCGAAGCGAGGGCGTGCGCGAGTGGAACTACAGCATCAGCTTGCACGCCAAAGGCGGGATGGACGACCGCAGCCTGCTGGCTGCTGCGGACCTGGCCTGCCACGCCGAGGTGTGGGACCGCTGCATCAACACCAGCGAGCGCACCAAGGGCTTTATTGACATGGAGCAGCGTTTCCCCATGCCGTTCAAGGCCGCCGTCACCGCGCGGGCCCAAAGCATTGGCCTCGATCCGGCCTATGTGTACGGCCTGATCCGCCAGGAGAGCCGTTTCATCATGGACGCCAAGTCGGGCGTTGGCGCCGCCGGTCTGATGCAGGTGATGCCGGCCACGGCCAAGTGGACGGCCAAGAAAATCGGCATGGCGGATTTCACGCCCGCAAAAATCAACGAGCGCGATACCAATATTGCCATCGGCACGGGCTATCTCAAACTGGTGCTCGACACGTTTGGCGGCTCTATGCCACTGGCAGCGGCGGCCTATAACGCAGGCCCCAGTCGCGCGCGGGCTTGGCGCGGCGCAAGCGGTGCCCCGGCTTTGGAGGCCGCCATTTGGGCAGAAAATATTCCGTTCAACGAGACGCGCGACTACGTGAAAAAAGTGCTGTCCAACACCACCCTGTATGCCGCAGTGCTCAGCGGCCAGCCGCAGTCCATCAAGGCGCGCCTGGGCAACGTGGGGCCGGTGGATGCCGCAGTGCCCGAACTCGGCCTTGATTTGCCCTGACGCATTCGCAATATTTACAAGGAGGTGCGAGATGCTCAAGCTCTATGTCGGTAACAAAAATTATTCGTCCTGGTCCATGCGCCCCTGGGTGCTGATGACCCAGGCGGGCATCGCGTTTGAGGAGGTGATGGTGCGCTTTGATGCCTTCACGCCTGAGTCGCAGTTCAAACACACGCTGGGTCCGATCAGCCCGGCGGGCAAGGTGCCGGTGCTGCAAAGCGGCGCACTCGCCGTGTGGGACACGTTGGCGATTGCCGAAACCCTGGCCGAAATGTTTCCCGACAAACACCTGTGGCCGCGCGACGCGGCAGCGCGCGCTCATGCGCGCAGCATTTGCGCTGAAATGCACTCTGGCTTTATGGGCTTGCGTGCCAACTGCCCCATGAACATCGAGGCCCATTTGCCCGAGCAAGGCGCGCTGATCTGGCGCGACAAGCCCGCCGTGCGCGCGGACGTGGCGCGCTTGGTACACATGTGGTTCGAATTGCTACAGACCCACGGCGGCCCGTTGTTGTTTGGCGAGTTCAGCATTGCCGACGCCTATTTCGCGCCGGTGTGCATGCGCATCAAGACCTACGCCCTGCCGGTGCCGGACGCCATCAGTGCCTACGTGGTGCGCGTATGCGCACTGTCCGGCGTCAAGGCCTGGGTCGACGGCGCGCTGGCCGAGCACGACTTTCTGGACTTTGAAGAGCCCTACCGGCTGCACCGCTGACTGGCGCCACGGCCACCATGCAAACCTACCTTGTCGGCGGCGCGGTGCGCGACCATTTGCTCGGCCTGCCGGTGCAAGACCGCGACTGGGTGGTGGTGGGTGCCACGCCCGAGCAGATGGTGGCGCAGGGCTTTGTGCCCGTGGGGAGAGATTTTCCGGTGTTTTTGCACCCGCAAACGCACGAGGAATACGCCCTGGCCCGCACCGAGCGCAAAAGCGGCTCCGGCTACCGGGGTTTTGTGGTCCACGCCGACCCGAGCGTCACTCTGGAGGAAGACCTGGCCCGGCGCGACCTGAGCATCAACGCAATGGCTGCGGCTGTGCTGCCCGATAACAACACGCCCGATATCACTACCCTGGTCGACCCCTGCGGTGGCCAGCGCGACCTAGCGGCCCACGTGCTGCGCCACGCCAGCCCGGCGTTTGCCGAAGACCCGGTGCGCATCCTGCGGTTGGCGCGCTTTGCGGCGCGCTTTGCGCAGTTCACGGTGGCCGACGAGACGCTCGCCCTGATGCGTGCCATGGTGCAAGACGGAGAAGCCGCACATCTGGTGGCCGAGCGCGTGTGGCAAGAACTGGCCAAGGGTCTGATGGAAGACCAGCCCTCGCGCATGTTTGCCGTGCTGCGCGACAGCGGCGCGCTGGCCGTGGTGCTGCCCGAGGTGAACGCCTTGTGGGGCGTACCCCAGCCACCCGAACACCACCCCGAAATCGACACCGGCGTGCACGTGATGATGGTGTTGGACTGCGCCGCCCAGGCAAAGGCGCCGCTAGAAGTGCGCTTTGCCTGCCTGGTGCATGACCTGGGCAAAGCCACCACGCCACCCGCTCAGTGGCCGCGCCATATCGCCCACGAAGTACGCAGCGTGCGGTTGATTCAAATCATGGCCCAACGCCTGCGCCTGCCCCACGCCTGCACCGAGCTGGCCGAAGTGGTGGCGCGCGAGCACGGCAACATCCACCGCAGCGCCAGCCTGGACGCACCCGCCACCGTGCGCCTGCTGGAACGCTGCGACGCCTTTCGCAAGCCCGAGCGCTTTGCCCAAGTGGTGCAAGCCTGCGAATGCGACGCGCGCGGCCGCCTAGGCTATGAACAAGCCGCGTACCCGCAGGGCGCGCGCCTGCTTCGTGCGCTACAACAAGCGCAAAGCGTAGCCACTGACCAAATTGCCAGCGCCGCGCAGCAGGCGGGCGCGCGCGGCCCTGACATTGGCCGCGCAGTAGCCCAGGCCCGTGCGCAGGCGGTGGCCGCCATGGAAGCGCGCTAGGCCAGGGCCCAGGTACCCAAGGGTACTGAACATTGGGGGTGCGTTTATCCCATCACCAAGGCCAGTGCCGCATAGTCGCCCACGGTGGTGCCCAGGCCTGCTGGCACGGTGTCGACCCCATCCGTGAGCGCCGGGAACTTGCCTTTTGAATGGGCTACCACACGGGGAAGTAAAAAGTCGCGGTGGTGCCAAAACACGCTGCCGCCCATGCTGATGCGCTGCAAGTCCAGCGTGGTCACCAGGTTGTAAATGGCGCGGCCCATCACCCGGCAGAGTTCTTCCACGCGCTCCAGGGCGACCGTGTCACCGGCGCGGGCGGCTGCCATCAACGCGGATGCGTCCGCGTAGCCCTGATTACTAAAACGCCGGGCGATGGCGTTGCCCGCAATCAGGCCTTCCACGTCGCCTAGGTTGCCGCAGCCGCACAGCGCGTCCTGGTTATCGTTGACAAAGGTGTGACCGGCGTGACCGGCGTTGCCGTTTTTGCCACGCAGTACGCGCCCGTCCACGCACAAGCCCATGCCGATGCCGGTGCTCCATGTGACGTAGGCGCAGTTGTCTATGCCTTGCAAAGCGCCCCAGCGGCGCTCGGCCTCGAGCGCCGCGACGCAGTCGTTTTCTATCCGAACTTTGCAGAATGCTTGGCGCAGCGGCGCTTCCAGGTATGCGGTGGGCCAGTCGTTGGGCAGGCCGCGTGCCTTGCCCGCCAGGCCGCCGCAGATATTGGGCGCGGCCAACTCGATCAGCCCCTCGGCCATGACAAAGGGCCCGCAAGAGGCCACCCCCACGGCCGCAATATCGACCATGGCCACGCCAGCGTTGGCGCAGCTTTGCCCGACTAGGCGAATAATCTGCGCGGCTAGCGCCCCCCGGTCGCCCACGGTGGCGGTGGGCTCAACCACCTTGCCGCGCACGCCCTGGCCGTCGGCCACGCTGACTGCCACCTTGGTGCCGCCAATGTCCACGCAGGCCAAAGGCGCCATGGATGGGTGAAACACGATCGAGGGTGCAACAGCAGACATGGGTAACTACCTGAAAAATGGACTGTTCAACTGGCACGCAACGGCGTGCTAAGGGCGCCCATACTACTGCCGGACGTGGGCGTTGGTTTGCCAATCGGTTACCGCCCCAGGGGCCCGACGCGTGGGTTTAAAGCCGGTGCGTCTTGTCGCCGTGGGAAAAGCCCAATGGTTGCCACAAGGGGCCTTTGCCCAGGGCGATGACCTTGAACAGTTCGCCCATTTCATGCTCCAAGATGAGCTTTTGTGCGGCCGCGCTCGCGGGCAAGGTGGCGGCCTGCATCAAATTGACCAGGCCGCAATTCATCAAAAAGTGCGCTTGGTTGGTGTAACCCAGTACCTCCAGCCCGGCGTCTTGTGCGGCCAGCGCTAAGCCGGTGAAGTTCACGTGCGCGGTGATGTCTTTGTGCCCTACCAGCACCAGCGGGTTGGGGTCGGCCTGGTGGGCGCGGTGGCACATCACCGTGCCCATGTGGCGCTGTGGGTGGTAGTACTCGTGCTCGGGAAAGCCGTAGTCAATGAAAAACGCCGCACCGGCCACCAGCCGATCGGCCAGTGTGCGGATGAAGGCCTCGGCTTGTGGGTGGATTTCTGTCAGGTAGTCGTGTTCCCCCGCAATCTCAATGGGGGGCCGCAGCTTGGTGGG
>CANHZG010000149.1 GCA_947464995.1 Comamonadaceae bacterium | reverse complement strand
TGCCTGGAAGTGGCGGTACGCGGCGGCATGCCGGTGTTGCTGCTATCGGCGGGTCAAGCCGGTGCCACGGCGCCCGCGTCCCTGGCCACCGCGCTGGTGCAAGAAACCGCCGAATGCCTGGCCGGTTTGGTGTACGTCAACGCCGTAAAACCCAAGGCCCCCGCCATGTTTGGCACATGGTGCTTTGTGTCGGACCTGCGCACCGGCGCCATGTCCGGCGGCAGCCCCGAACAAGCGCTCCTGTCGGCCGCCAGCGCCCAGATGTCGCGCTTTTATGACCTAACCGGCGCCACGGCCTCGGGCATGTGCGACGCGAAAATGCCCGACGCCCAAGCTGGTTTTGAGAAGGCCTACAACCACGCCCTGGTGGGCAACGCCGGGGCCAACCTGATTTATGAATCCGCCGGCATGCTGGCCAGCCTCTTGGGCTTTTCGCTGGAGAGCTTGCTGATTGACAACGACATCATCGGTGCGGTGCAACGCACCATCCGCGGCATCGAGGTCAATGACGAAACCCTGTCGCTCGACACCATCCGCGACGTCTGCCTGACGGGCCCCGGCCACTACCTGGGCGCGCCGCAAACGCTCAACCTGATGCAACGCGATTACCTGTATCCGCAAATCGCCAACCGTGCCAGCCCCAACCAGTGGGTGGAGCAGGGTCGCCCGAGCATCGTGCAGACCGCGTCCAAAAAACTGCAGGTGATTTTGGAGCAGCACTTTCCGTCACACATTTCACCCGAGATGGACGCCCGCATCCGCGCCGAGTTCCCGGTGCGTCTGGCGCGTGCGGGCATGCAACCGCGGGTTTGAGCGGCTAAACGGCGACTAAGCGCGCCTTCGCTTAAGCCGAATGGGCGATGACCGTGCGCTGCACGGCACGGTCGTCACCCAGCACAATCAATGCAAACAGCAACTCGGCCAGTGATGACGCTAGCGCCGTTTTGCGCGCCAGCAAGGGCGTGGCAGACGGGTTAAGCACCACAAAGTCGGCCTCGCAGCCCGGCAGCAAATTACCCACCACGCCGCCCAAACCCAGGGCCTGAGCGGCGCCTGCGGTGTGCTGCCACCAAAGTTGCTGCGGCGTGAGCGACAAACCGGCTTTGGTGTGGCCCTCGCGCCCCACGTAATACGCCGCCAACATGGTGTGAAACGGGCTAAAACTGGTTCCCCCGCCCACGTCGCTGGCCAATCCGTAGCCGAAGCCCACGCGGTCCGCACCCGCGTAGTCAAAGAAACCACTGCCCAAAAACAAATTGCTCGTTGGGCTGACGGCCGCCACGGCGCCGGTGGCACGCATCAAGGCGCGGTCGTCATCATCAAAGTGGATGCAATGGGCGTAAACGGCGCGCCCACGCATCAGGCCAAAGTCAGCGTAGGTGGCCAGATAGCTGCGCGACTGGGGAAACAGCGTGCGCGCCCAGGCAATTTCGTCTTTGTTTTCGGCCACGTGGCTCTGGATCCAGACGTCGGGGTAGCGGGCAGCCAAAACACCCGCGCCGCGCAACTGGGCGTCGGTGGACGTGGGCGCAAAGCGCGGGGTAATGGCATAGCCCAGGCGGCCCTGGCCGTGCCAGCGCTGGATCAGCGCCTCAGACTCGATCAGGCTATGCTCGGCGGCGTCGGTGCCTGGCCCGCTCTGGTTCAACAAAGCCGCCGGTGCATGGCGGTCCATCAGGCACAGGCCAGTGATCAGGCGCATCTGGCGCGCCTGCGCTTGGGCAAACAAGGCGTTGACCGAGGTGCTGTGCGAGGTGGCAAAGGCCAGCGCCGTGGTGACGCCATTGCGCAAGAGTTCGTCGACAAAGAAACCAGCGGCCTCAGCGGCGTACTCGGGGTCTGCAAAACGCTGCTCCTCGGGAAAAGTGTAGTTTTCCAACCAGGGCAAAAGGCCGTCTGCGGGCGAGCCCATGACGTTGGTTTGCGGGAAATGCACATGCATGTCCACAAAACCTGGCGCGATAAGGCGCCCGCTCAGGTGCTCCACCGCCACGCGGCAATGCTGGGCGGACAACGCACGCCAACTGCCAATCGCCTGAACCACCTGCAAGCCCTGGGCGTTGGGGCCAACGACCAACAGGCCGTCTTCTTCGTAGCGGATGCTGTCGGCGCCGCGCGCCGGGTCCGCAAACCACAGCAGGCTGGCGCGGTAGCCCCGTAGCATCAGACGCGGCCTAAGGTGCAGCCGTCGCCCGCCGAGTCACGCCACACCCGCACTTGCGATAGGCCGGGCAAGCGGGGCTCCAGGCCACGCCAGATAAAGGCGCACAGATTTTCCAACGTTGCGGGCCCCAGGTCGGGCACTTCATCGAGCATGCGGTGATCCAGTTGCTCGCGCACCTGCGCCACTTGCAATCGGACCAAACCGAGGTCCACCACCATGCCACTTGCGGGGTCGCGCGGCCCAGACACCGTCACTTCGGCGTAATAGGTGTGGCCGTGCACGCGCAGGCTGCCTTCGCGTTCGATGTCGCGTTGCAGGGTGTGCGCCGCGTCAAAAAAGAACTGTTGGCTGACCCGGAATTCACGGCCAGAAATCGGTTGGGGGGCGGTACTCATCGGATTCCAGTCATTTTGTGGGTTTGCAAGCTGAGCTTCCAGGCCGGGTTTTGCAGGCACAGGGCGATACAAATTTCGGTATTTTTGGCGCGCAAGATGTCGTCCAAGGGTTGTAAATGGTGGTGTTCAAAGGCCAAGGCCTGCATGTCCTGCAGGTCGTCCAAACCAAAACCGGCCTGCGGCCACACCAGCTTGAGCTCTTGGCCCGCGCGTTGTAGCCATGGTGCACCGGCCTTGGGACTAACGCAGATCCAGTCAATGCCCGTAGGTGCGGTCAAGCTGCCGTTGGTCTCGACCGCAATTTGGAAGCCCTGGGCGTGCAGCGCTTGCACCAAGGCGGTGTCGACCTGCAACAAAGGCTCGCCGCCAGTCAGCACCACAAAACGGTGCGCATGGTCGGCCACCGGCCACAGAGCGGCAATTTGTGCTGCCAGGGCCCGGGCACTGTCAAACCGGCCTCCCAGGGTGCCGTCGGTGCCCACAAAGTCAGTATCGCAAAACTGGCACACCGCCGTGGCCCGGTCCTGCTCACGGCCGGACCAAAGATTACAACCGGCAAAGCGGCAAAACACCGCAGGCTTACCGGCGTTGGCGCCTTCGCCTTGCAGGGTGTAAAAAATTTCCTTGACCTGGTAGCTCATGGCGCAGGCCGAACGGGAAAATCGGAGGCGCGGGTTGGGGTTTCGCGCACAGGCGTCGACGGGGCGACGGCCATCGCAACGAGGTTTTTGTACATGGTAGTCCTCTACATGGCCCGGAATATAGAAGCCCACTGCGCCGGACACGCTGGCGTGGGAGGGTTCGAGTTTACAAGGGCAGCACCCGGGCACTGGTGCGCTTGTATCGCGTCCCCTTGCTTTAGCGCAAATCGGCTACAAATCGCCAGTGATACGATCTTCTCCGCGGCCCGCTGTCTCGCGGCCCATCAGCCTCACTTCCTCCATCCTTTCCCCCATGAACAGCGCGCCCAGCGACATCTCCCAAAGCTCCATAGCCATGCGCACGGAGTGGCCCACTTGGCTCTTGATTGCCGCCATTTACGGCAGCTGGCTGGCCGCACTGGTTTGGTACGCGCACGGCGCTTCGCTTGGGGCCGTAGCGGCCTTGGTGGTGATTGCGGCGTGGTACATGAGCTTGCAGCACGAGCTGGTGCACAACCACCCGACCCGCCACGCCGCGCTCAACCGCGCCTTGGGCCTGCTGCCCATAGCGGTGTGGTACCCGTTTGACATTTACCGGCGCAGCCACCTGGCGCACCACCGCGACGAGCTGCTGACCTACCCCGGCCAGGACCCGGAAAGCAACTACCTCGATCCTGCGGACTTCGCCCAGCGCAGCGCGCTGTTGCGCGTTCTGCTGCTGGTGCAGCGCACAACGCTGGGCCGTTTTTTCGTCACCCCGGCCTTTGGGATTTTTTACCTGTTGTGGCCCTTACGTAAAGCCAGCTACTGGCGCAGCCCGAAACTGCGCTGGACCTGGGTGCAACACCTGGCGCTGCTGGTGATGATGCTGTGGGCCATCCAAGCGGCAACAGACATGTCGCCCTGGACCTATGTGCTGGGGGTGAGCTACCCCTGCCTGGGACTGGCCTTCATGCGCTCGTTTTACGAACACCGCCCCGCTGCCCTGCCAGCCCATCGCATTGTGGTCAACGAGGCCGCATGGCCATGGCGTCTGCTGTACCTGAACAACAACTACCACGCCGTCCACCACGCCCAGCCGAACCTGCCCTGGTACGCCATTCCCAAAGCCTATTGGGCGCAGCGCGATGCCATCGTGGCGGGAACGGGTGGGTTTTTGGTGCCGGGCTATGGGGACTTGTTTGTACGCCACGCGTTCTCGCCCATCGACCACCCTGCGCAGGCCACGCACCTCGCTGCGGGGCCAGCGCCTGCGGCCGTAACGGATACGACCTGAG
Source organism: Comamonadaceae bacterium (assembly GCA_947464995.1). Lineage (GTDB taxonomy): Bacteria > Pseudomonadota > Gammaproteobacteria > Burkholderiales > Burkholderiaceae_C > Allorhodoferax. The sequence continues at coordinate 2,658 of CANHZG010000149.1, read as the reverse complement.
CGCGCCATGCATGCGCGCATTGCATCTCTGCCGATGTACCTGGCCAACCGCCCTGCCGTGGCTGCGCTGTGGGAACTGCTGCGCCAGGCGCTGGATGCCGCCGGGCTGGAACGCTTACCCACCGAATTGACCTGGCCGCAGGACTACCACGCGCATTGGCTAGAGCCCGACTTGCTCATCAGCCAGACCTGCGGCTACCCCCTAACCCATGCCTTGGCCGGGCAGGTACAACTGGTCGGCTGTTTTGCTTATGACGCGCCGCAGTGTGAGGGCATTTATTGCCGCAGCGTGCTGGTGGCACGCACCGAACATGCGCATTGGACGCTGGAGCAGTTTAGGGGCCTGCGCCTGGCCTTCAACGCACAGGACTCACAGTCGGGCACCAATGCGTTGCGCGCATTGGTGGCGCCCCTGGCGCGCGATGGGCGGTTTTTTGGCAACACCATAGCGACTGGCAGCCACAGCGCATCTATGGCCACAGTGCAGGAGGGGCATGCCGATCTGGCCGCCATTGACTGCGTCACCTACGCCGCTTTGCAACGCTACACGCCGCAGGCGAGCAACGGCTTGTGCGTCGTCGGCACCACCTAAGCCTATCCCGGACTGCCCTTGGTGAGCGCGCTGGCCACCTCGGCTGCCGACCTGGTGCTGCTGCAACAAGCTTTGCGCGCCTTGGTGGTCAACCCCCAAGCCGCGACAACCCTAGAAGCGCTAGGAATTACCGGCTTTGAAACACCAGCCCTGAGCGTGTACCAGCGCTGCGTGGAAATGCGCGAGTCAGCCCAAGCCTTGGGCTACCCGGCGCTGGCTTGAACCCCAGGCCAGCGATTAGCAGGTGCCAAACGTGATGCCCACGCGCGACAGATAGCGCCGGTAGGCTGAAGACGCCTTGTCCGCGGCCGTGTGCACCTCAGCCTTCATGTCCAAGGGCAAGCTGCGCGGCGTTTGTGACTCCAGCACTGGCCGGTCCTGGGTAAAGATAGTGTGCTGAAAGGCCAGCAGCTTCTCGTCTGGCGATTCAAAGTCCGCCACCGCCAGCCGAAACCAGACCCGGCTGAACTCGGGTGCAATCGGGCAAATCCACAGCGCTATCGACTCCCGCCAATCAGCCACCGCCGTGGTGCCAGTCTCTGGAATTTTGGTCAAAACGGCCGCGTAAGGCGCGGTGACTTCGTAGCTGTACTCCACCTGCGCTGCTTGGGTGGAATGCAGATTGGACTGCGGCTGCCAGGCGCGGCAGTTGGTGGCCAACAGGCCAGTGGGCGTTGCAGCCACCTGGTAATCGGCGATTTCGGCGGCCTCGCGTGCGCCGAGCCAACCTTCGTGAACAAAGCCAAAGTGCGCCATATCCAAAAAATTTTCGACTATGCGGGGCGCGCTGGTAGCAACGTCATAGGGGCCGCAGTTGACTTTGCGCAGGCGCGCATCGGCCTCGGCGGCAAACGCCGGTAAGCCTTGTTCATCTGACCCGAGGGTGGGCGCCTGTAGCCGCACCCACAGCAAGCCATGGGCCTCTCGCGCAGCAAACACCCTGGCGCTGTGGCTCTGCGGCGGCACAAAGGTGGGCAGCGCGGGCACCCGCACGCAGGCGCCCGAGTCGGCAAACTGCCAGCCGTGGTAGGCGCACTCCAAGCGCCCATCGCACACACGCCCCAAAGACAGTCGTGCGCCCCGGTGCGGGCACTGGTCGGCCCATGCATGGGCTATGCCCTTGGCATCCCGCCACAAAACGATGGATTGGGTGAGCAACTGCGCTGCCAGCGGCTTTTCGCCCAAGTCGCAAGACAGTAGCACGGGGTGCCAAAGCGCGGCTTCGGCGGCGAAGGGCAAGTCGGGCTTGGTCATATTGGCCATTGTGCGCGCGCCGCACAGTGCATTCGGTGCCGGCTACCAGGTTTGACGTAAAAACCAGTCTGCAAACAACTGCTCGCCCCGGCGCACATTGGCCTGCCAGTCATTGGCAGAGTCGCCGTTGGCGTCGTCCGACACAAACTTGATCGCTCGCCAGACCACGTTCTCACGCGCGCAGACGCTGGCCACAGCATAGAGTTCCATATCCACTAGCTGGACACCCCTGGTTTCAAACCAAGGGTCAGGCGCGGTGACAAAGCTGTCGCCCGTGCCGCACACCACCCCGGCCTGACCTGAATGCAGGGTGTGGCCGCCGTCCTGAAACGGCGTGGCCCCGCGCGGGGCCAGCGGCTCGGCGTTCATGTCGCGTTGCAGCACGCTGGCCAGCTCCACCAAACCCGGTGCACACGGCGCCACTCGCCCGGCCGAACCAAAATTAATCACCAGTTTGGGGGCATGCGCTCGGATCGCCTTTGCCGCCACATAAGCGGCGTTGACCTTGCCCACGCCGGTGTAGTGGACGATGGCCTGTGGGCCGAGCAGAGCCGCATCCAGCTCTTGGGGCAAGGCAACCAGAACGAGAACGGTGTGGGATACGAGCGGCTGCATGCAGTCTCCTTTGTCAAAAAAAAGGCCGCTCATGAGCGGCCTTTTTGTGTCCAGAGCGAATGGTTACTTCGCGCCTGGCACCTTGCCTTCCACGCCCTTGACGTAGAAGTTCACGCCGCTCAGGAACTTGTCATCAGCGACTTAGTCTTTCTTGAGCAGGGTCTTGCCGGTGTTGTCCAGCAGCGGGCCTTTCCAAAT
>CANHZG010000148.1 GCA_947464995.1 Comamonadaceae bacterium | reverse complement strand
AGACCAGCATGGCCACTGCCACGGCGGCTTGTCTGCCCCTTGCGGCGCCAGCGGCCACGGATAAGGCTGGCAGGCCACTGGCCTTTCCCCGCGACGCAGGCGCACACCCCGACTTTCAGACCGAATGGTGGTACGTCACCGGCTGTGCGAATGTGGCCGGACAGGTGGCGGCGCTGGGGTTTCAGGTCACCTTCTTTCGGCGCCGCGTGGCATCCACACAGGGCTTGGACTCGGCGCTAGCAGCCAAGCAACTATTGTTTGCGCATGCCGCAGTGAGCGATGTGGCGGGCAAAACGCTCTGGTCGGACCAGCGTATTGCGCGCTGGTCGGGCACGCCAGGCGGTGACAACCCGGCGGATGGGGCCTGGGCTAGCGTGGCGGACACTGGCGTGGTGCTGCGCGACTGGTCGCTACTGCGCACGCCCGAGGGCGACCTGCGCGCCCAGGTGCGTGCGGCTGACTTTGTGCTGGATCTGCGCTTTACCGACACGCAGCCGCTGCTCTTGCAGGGCGACCAGGGCCGCTCGCGCAAGGGGCCGGACGCGGCGCAGTTCAGCTACTACTACAGCCGTCCGCAGCTGCGCGCGCAGGGCGAAATTCGCCTCAAGGGTCAACGCCGGGTGCTAGAGGCGGGCAGCAGCGCCTGGTTGGACCAGGAATGGAGCGACGCGCTCTTGCACCCCGACGCGGTGGGCTGGGACTGGGTGGGCATCAACCTGCAAGACGGCAGCGCGCTCACCGCCTTTAGGCTGCGGCGCAAGGATGGAATCGCCTTATGGAGCGGCGGCTCATTTCGTCTGGGTGACCGGGCCATTAGCTTCCCCCCAGGTGATGTGGTGTTTGAACCCGAGCGCCTGTGGCGCAGCCCGCGCACCCAGGCCAACTACCCCGTCCAATGGCGCTTGCGCACGCCAACGGGCAGTTACACCGTCAAAGCCGTGTTTGACGCCCAAGAGCTCGACAGCCGCAGCTCCACCGGCGCGGTGTATTGGGAGGGCTTGTGCGAACTGTGGGACAACCAGCAGCGTCTGCTGGGGCGCGGCTACCTGGAGATGACGGGCTATGCGGCTCCGCTGGTGCTGTAGGCGCCGGGACACACCGACTGCCAGAGCACAGGCGCGACAATAGAGCCCTTGCAAGCCGCTTGCCATTCGCGCACCTTGCCCAACTTATTGCTCCATGACTACTGAACGTCCCAAATCCAAAAGCCCAAAATCTCTCACTGGCTTGCTGCCATTTTTACGCCCCTACCGCGCGCGCATCGCTTTAGCACTGGTGTTCTTGGTGATGGCGGCCACCGCCACACTGGCCTTTCCGGTGGCGCTGCGCATGCTGATCGACGGCGGCCTGGTGCAAGGCGACCAGGGCGCACAGACGATGGCCATGCGCGAGCACTTTGTGGCGTTGTTTGGCGTGGCCACGGCGCTGGGGGTGTTTTCGGCGCTGCGCTTTTATATGGTGAGCTGGCTGGGCGAACGCGTTACGGCCGACATTCGCAACGCGGTCTACCACCACGTGCTGCACCAAAGCCCCGAGTTTTTTGAAACCACGCAAACCGGTGAGGTGTTGTCGCGCTTGTCAGCCGACACCACGCTGGTGCAAACCGTGGTTGGCTCGTCCCTGAGCATGGGCTTGCGCAACCTGGTGCTGGGCGCTGGGGCCTTGTCGGTGCTGGTGTGGACCAACCCCTTGGTGATGTTGCAGGTGCTGGCGGTGCTGGTGCTGATCGTGATACCGAGCCTGTGGTTTGGTCGCAGGGTGCGCAAACTCTCTCGCGCCAGCCAGGACCGCATCGCCGACTCCAGCGCCATTGCTGCAGAAGTGCTCAACGCCATTCCAGTGGTGCAAAGCTACACGGCGCAAGCGCGAGAGTCCGCGCGTTTCACCACTTCTACCGAAAACGGTTTTGAGACCGCCGTGCGCCGCAGCGGCGCTCGCTCGGTGCTGGTGGGCTTCATCATCATCGCCACCTCGGCCGCACTTTTGTGGGGCCTGTACCAGGGCACGCAGGCGGTGGTCGCCGGTCGCATCACGGCGGGCGACCTGGGTCAGACGGTGGTGTACGTGATTTTGCTGGCGAGTGCGTTTGCGGTGTTGGGCGAGGTGTACGGTGATTTGTTGCGCGCAGCAGGCGCGACCGAGCGCCTGATGGAGTTGCTGCACACCGAGTCGCCTATTTCCTCACCGGCGCGGCCCCTGCAGCTGCCCATGGTGCGCTCGGGAAGCGCGGTGCACTTTGAAGCGCTGGATTTTCACTACCCGTCGCGCCCTTCGCAACAGGCCTTGTCGAACTTCACGCTACAGGTGTTGCCCGGCCAAACGGTAGCGATCGTAGGCCCCAGCGGTGCGGGCAAGAGCACGGTGTTTGGACTGCTGCTGCGCTTTTACGATCCGCAGGCGGGGCGTATCGTGCTTGACGGTGTGGCCACGCACGACCTGGCGCTGGCTGACTTGCGCGAGCGCATTGGTATCGTGCCGCAAGACGCGGTCATTTTTTCGACCAGCGCGCTGGAGAACATCCGCTACGGTCGCCCCGACGCCACCGACGCCGAGGTGCAGCTAGCGGCCGAAGCCGCATTTGCGCACGACTTCATCAGCGCGCTGCCCGAGGGTTACCACACCTTTTTGGGCGAGCGGGGCTTGCGCCTGTCCGGCGGCCAGCGCCAGCGCATTGCGATTGCCCGCGCCATGCTGAAAAACCCACCGCTGTTGCTGCTCGACGAGGCCACCAGCGCCTTGGACGCCGAAAGCGAGCGCATGGTGCAGGCGGCGCTGGAGTCAGCCATGCGCAACCGCACCACGCTGGTCATCGCGCACCGCCTGGCCACGGTGCAAAAAGCCGATCTGATTGTGGTGCTTGACCACGGCAGGCTGGTGGAACAGGGCACGCACGCCGAGCTGGTGGCGCGTGGAGGCGTGTATGCAGGCCTGGCGGCCTTGCAGTTCAACGCCTAAGGCAATTCGTCTGGTGCGCGGGGGTCTGGACGTAGCAGAGAAATGAAATAAACCGGCACAGCAGCCCGACTGAAGGGTTGGGGATTACTGCAAAGTACCCTTGGCTGCATCGGGCAGCAACAAGGGCAGGACGGCGATACCCTCATCCAAAAGCTCGCGAGTTTCTTTGGCGGTCGCTTGGCCGCGAATGGCACGTTCTGGTGCCTCGCCGTAATGAATCTTGCGCGCCTCCTCGGCAAACTGACTGCCCACATCGGTGGTATTGGCCACCAGTTTGCGCGACATTTCCAACCAAGCGGCAAGGGCGTCGGCGTCTTGGGGTTTGGCAAGCGCAAGCGTGTTTCCATTGGCTGGGGCTTGATCCGGTGGGGCGCTGCGCGCACCCGAGAGATTGAGTCGCGGCGCGCTGAGTTTCTTCATTACCTGGGCATCGCCACAAAGGGGGCATTGCACCAGCGAGCGGCCTTTTTGCTCTAAAAAATCATCCTCGGAAGCAAACCAACCTTCAAACGGATGGCCGTTGCCACATTCCAAGTCGAGAACCTTCATGGCAGCGTCTGCCAGTCCAGCGTCCAGGCGCCCGCCAGTACGTTTTGCAACCACAGGGCGCCAACCAGGGTCTTGGCATCGGTAACCCGGCCATCGCGGCACCATTGCAGCAGCTCCTGCGGGGTGGCGGTAAATACGTCCAAAAATTCGCCTTTATCCAAAGCGGGGGCACCAGCCATGAGACCACGTGCAAACCAGACTTCAATGAATTCCGTGGAGTAGGCGATCACGGGGTGCATCACACCGGCTCGCGCCCACTGGCTGGCGCGGTAGCCGGTTTCTTCGAATAACTCACGCTGTGCGCACGCGAAACCAGTCTCGCCCGCGTCAATTTTCCCAGCAGGAAACTCGACCATCACCTGGCCCACGGGGTAGCGGAACTGGCGCTCCAGTACCAGTTGAACGCAAGCTTGGGCGTCGACATCCATGGGGATCACCATCACCGCTCCTGGGTGCACGACGTACTCGCGGCTGGTCAGTTGCCCGTCGGGTAGCACCACCTCGTCACGAAACGCGTGCAGGAACTTGCCCTTGAACAACTCTTGGCTGGAGTGGCGGGTTTCGCGCAAATGGGTGTCGGACAAGTCGAAACCCTTGGCAATGTGTGTCGGTGGGCAAAAAGCCAGTTCAGGTACCCAGCATTTGCAAAATGGACTGCGCCGACAAAGCCATCAGGCCCGCCGGGAACATGCCCAGCAACAATACCAGCGCACCATTGGTTGCCAATACCACCCGCACCCCTGTGCTGGCGACCACAGGGCTGGCGGTAATCGGTTCGTCAAAATACATTACCTTGACCACACGCAGGTAGTAGAAGGCCCCAACCAGCGACATCATGACGGCAAAAATAGCAACGCCGATGTGCATTACCTGGCCCGACGCTATCAAAGCCTGTAAGACCGACAACTTCGCGTAAAAACCAACCATGGGCGGGATGCCGGCCATGGAGAACATGCACGCGGCCATCACGCCCGCGTACAAGGGGCTGACTTGGTTCAGACCGGCGAAATCAGAAATTTCTTCGCTCTCGAAGCCATCCCGAGCCAGCAGCATGATGACGCCAAACGCTGCAAGTGTGGTCATGACGTAGGTCACGACATAAAACATGGCCGAGCTATAGGCGTTGGCGGCTGAGATGGTATTGCCGTCGATAACCCCCGACATGACGCCGATGAGCACAAAACCCATCTGCGAAATCGTCGAAAACGCCAGCATGCGCTTGATATTGGTCTGCGCAATGGCTGCGAGGTTGCCCAGAAAAAGCGAGGCAATCGACAGCACCATGAGCATTTGCTGCCAATCGATAGCCAAGGGCAGCATGCCTTCTACCAGCAAGCGCATGGTGATGGCAAAGGCGGCCAGTTTGGGCGCGCCGCCAATCATCAGCGTGATAGCGGTCGGGGCACCCTGGTACACATCGGGAACCCACATGTGAAACGGCACCAAGCCCAGCTTGAAAGCCAGGCCGGCAACTATAAACACCAAACCAAAAACCAACACCTGATGGCGCACCTGGCCTGAAACGATCGCCTTAAACACGGCGTTGATGTCCAGCGAGCCGGTAGCGCCGTACAACATGGACATGCCATAGAGCAAAAAGCCCGAAGCCATCGCACCCAACACAAAGTACTTCATGGCGGCCTCGATGGCAGCTCCGTGGTCCCGGCGCAAGGCCACCAAGGCGTAGCTTGACAGCGTGAGCAACTCCAGCCCCATGTAGATGACGATGAAGTTGTTGCCCGAGATCATGATGAACATGCCCAGGAGCGCGAACATGCCCAAGGTGAACAGCTCGCCGCCGCGCAGCATGTCACGTGTTGCCGAATACGGCCGGCCGTAGACCATGGTAACCATCACGGCCACGGTGGCAAAACACTTAAGCCATGCCGCCATGGTGTCAGCCACCACCATATTGCCAAAGCCGTACAAGGTCAGGCCGGTGCTAGCGTAAAAACCTTCCAAGGTCGCGACCACCGCGAGGGTGGCCATGGTGAATGCGAATGTAAGACCGCGCAGAGGACCTTGCGGTCGAAGATCGACCAAGGCGATGACGCAGGCCATCACAAGCAAGAGCGCCTCAGGGAATACTGCAATCCAACTGATCTGGTCCATCATGTTTCGTTTCTCAAGTCAGCAGGCATTAGTTCAGCTTGGACACGGCCACGTGCCTGAGCAATTCGGTCACCGACGCATCCATCACGTCGGTGAAAGGTTTGGGGTTCACGCCCATGTACAACACGGCCAGCGCCAACAGGGAGAGCATCAAAAACTCACGCGCGTTGATGTCGCTGAGTTCCTTGACGTGGTCGTTGGCGACCGGACCCAGGTAGACGCGTTTAAACATCCACAAGGTATAGGCCGCACCAAAAATCAGCGCGCTGGCAGCTGCAAAGCCAATCCAGAAGTTGAACTTAACGGCCGCCAAGATCACCATCCACTCACCCACAAAGCCAGCGGTGCCGGGCAGACCGCAATTGGCCATGGCAAACAGCAGCGAAAAAGCCGCAAATTTGGGCATGGTGTTGACCACGCCGCCATAGCTGGAGATTTCTCGCGAATGCACCCGGTCGTAGAGCACACCGATGGACAAGAACATGGCGCCGGAGACAAAACCATGCGCGATCATCTGCACCAGGCCGCCAGAAACCCCCAGGTCAATGAAGATAAAGAAGCCCAGGGTGACAAAACCCATATGGGCCACCGATGAATAGGCCACGAGCTTCTTCATGTCCTGCTGCACCAAAGCCACCAGGCCGACATAGACCACGGCGATCAGGGACAGCGTAATCATCAGCCAAGCCCATTCATGCGCCGCATCGGGGGCAATCGGCAGGGAAAAACGCAAAAATCCGTAGGCGCCGAGCTTTAGCATGATGGCGGCCAGCACCGCGGAGCCACCGGTGGGCGCTTCCACGTGCACGTCGGGCAACCAGGTGTGCACCGGCCACATGGGCACTTTGACGGCAAAAGCAGCAAAGAAGGCAAAGAACAGCGCGGTTTGCTCCATCCTGCTCAGAGGAAGTGCATGCCAGCCGGCAATATCGAAGCTGCCACCCGACTGGATATAGAGGTAAATCAGCGCCACCAAGGTCAGCAAGGAGCCGAGCAAGGTGTACAAAAAGAACTTGAACGCGGCGTAAATCTTGTTAGGGCCACCCCAAATACCGATGATCAGATACATCGGTATCAGCGTGGCTTCAAAAAACACGTAAAACAGCAAACCGTCAAGCGCACTGAACACGCCAATCATCAGCCCCGACAGAATCAAAAAGGCCGCCATATACTGGTTGACCTTGCGGGTAATGACTTCCCAGCCGGCAATCACCACCACCACATTGATAAACGCCGTGAGCAGCACAAACCAGAAGGAAATACCGTCCACCCCGAGGTGGTAGTTGACATTAAAGCGCTGGATCCAGCTTGCATTTTCCACAAATTGCATGTCTGCGGTACCGAGCTGAAAGCCGGCATACAGTGGCAAGGTCACCAAAAAGCTGGCGACGGCCCCCACCAGAGCAAACCAGCGCACCGCTCTGGCCTGGTCGTCGCGCCCCAAGGCGAGCAGAACGACGCCAAAGGCAATCGGCATCCATATAGCAAGGCTCAGCAATCCCATTTTTCTTATTCCTTACTT
>CANHZG010000147.1 GCA_947464995.1 Comamonadaceae bacterium | reverse complement strand
GGGTGGTAGTACTCGTGCTCGGGAAAGCCGTAGTCGATGAAAAACGCCGCACCGACCACCAAGCGCTCGGCCAATGTGCGGATGAAGGCATCGGCTTGCGGGTGAATTTCTGTCAGGAAGTCGTGTTCCCCCGCAATCTCAATGGGGGGCCGCAGCTTGGTGGGACGGTCTTGCCAGACCCAGCCGGGGCCCGCCGGGGCGGCAGCGACGCCGCGCTCAAACCAGGCGCCGCCCAAGCGGGCCAGCAGTTTGACCGGCATCGCATCGAGCACCTCGTTGCCCAAGGCCACGCCTTGGAGTTGCTCGGGCAGGGCGTCCACCCATTGCACCCGGTCGGCGAATGCGGCCAGGGTGGCTTGTTGCCGGGCTCGCAGCGTGGCCGACAGCTCGACGATGCGGTATTGCGGCACGGGGTGGCCCTGCTCGGCCCAACTGCGCAACATCTGCAACGCCAGTGCACCGGAGCCCGCGCCAAACTCCCAGATCGTGTTGGTTTGCGTCTGCTCAAGCGCCTGCCGAAGTTGGACGGCCAGCGTCTGTCCAAACAGCGGGGATATTTCGGGTGCGGTGACAAAATCGCTGCCGGCCACCGCCCGCCCATCCTGGCGCTGGTAGGGCAGGGTGCCAAACTTCAGGCTGTCTCGGGCGTAGTAACCCAAGCCTGGCGCGTAGAGAGCCAGCGCCATGAAGGCGTCAAAGCCGATCCAGCCGGCGGCAGCATCCAGTGCATCCCCGATAATTCGGCGCAGACCGGGCGAAACCTCTTCGTCGGGCAAGTCATTCATAGTTCAATTGATGTTAACAGTCAGCTTTTTCGCGACAGGCGGCCCATGCTGAAGCACGTGCTGGTAACCGGCGGCTCGCAGCGCTTGGGCGCGTTGCTGTGCCGGCAGTTTGCCCAGGCGGGCTGGCAGGTCTGGTGCCATTACCAGCGCTCGGACCAACAGGCCCAGACCCTTTGCGCCGAACTGCGCCAACTGGGTGTGCAGGCGCGCCCGATCCAGGCTGACTTGGCTGACGCCGCTGCACGGCGCCGCATGATGGACACGATCCTGGCCGAAACCGGGCCCCTGCATGCACTGGTCAATAACGCCTCCAGCTTTGAGCCCGACAGCGCGGCGGCCATGGACGAGGCCGGGGCACGCAGCCAGTTGGAGGTGAATTTGGTGGCGCCGCTGGCGCTGGCCGGCCTGATGGCGCAAAGCCTAGCCAAGACGCCACTGCCGGGGGAGCAGGTCGGCCTGCGCAGCGTGATCCATGTGCTGGACCAGAAGGTGTTCAACCTCAACCCGGATTATTTTTCGTATACCGTGAGCAAGCTGGCTCTGGAGCGCTCGGTGGCCCTGCAGGCCCAGGCCTTGGCTCCCGCGCTGCGGGTGTGTGGCGTGGCGCCAGGCCTGATGTTTTTGAGTGGGCCGCAGTCACAGGCCAATTTTGACCAGGCCTGTCGCGTCAACCTGCTGCGCCAGGCCACCGACCCGGCGCAGGTAGCGGCGAGCTGCCTTTTTCTGGCAGGCAACCCCTGCATCACCGGCGTCACGTTGACGGTGGACAACGGCCAGCACCTGGTGCCGCTGCCGCGCGACGTGATGTTTGTGGTGGACGCCCTTGGGCAGGAGCCCACGCATGACGCCTGAGCGCCTGGCCTATGACCCGCTGACGCAGCTCGCTTTGAGCTGCCGCCGACTGTTCCTGCGCAACCACGTGCTGCCGGTGCACATCGGCGCCCATGATTTTGAGAAAGGCGTGGCCCAGCGGCTGGTGTTCAATGTCGAGTTGTTTGTGCCCTACAGCGCGTCCACTCCGCAGTCGGACCGGTTGGCTGAGGTGGTGGATTACGACTTTGTGCGCCACCTGATTGCCGAGCGGGTGCAGCGCGGCCATGTCGAGTTGCAGGAAACCCTGTGTGACGAATTGGCGGCCACCCTGTTGGCCCACCCGCAGGTGCAGGCGGTGCGCCTGTCCACCTGCAAGCCCGACGTTTACCCTGATTGCGAAGGGGTAGGGGTCGAAGTGTTTCGTATAAAGGGTTCACCCACATGACTGCCACCACGGGTAAGCAAACCCTCACGCTCACCGGACTGCGCTTTGAGGCCAGCCTGGGCATCCTCGAGTCGGAGAAGCTGGCGCCCCAGCCGATCCAGGTCGACGCCGAACTGAGCCTGGGCGCCCAGCCGCTGATGCCCGGGAAAGACGACATCAACCACGTGCTGGACTACCGCAAGGTGCGCCAGATCATCATCAACGAATGCACGGCCGAGCACGTTAACCTGCTCGAGAGCCTGATCGGCAAGCTGGCTGACCGGCTGATGCAGTTGCCCGGCGTCATCGGCGTGCGCGTCAAGATCGCGAAGCTGGAAATTTTTGACGACTGTGAAGTCGCCATCCGGGTCGAAACCGGCCAATGGAACCCCTGAGAGCCCCACCATGACTGCAACTTGGACCGACGCCCACGAGGCCTTGGCGCCCGCCACACCGGGCCCTACACAGACCACCCAGGCCGGCGCGCGCGAAGCGGCACAGCGAGCCGAGCGCGAAAACCACAAGCTCGAAAAACGCCTGTGCCGCCAGGTCGGCCAGGCCATCATGGACTTCAACATGATCGAAGAGGGCGACCGCGTCATGGTCTGCGTATCGGGTGGCAAGGACAGCTACGCGATGCTCGACATCCTGCTCAAAATGCAGCAGCGCGCGCCGGTGAACTTTGAGCTGATCGCCGTCAACCTGGACCAAAAGCAGCCTGGCTTCCCGGACCACATCCTGCCAACGTACCTAAAGCAGCTGGGCGTGCCCTTTCATATCGAGACGCAAGACACTTACAGCATTGTCAAAAAGGGCATCCCCGAGGGCAAGACCATGTGCAGCTTGTGCAGCCGCCTGCGCCGGGGCATCTTGTACCGCGTGGCAGACGAACTCAAGGTCACCAAAATCGCGCTCGGCCACCACCGTGACGACATGCTGCAAACCTTCTTTTTGAACATGTTCTTCGGCGGCAAACTCAAAGGCATGCCACCGAAACTGGTCAGCGACGACGGCGGCCATATCGTGATCCGCCCGCTGGCCAATGTGACTGAGAAAGACCTGGTGCGCTGGGCCGCGCACCGTGCTTTCCCCATCATTCCCTGCACCTTGTGCGGCAGCCAGGAAAACCTGCAGCGCAAGCAAATTGGCAATATGTTGCGCGACTGGGAAAAGCAGTACCCCGGCCGCATTGAGAGCATGTTCACCGCGCTGCAAAACGTGGTCCCCTCGCACCTGATGGACACGCAGCGCTTTGACTTTAAGAACATCCAAACCACCGGTATTGCCGATGAAGATGGTGACAAGGCCTTTGACGCCGAGTCCTTTCCTGCACCGTTGTTGACGGGCCTGCCGGCGCTGCGTCCACTGGTGCTGGTGGCCTAAGCCAAGCGGGGTCTGCCAGCCATGAACGGTGCGCGTGTCTGGGCCTACGCGACATCGGCGTCTGCGCCGTGGCTGCGTCCAATGCGATGGCTGGCGATTAGCGCCGCATGTTGCGTGCTGTTGGCCTGCGCCAGCGCGCGCCGCATCGACAGCGAGGTGCGCAGTTTTGGTGCGACCCCGGCGCTAGACAGCACCAAGCTGGCCTACCGCTTTGAACGTCTGCCGTCCCAACAAGGCCCCGAGGGCCTGGCCCAAGACCGGCTCGAGGCCATGGCGGCAGTTCCGCTCGCGCAGCGCGGCTTGGTGGCCGATGTTCAAAACGCCGCTCTGACGGTTCACCTCAGCGCGCGGGTAGAGGCCGTGGACCGCAGCGCCCCCTTTGGCGTGCCGGGTATGTTGCGCAAGCCGGGTCTTTGGGGGCGCGGGTTGGAGGGAGACCGGATGCTCAAAGGCCCGTTTTTTCAAGGCTTGCTGGAGCCGCCCTGGTACCGGTACAGCGTGTCTGTGCTGGTGCGCGACGCATCCAGCGCCCAGGTGGTTTTCGAAGGCCGTGCGCAGCACACCGGCCCCTGGTCGGACGTGGCGCAGGTACTGCCCGCTGTGGTGCATGCCGCCGTGCGCGATTACCCCAAGCCCATGCCCGAGCCACACACGCTGTGGCTCGAGCTGGGCCCCGATGGCCCCATGGAGCGCCCATGAAAAAAGCGATGCACCTATGAGCGGAGCAGTCCAAATTACCGCCGTGCGCCATGGCGAGACCGCCTGGAACGTGGATACCCGCATCCAGGGTCATACCGACATCGGGCTCAATGAACGCGGTCTGTGGCAGGCCCAGCGCCTGGGTGCAGCCCTGGCCAACACCTCCGTCGACCACGTGTACGCCAGTGACCTCTCGCGTGCACTGCGCACCGCGCAGGCCGTGGCCCAGCATGCGGGTTTGCCGGTGGAGGGCGTGCGTCAGCACACCGGCTTGCGCGAGCGCGCCTTTGGCCATTTTGAGGGCCAAACCTATGCCGATATCCAGGCCCAGTGGCCCCAGGACGCGTTGGCCTGGCGCCAGCGCCAGCCGCACTGGGCGCCGCCAGGGGGCGAATCACCCACCCAGCTGTTCCAACGTGTGCAGCGCACGCTGCACGAAATCGCCATCGGCCATAGCGGCCAGCACATTGTGCTGGTGTCGCACGGCGGCGTGATGGACATGTTGTACCGCTTGGCGACCCAGCAGTCGCTGGACACCGAGCGCACCTGGGCGTTGGGCAACTGCGCTATCAACCGCTTGCTGTGGACGCCGCAGGCCTTGACGCTGGTGGGCTGGGCCGACACACGCCACCTGGACTCCGGTCCCTTGGACGAAGGGTCTGCCTGAGGGTCGCCCTACAGGCGCTGACCCAGCAATGGTAGGGCGCAGCCGCTGGCTTATACACAGGCTTATCCAAGGGGTTATTCAGTAGGTTATGCAGCGGTTTATGCACAGGGTTTGCCCTCGTGGCAAGTGCTGGCACCTTATTGACAATAGGCCATGTCCAAGATCATTGTTTTTGCTTTTCCGGTATTTCTGTTTTTTATCGCCCTAGAGCTATGGCTGGACCGCCGCGCCCGCGCCGGGGCCAGCAGCTTTGGCTGGAGCGACACCATCAGCAGCCTGAACCTGGGGTTGATGAGTCAGATCAGCGGCGTGCTGGGTAAATTCATCGGCGTGGCCCTGTACGGCGCGGTATTCGGGTCGGTGGCGCTGTTTCCGGATGCTGACCTGTGGACGCATTGGTATGGATGGGCCTTGGCGCTGGTGTTGTACGACTTTTGCTACTACTGGCTGCACCGCGCCGGGCACGAAGTGGCGGTTTTGTGGGCCGCGCACGCGGTGCACCACCAAAGCCAGTACTACAACCTGTCGACCGCGCTGCGCCAAACCTCCAGCGGTGCCTTGCTGGGCTGGGTGTTTTACCTGCCTATGGCGGTGCTGGGCGTGCCGCCACTGCTGTTTGGCATCGTGGCGCTGGTGGATTTGCTCTACCAGTTTTGGGTGCACACCGAACACGTGGGCAAGCTGGGCTGGTTTGACCGGGTGTTTTGCTCGCCCAGCAACCACCGGGTGCACCACGCCATCAACGAGGGCTACCTGGACCGCAACTACGGTGGTATCTGGGTGTTGTGGGACCGCTGGTTTGGCACCTTTGAGCCCGAGGGGCAGGCCTGCATTTACGGCACCCGCAAGCCGCTCAATAGCTGGGACCCGCTGTGGGCCAATGTGTCGGTCTACGCCAGCCTGGTACGCCAAAGTGCGCGCACGCCGCGCTGGGCCGACAAGCTACGGCTGTGGTTCAAGCCGCCCGGTTGGCGCCCGGCCGGTTCAGAGCCGCACGCGCCTTTTAAGCCAGATCAGGTCCATCGCTACCAGCCCCCGCGCAGCGTCTTGCAGCAGGGCTTTGCCGCCTTGCAGTTTGCGTTGATGCTGGGCCTGGGCGCGGCCTATTTGTGGGTTGCCGATGACTTACCGGTACAGGACGCCGCGCTGGATTGTCTGGCGTTGTGCGCTGGCCTGTGGGCGGTGGGCGCCTACACCCAAGGGCGGCTGGCCTGGGCCGAGGTGCTGATGGTGCAGGTCGGCGCTTGGGCCACCTTGGGCGCGCTGGGTTTGCTGCCCTGGTATGGCCAGACCAAGCCCCTGGTCATGCTGCTGGCCATTGGCTGGGTGCTGGTGCAATCGATCGGTGGGTCGGCCGCCCGGGGCGCCAGTGCGGATCGATTCGGCTTGGGCAAACCCGAAGCCTTATTGCTTGGGGCGCTGCTTTGTTCCGTGTGTGGTGATGTATTGCTGTCTTGGGGCGATGCGTTTTTTATCCCTGGTTTGGCGGCGTTTTTGTGCGCCCACCTGTTCTACATCGCGCGCCTGGGTCAGGATGCACCCTGGTTTGCCGACCGTAAAAACCTGCTGCGTGTGCTGGTCTTTGGCGCAGCCATGCTGGGCCTGTTGTGGAGCAGCCTGGGCGAGCCGGTGCTCAAACTGGCGGTGGCGGCGTATATCTGCGCCATCAGCCTCATGGCCGCCCAGGCCCTGGGCCGCGCACAGGCTGTGGGGGACCGTGCCTCGGGCTGGGTGGCCGTGGGCGCCTGCGTCTTTATGCTCAGCGACGCGCTGATCGCCATCGACCGCTTTTTAACGCCCCTGCCTTTGGCGCCGCTGTGGATTTTGGGCAGCTACTACGCCGCCCAAATGCTCCTGGTGCACCACCTGCTGCGCGCAGGCGCCAGCCGGTCTGCCACGCCTTAGCCTAGTAGGTCGGGCGCACGGGTGCTGGGCGGCACCACGCCCAAATGCCGGTAGGCCGCCAGCGTGGCAATGCGCCCGCGCGGTGTGCGCTGCAAATAGCCTTGTTGAATTAGATAGGGCTCGATCACGTCCTCAATCGTTTCGCGCTCTTCGCCAATGCTCGCAGCGATGTTGTCCAGCCCCACGGGGCCGCCGTCAAAGCGGTGGATCACGGCTTCGAGCAGCTTGCGGTCCATCAGGTCAAAGCCTTGCGGGTCCACATCCAGCATGGCCAGTGCGCGGTTGGCAATGTCCAACGTAATGGTGCCCATGCCCTTGACTTCGGCGTAGTCGCGCACCCGGCGCAGAAGCCGGTTGGCGATGCGCGGCGTGCCGCGCGAGCGCCGTGCGATCTCAAAGCCCCCTTCGGGGTCGGTGGGCACTTTTAGCAAGCCCGCGCTTCGGGTGACGATGCGCAACAGTTCTTCCGAGGTGTAAAACT
>CANHZG010000146.1 GCA_947464995.1 Comamonadaceae bacterium | reverse complement strand
GGCGTCATGTTCGGCAGCCCCGAGACCACCACCGGCGGCAATGCGCTCAAGTTCTACGCCTCGGTGCGCCTGGACATCCGGCGCACCGGCACCATCAAAAAGGGCGACGAAGCCATTGGCAACGAAACCAAAGTCAAGGTGGTGAAAAACAAGGTGGCCTCGCCCTTCAAGACCGCTGAATTTGACATTCTGTTTGGCGAAGGCATCAGCCGCCACGGCGAAATCATCGACATGGGTGTCAACGCCCACATCATCGAAAAATCCGGCGCCTGGTACGCCTACCAAGGCGAAAAAATCGGCCAAGGCCGCGACAACGCGCGTGAGTTCTTGCGTGAAAACCCCGCGCTCTCGACCGAAATCGAAAACAAAGTGCGCGAATCGCTGGGCATCCCGCTCATCCCCGTGGCCGAGTTGGAGAAGGTCAAGGGCAAGAAGGCGGATAAAGCCGACAAAGTGGACAAGGCTGAGTAATTTGCGCAGCGCGCCGGTTCTGCTTGCCCCAGGGTGGCAGTGACCGACGCTGACCAACGCACCTGAGCCATGGCCAGCTTGCCACCGACCCTGTCACTTACCGGACGAGCGTTGCGACTGCTAAGTGCGCGCGAGCATTCGCGCGCTGAGCTCGAGCGCAAGCTCGCCCCCTTTGACGAGCCCCCTGGCGCGCTGGCCCGGGTCCTCGATACCTTGGCGGCCAAAGACTTCATTAACGAAGGCCGCGTGGTCGCCTCGGTGCTGAACCGGCGCAGCGCCAAGCTAGGCGCGGCGCGCATCAAGCACGAGCTTCAAGGTAAGGGTCTGGCGCCCGAGGCTGTGGCCCAAGCGGTGAATGATCTCAAAGCCAGTGAAACGGCGCGCGCCTTTGAGGTTTGGCGCAAAAAGTTTGGCACCGCCGCCGCCACGCCCGCCGAGCGCGCCAAGCAGGTGCGTTTTTTGGCCAGCCGGGGCTTTGGAGGCGAGGCGATCGCGCGGGTGGTGTCGGGTGCGTTTGATGCGGATGAGGGCTAAATTGGCATACTATGCCATTCATCAACTTCGAAGGGCTGTCATGCCAACACGCAATGTCGTACTTACCGAGCACCAAGCTACTCTGGTTGAAAATTTGGTTGCCGGTGGACGGTACCAAAACGCAAGCGAGGTCTTGCGCGAGGGCTTGCGTCTCATTGAGACACGCGAGTCTGAGGATGCCCTGCGCCTTAAGGCGCTTAAAACTGCGGTCGAGGTCGGAATGGCTGATAGTGCGGCCGGTCGGCACACCGATTTCAATTCTTCGGAATCGCTCACAAAACACCTTAAATCGCTTGCGAAGAAGGCGATTGCAAGCGCATGACAGGCGCATGGACGGTTCGACTCGTCGCAGTGTCGGAACTAGACTATCTGGAGGTCATCAAACGCAGCGCTCAGGACTTCGGTCCACTTCAGGCCGAGGCGTACGCGCAAACCCTAGCAACGGCCCTTGATGCTTTGCGGGAAAATGGCCCTATGACTATTGGTGTGAAGGCGCGCGAAGAAATTGGCGCCGGCATTTTTACCTTGCATGCAGCCAGGTCCAAACGCAAGGCCAGCCACTTTTTGGTGTTCAGGGTCCTAGAGGAGAAAACTATTGAAATTCTCCGAATCCTTCATGAGCGTATGGATTTGGCGAGGCATCTTTCACTAGATCAATGACTTGCAGCGGTTTCACAATCGGACTCTATTTGTTGTAAACCCGAGTCCGCTGAGGCCGCGCACTATCCCATGACCGATCTGCCCGCCCCGTGTGACGCCCAGGTTCCGCTAAACGCGCAAAACCTCTATTCACTAGACTCCCCGCCGGTCGGGCTGGAAGACATTTCCCGAGCTGCAAGCGCCTGACCCGTCGCGCGCCTGCCCCTAAATCCCCAGCATCAACTCCAGGTTTTGCACGGCCGCGCCGCTGGCGCCCTTGCCCAGGTTGTCCAGGCGGGCTACCAGCACGGCGTGGGCAAAGCCGTCGGCCGCCGCGTCGTTGGCAAACACACGCAGCTCCATCTGGTTGGTGCCCGCCAGAGCCACCGCGTCGAGTTTGCGGTCGGCGGTCGCGCTCTCTACCGTGACACAGCTGCTGCCTTTGTAATGGGCACGCAGCGCGTCTTCCAGGTCTTGGGCGCTGGGGTGGCCGGGTAGCTGGTCCAAATGCAGGGGCAGTTGCACCAACATGCCTTGCGCAAAATTGGCCACCGAGGGCACAAACAGCGGTCGGCGTGTCAGGCCGGTGCAATGCATGATCTCGGGAATGTGCTTGTGCTTGAGGCCCAGTGCGTACAGCTCCAGCGCCGGCGCGGTGCCTGCCTCGTAGGCCTCGATCATGGGTCGCCCACCCCCCGAATACCCGCTGACCGACGGCAAACACACGGCAAAGTCGGTAGGAATCAGCCCCGCGTCAATCAACGGGCGCAAGAGCGCAATGGCGCCGGTGGCGTAGCAGCCCGGGTTGGCCACACGCTGCGCGCTGGCGATGCGCTGGGCCTGGCCCGCGCACAGTTCGGCAAAACCGTACACCCAGCCCGGCGCCGTGCGGTGCGCGGTGGATGCGTCGATGATGCGCGGGCCTGGGGTGCCCGTTTCGCGAGCCAGCGCATCCACCATGGCCACGGACTCGATGGCTGCGTCGTCGTGCAGGCACAAAATCACCACGTCCGCCCGCGCCAGCAGCGCGCGTTTGGCGTCGGCGTCTTTTCGCAGCGCCGGGGCTATGCGCAGCAATTCAACGCCGGCCATGGCGGCCAAGCGTTCGCGAATTTGCAAGCCGGTGGTCCCGGCCTCGCCGTCGATAAATAGCTTTTTCATGGGAATAATCGTCTTTGCAAAGAAAACAACACGGCGTCAAGGCGGCCTTATGCCCAGCCAAAAAAGCCTATCGCGCCCGTAAGACCGGGGCAAGTTTGGTGCAGCGCACCATGATACATTTCTACGCTTCAGCGTCCAAGACCAGGTTCGGCTGTACAGAGCCCGCATCGCCTGGCCAACCATTGTCCCGTCGCAAAGAGAGAAGTTATGAAGATCCACGAATACCAAGGCAAGGAAATCTTGCGCAACGCGGGCGTGCCCGTACCCCGCGGGATCCCCGCATTTACCGTGCAAGAGGCGGTCGAAGCCGCACAAAAACTCGGTGGACCGGTCTGGGTGGTCAAGGCGCAAATTCACGCCGGTGGGCGAGGCAAGGGCGGCGGCGTGAAGCTGGCGCGCTCGATTGACGAAGTGCGCACCCTGGCCACCGAGATCTTGGGTATGCAACTCGTGACCCACCAAACCGGCCCGCTGGGCCAAAAAGTGCGCCGCCTCTTGATTGAAGACGGGGCGGACATTAAAAAAGAATACTACGTCTCCGCCGTGACCGACCGCGCCAGCCAGCGCGTGGCGATGATCGTGTCCAGTGAGGGCGGCATGGACATCGAGGGTGTGGCCCACGACACGCCCGAGAAAATCATTACTGAGATCGTCGACCCCGCGCTGGGCTTGACCGATGCGCAAGGCAAAAAGCTCAGCGACGCCATTGGCGTGCCCGCAGGCTCCACCGCGCAGGCCGTGGACGTATTGCAAAAGCTGTACAAAATCTACATGGACACCGACGCCAGCCTGGTCGAGATCAACCCGCTGATTCTCGAAGGCAATGGCCACATCAAGGCCCTGGACGCCAAGTTCAACTTTGACGCCAACGCCCTGTTCCTTCACCCCGAAATCGTGGCCTACCGCGACCTGGACGAAGAGGACGCAGCCGAAGTTGAAGCCAGCAAATTCGATCTGGCCTACATCAGCCTGGACGGCGAAATTGGCTGCCTGGTCAACGGCGCGGGCCTGGCCATGGCCACCATGGACACCATCAAACTGTTTGGCGCCGAACCCGCCAACTTCTTGGACGTGGGCGGCGGCGCCACCCCTGAGAAGGTGACCGAAGCTTTCAAGATCATGCTGAAAAACCCCAAGGTCAAGGCCATTTTGGTCAACATCTTCGGTGGCATCATGAAGTGCGACACGATTGCCACCGGCGTCATCGTGGCCTGCAAAGCCGTTAATTTGTCGGTGCCACTGGTGGTGCGCATGAAAGGCACCAACGAAGAAATGGGCAAGCAAATGCTTGCTGACTCGGGCCTGCCCATCATCAGCGCCGACACCATGGCCGACGCCGCCCAAAAAGTCGTTGCCGCCGTCAACGCCCACGCCTAGACACCACGTTTCGGCCACGCCCAAGCCAGAAAGAACCCAGCCATGTCCATCTTTATCAACAAAGACACCCGCGTCATCACCCAAGGCATTACCGGCAAAACCGGCCAGTTCCATACGGAGAAGTGCCAGGAATACGCCAACGGCAAAAACTGCTTTGTCGCAGGTGTCAACCCCAAAAAAGCGGGCGAATCGATCTTTAACATCCCGATCTACGCATCGGTCAAAGAAGCCGCGCACGAGACCGGCGCCACCGTGTCCGTCATCTACGTGCCGCCTGCTGGTGCCGCTGCCGCCATCTGGGAGGCTGTGGAGGCCGACCTCGACCTGGCCATCTGCATCACCGAAGGCATTCCGGTCAAGGACATGCTCGAAGTGCGCAACCGCATGCGCGCCAAAGAAGCCGCTGGCGGTAAAAAAACGCTTTTGCTCGGCCCCAACTGCCCTGGCCTGATCACGCCTGACGAGATCAAGATCGGCATCATGCCCGGCCACATCCATCGCAAGGGCCGCATTGGCGTGGTCTCGCGCTCCGGCACGCTCACCTATGAGGCCGTGGCCCAACTCACCGAGATCGGCCTGGGCCAGTCCACTGCCGTGGGCACGGGTGGGGACCCCATCAATGGCCTCAAGCACATTGACGTGATGCGCGCCTTCAACGACGACCCCGACACCGACGCCGTCATCATGATTGGCGAAATCGGTGGCCCCGACGAGGCCGAAGCCGCCCGCTGGTGCAAGCTCAACATGAAAAAACCCATCGTCGGCTTTATCGCCGGCGTCACTGCGCCTGCGGGCAAGCGCATGGGCCACGCCGGCGCCTTGATCAGTGGCGGCGCCGACACCGCAGAAGCCAAGCTCGCCATCATGGAAGAGTGCGGTTTCACCATCACCCGCAACCCGTCAGAGATGGCCAAACTGCTCAAAGCGCTGTTGTAAATACAATACATCTGTGTATTGGCAATACTTGCCGCGGGCCACGCCCGTGGCAACAGTGCCGCCAAAGTGCCCCGACACCGTGTTTGGGCACTTTTTTTCATTCAAAACCCCCACGGAGCGCGCCCATGGAATTTCTCCAAACCCCGGATTTCTGGATCGGCCTGATGAAGATCATCTGGATCAACATCATCCTCTCGGGCGACAACGCCGTGGTTATCGCCCTGGCCGCGCGCAGCCTGCCTCCGGTGCAGCAACGCCAAGCTGTATTGTTTGGCTCGGGCGCAGCGGTGTTGCTGCGCATTGCGCTCACGGTAGTGGCGGTCAAGCTGCTAACCATGCCTTACCTGCAAATTGTGGGCGGCGTGTTGCTGTTGTACATCGGCGTGCAACTGCTGAGCGACCAAGGCGACGGCGAGGGTGAAGAAAAGGTGCACGGCAGCCTGCTGGCCGCCATCCGCACCATTTTGATCGCCGACCTGGTGATGAGTCTGGACAACGTCATCGGCGTGGCCGCTGCTGCCCACGGCAGCATGCTGCTGCTGGTGCTGGGCCTGGCCATCAGCATCCCCATGGTGGTTTTTGGCAGCACCATGATGATCCGGCTGATGGAGCGCTTCCCGGTGGTGGTGACGCTGGGTGCGGCGCTGATTGGCTGGGTAGGCGGCGAAACCATGGCCAACGACACCATTTTGGCGCCCCTGCTACACGACCACGCTTGGCTGCACCAAGCCAGCCCGGTACTCGGCGCCGCGCTGGTCTTGGCCCTGGGGCGCTGGCTGCAAGGCCGTGCCCGCCAGCAAGAAGACCCTGTCTAAAAACCCGAAAACGTATTTTAATGATTTTTTTGATTTAGTAATCTTTTTAGACAACATTTACCAAATTCACATTTAAATGGTTAGAATCGCCGCGTGCACCGCACAATCGGTATTTTTGCCAAATTTAATCCTTTCTACCCGGAGGTTCTTGTGAAAAAAACATTGCAACAGGGCTTTACCCTGATCGAGCTGATGATCGTCGTGGCCATCATCGGCATCTTGGCGGCGGTGGCGCTGCCGGCCTACCAAGACTACATTGCCAAGTCGCAACTCGCCGAGGCCCTCAGCCTGGCTGAAGGCGTCATGGGCCAGATTGAAACGTCGTTCGCGCAAGACGCTCTCTGCCCTGCCAATGCCGCAGCTGCGTCAGGCAGCATAGCCGCGTCCGCGACCATCAGCGGCAAATACATTTTGAGCGTAGCGACTGCCGGCACTGCATCAGCCACCGGCGGCTGCACTGTCACACCGACCTTCAGGGCAACCGGCGTGAACTCCAAGCTTGTCAGCGCCAGCATGGTCTTTACGCTGGTAGCGGGCACCAGCGGCTCCAGCTCCTGGACCTGTGGTTCTGCCATGGCCGAATCCGTCCGACCCAAAACCTGCGGCACCATCGCAGCACCTATCTAAAGCGCAGGCCCTTCGCCCACCCCACGCCTCCGCGGCGCTGCGTTGTCAAACGCGGCGCCGCTTTTCTTTGTGCGTCGAAGCGTAATTGCAAAAGTGCAATTGCATAACCATATCTTTTTTGGTAATCACAACCGTAGAATGCCCCTCGGATGACAGCCGCTGGGGCCGTCGCCAAGGGTTGTTCAACTTTATTACCAAGGGAATCAAATGAAAAAGCATATACAAAAGGGCTTTACGCTCATTGAGCTGATGATTGTGGTGGCCATCATCGGAATTTTGGCGGCGGTGGCGCTGCCGGCGTACCAGGATTACACGGTGCGGGCGAGGGTCACAGAGGGCATCGTGCTGGCAACTGAATTGAAAGTTATTGTCGGGGAAAACGCCGCGAACGGCACGCCCGCTGCCAGTGGCGGGTTCTTTGCTGGTATGTCAACAGCAGCGGGTGGCGGAACGCCGTGCGTAGCCGCGGGCACATGTTCGTTGAATGGCGGTACCGCTGCTGCTCCTCTTACCCAAGGTGTCAATTCCATTGTTGGCACCACCGTGAACGGTCGTATTGACGTTACCTACTCCCCACGCGTCGCCCCTGTCGCCACCGCCGTTTTGCAACTGAAACCATCTACACGAGACGCTGCCGGGCAAATTGTTTTGGCGGCTGGAACCATACCGGCCCAAAAAATCGAGTGGACCTGTTATGCAGCTGGCAAACCCGTAGCTTTCGCTGCTCTTACAAACGAGGCGACTCTTTTGGCAAAGTACGCACCTGCTGTTTGCCGTTGAACTCGAATACCT
>CANHZG010000145.1 GCA_947464995.1 Comamonadaceae bacterium | reverse complement strand
TTGTCGGCCACACCCATGGTGACCTTGATGGGTGCAATTTCGTCCTTGAACAGGCCTTTTTCCAGAGCCGCGGCGGCTTTTTGCTGGCTGGACGCACCGTACTGGTCCATCGCCTCACGGCCAATGCCGTAGCGCTTGGCGACCTGCTCGGCGGTTTGCAACATGGCCCAGTAGACCTCGGGCTTGTTTTTCTCCAGCCAGGGGTCGGCCAGCATGTGTTTGTTCATCTCCTGCGCTGTGCACGAAATGGCCTCCAGACCACCAGCCACATACACATCGCCTTCGTTGGCAATGATGCGCTGGGCGGCCAAAGCGATGGTTTGCAGACCAGACGAGCAAAAGCGGTTGATGGTCATGCCCGATACGCTGACCGGGCAACCCGCGCGCAGAGCGATCTGGCGTGCGATGTTGGCGCCGGTGGCGCCCTCGGGCGTGCCGCAGCCCATGATGACGTCGTCCACCTCGGCGGCCTCAATGCCAGCGCGCAGAATAGCGTGCTCCACCACGTGACCGCCCATGGTGGCGCCGTGGGTCATATTGAATGCACCTTTCCAGCTTTTGGTTAGGGGCGTGCGGGCGGTAGAAACAATTACTGCTGAAGTCATGGCTATTCCTTAATTAAATGTCTTGCCTTCGCCAGCCAATCGGGCCAACAAGGGGGCGGGCTTCCAGAAATCGGCATCGTCGCGTGGATTCTGGGCAAAACGGTGCATGGCCTGGACCACGTTGAACAAGCCCAACTCGTCGGCATACAGCATGGGGCCGCCGCGGTGGGGAGGGAAACCGTAGCCAAAGATGTAGCAAATGTCGATATCACTGGCCTTGTTGGCAATGCCTTCTTCCAGGATGTGCGCGCCTTCATTGACCAGCGCAAACACCAGGCGCTGCACAATTTCTTCGTCGCTGATCTTGCGCGGCGTAATCCCTTGGGCTGCGCGGTAGTCCTCGATCATCTTGACGACTTCGGCGTTGGGAATGGCATCCCGCTTGCCGGGCTTGTAGTCGTACCAGCCGGCGCCAGTTTTTTGGCCAAAGCGGCCTTTTTCGCACAATAAATCGGCGGTCTTGCTGTATTTCATGGTGGCGCGCTCAGTGGCGCGGCGCTTGCGGATCGCCCAACCAATGTCGTTGCCAGCCAAGTCGCCCATGCGAAACGGTCCCATGGCCATGCCAAATTTTTCCATCGCCTTGTCCACCTGCTCGGGTGTGCAGCCTTCGTCGAGCAAAAAACCACCCTGGCGGCCATATTGCTCAATCATGCGGTTGCCAATAAAGCCGTCGCACACACCGGACACTACCGCCGTTTTCCGTATTTTTTTGGCTACGGCCATCACGGTGGCCATGACGTCTTTGGCCGTTTGGGCGCCGCGCACCACCTCAAGTAGTTTCATCACATTGGCGGGGCTGAAAAAGTGCAGGCCCACCACGTCTTGCGCGCGCTTGGTAAATGAAGCAATCTTGTTCAGGTCCAGGGTGGAGGTGTTGGACGCCAAAATCGCGCCGGGCTTCATCACGCGGTCGAGTTCTTTGAACACCGCCTCCTTGACGCCGATTTCTTCAAACACAGCTTCAATCACCATGTCGGTGCCGCTCAGGTCGTCGTAGCTCAAGGTGGTGGACAACAAGGCCATGCGCTCGTCGTACTTGGCTTGCTTGAGTTTGCCTTTTTTGACCTGCGATTCGTAGTTGCCGCGCATGGTTGCCACACCGCGGTCCAGCGCTTCTTGTTTCATCTCAAGCATCTTGACGGGAATCCCGGCGTTGAGGAAGTTCATGGCAATGCCACCGCCCATGGTGCCCGCGCCAATGATGGCCACGCTCTTGATGTCACGCAGCGGTGTGTCTGCGGGCACATCTGGAATCTTCGATGCGGCGCGCTCGCCCAGGAAAAGGTGACGCAAGGCGCGGCTCTCCGAGGTCCACATCAGGTTAATGAAAATCTCACGCTCGGTGGCTAGGCCCGCCTCGAACTTCTTCTTGGTAGCGGCTTCTACGGCGTCCACGCACTTGAGCGGCGCAGGAAAGTTCTTTGCCACCGCGCCCA
The DNA here is from genome assembly GCA_947464995.1 of Comamonadaceae bacterium. Lineage (GTDB taxonomy): Bacteria > Pseudomonadota > Gammaproteobacteria > Burkholderiales > Burkholderiaceae_C > Allorhodoferax. The sequence continues at coordinate 5,327 of CANHZG010000145.1, read as the reverse complement.
CCATGTTGCGCACAAACTGGAAGTAGGCGTCGCCCTGCGGGTGCTTGCACGGCAAGTCACGCACCAGCGGCAAGGGGCGCGTGGCAGCCACCGAGCGGGCAAACGCAAAAGCCTCGTCGGCCAAGGTGGCGGGCGAGGCGGCAATCTTGTCAAACAGCTTTTGACCAGGCAGCATGGCCAGCATTTCAGCCTTGATGGCTTCGCCGCTGACGATCATGTTGAGGGCGGGCTCGATGCCCAGCACCCGCGGCAGCCGCTGCGTGCCACCAGCGCCAGGAAGCAACCCCAGCTTGACCTCGGGCAGTGCAACGCTGGTACCCGGTGCGGCTACACGGTAGTGGCATCCTAGCGCCAGTTCCAGGCCGCCACCCATTACCACCGTATGGATGGCAGCGACTACGGGTTTGGTCGACTTTTCTAATAACTGGATCACGCTGCCAAGGTTGGGCTCTTGCATACCCTTTGAGGAGCCAAACTCGCGGATATCAGCGCCGCCAGAAAAAGCCTTTCCCGCGCCGGTGACCACGATGGCAATGACTGCGGCGTCGGCCAGCGCCTGCTCCATGCCCTGGGCAATCCCTTGCCGTGTGGACAAGCCCAGGCCGTTGACCGGCGGGTTGTCGAGCGTAATAACGGCAATATCGCCGTGGACCTGGTAGTGGGCAGTCATGCTTTCAATCCTTGAAATGAAGAAACGAATAAGGTGAAGAAACGAAGAACAAGAAAAATAGAACGACCGTTCTTTTTTGGCAAATTGTAGGGGCTTTCCGCCAGCGGCAGCCCCCATTTGTCACGGCTGAGACTGAAAAACTAAACTTCCAACCACTCCTTGCGCACCGCACCGTCTGCGCGCAGCGCCTGCGGGCTACCGTCAAACACGATGCTGCCGTGGCCCATGACCAGGCAGCGGTCCGAAATTTGCATCGCAATCGTGAGCTTTTGCTCAATCAGCAGCACCGACAGGCCGCGCGCACGCAAGGTCTGCAAATAGGTGGCCACCAATTCCACAATTTTCGGTGCGAGGCCTTCGGTAGGCTCATCGATGATGACCAGGTCGGGGTCGCCCATCAGGGTGCGGCACAGGGTCAGCATCTGCTGCTCACCCCCTGAAAGCACGCCGGCTTCGGTGTGCTCGCGATCCTTGAGGCGCGGAAAGATGGTGTACATGTCCTCAAAGGTCCAGCGCGGCTTTTTATTGGCGCTCTTTTGCCCAAGTAACAGGTTTTGGTGCACTGTGAGCTTGGGGAAGATGTCGCGGTTTTCGGGCACATAGCCTATGCCGAGTTGGGCAATTTCAAAAGGCTTGCGACCCTGTATTTGTCGGCCGTTCCACAGCACTGAGCCCTGGCTTTCCACCAAACCCATGATGGCCTTGGCCGTGGTCGAACGCCCCGAACCGTTGCGCCCGAGCAGCGCTACGATTTCTCCCTCGCCCACTTGCAGATCCACACCGTGCAAAACGTGGCTTTTGCCATAAAAGGCCTGTAATTGACTAAGCTGCAGCATCTTCAATGTCCTTGCTCTGAAGCACCAACCTGGGCGTCGGCCACCGACGAGCCCAAATACGCTTCTTGCACCCGGGCGCTGGCACGTACCGCGTCTGGCGTATCGAAAGCTATCACCTCGCCGTACACCAGCACCGCAATGCGGTCGGCCAGGCCAAACACCACGCCCATGTCGTGCTCCACGGTAAGCAGGGTTTTGCCCTCGGTGACTTGTTTGATAAGCGCAATAAAACGGGTGGTTTCGCTCTTGCTCATGCCTGCCGTCGGTTCATCCAGCAAGATGACGTTAGCGCCACCGGCAATCGTGATACCCACCTCTAACGCACGCTGTTCGGCGTAGGTCAGGTTGAGCGCCACCACGTCGCGCTTTGTGTCCAACCCGATCATTTCCATCAGTTCCTGCGCCCGCGCGTTGGCGTCGTCCAGATCGACCAGAAACTTCAGGAAGGTGTAGCCGTATCCCAGGCTGTAGAGCACACTGCAGCGCAGGTTCTCGAACACGCTGAGCTTGGGAAATATATTGGTGATCTGAAAACTGCGCGAAAGGCCTAAGCGGTTGATCTCAAAAGGCTTTTTGCCCTGGATATTTTGGCCGTTGAGCAGTATGGAGCCACTGGTGGCAGGCATACGCCCACTAATCAGGTTAAACAGCGTGGACTTGCCCGCGCCATTGGGGCCGATGATGGCCACCCGCTCCCCGGCGCGCACGCTCAGACTGGTGCCTCGGATAATTTCGGTTTTACCAAAGCTCTTTCGCACATCGCGCAGCTCTAGCGCTAGCGCCCCAAAGGACGTGTTATTTGTCGGGCTCATAGCGCCCCTCCAGCGCGCTGAGTTTCCCGCTCAATCGCCTCTTGCGCCAAGTCCCAATGCACCGCAAAGCGACGTTGCGCAAGGGTAAATGTCCAGCCGCCAACAACCAGCACAGCACCAATCGCGAGCCAGCAGCCCGCAGAGCCCGTATCCAACCCCATCCCAAAAAATGCCACTTGCGTGCCCATGGACGCATTGAGCTGGCGGTGGTAGACCATTTCTACCAGTGCAGTGGCAGCTAGCAAGGGCGCCACCGCGGCCGCTGCCATGAGCCCATAGGCAGGTAGCAGCGCGCGCAATTTGCCATAACGGGACACGCGTACGTTGAGCATGATCAGGCTGGCAATGCCGCCTGGGGCGACCATCACCATCACCATAAAAACCAGCCCCAGGTACAGCAGCCAAGCCTGGGTGAATTCGCTCAGGAGCACAAAGGCCAGCACCATCAGCACCGCTCCAATAATGGGGCCAAAAAAGAAGGTCGCTCCACCCAAGAAGGTGAACAGCAAATACCCGCCCGAGCGCGCCGCACCCACCACTTCGGCGTTGACAATCTCAAAATTCAGCGCACCCAACCCCCCGGAAATGCCGGCAAAAAATCCGGCGATGATGAAGGCCGTGTAGCGCACCCGTTGCGGGTTGTAGCCGATGAACTCGACGCGCTCGGGGTTGTCACGCACGGCGTTAAGCAGGCGCCCCAGCGGGGTTTGGGTAAATGCGTACATCAGCACCACGCAGACCAGGGTGTAGACGGCGATGAGGTAGTACACCTGGTTCGCTGGGCCAAAAGTGATGCCCCAGGTGGCGGGTCCCGCCATGCGATTGCCCGAGACGCCACCTTCGCCACCAAAAAACTCTGGCACCATCAGCGACATGGCAAACACCAGTTCCGCCATTCCCAAGGTAATCATCGCAAACGTAGTGCCCGATTTGCGTGTCGTCACATAGCCAAATAAGGCGGCAAAGGCCATGCCGGCCAGGCCTCCGACCACGGGCACCAAGGACACAGGCAGCACCCCAGACCCCGAGTACATATTGAGAGCGTGGATGGACACAAAAGCCCCCAAACCGGTGTACACCGCATGGCCAAAACTCAGCATGCCACCCTGGCCCAGCAGCATGTTGTAAGACAGGCAGGCGACGATGGCGACACCCATTTGCGACAGCATGGTGACCGACAAGCCACTGTTGAACACCTTGGGCGCCAGCAACATCAAAGCGGCAAAAACTGCCCATAAGCGCAAAGACCCTATGCGCGCGTTCCAACGGTTCATTGTGCTCATCCCTCCCGGCTACCCAGTAGGCCCTTGGGCCGAAAAATCAGAATCAACACCAAAAACAGGTAGGGCAGTATGGGCGCTACCTGGGACAGCTTCATTGTCATCAAGGTGCCAGCACCTGCGGCAAGCCCCAAGGATTGCAACAGCCCGGAAAGCGAATAGTCGAAGGCCACTGCAAAAGTCTGTATCGTGCCGATCAGCAGCGAGGCCAAAAAAGCGCCCGACAGCGAACCCATGCCACCCACCACCACCACCACGAAAATGATGGAACCCACGGTGGCTGCCATCGACGGCTCAGTCAAAAAGGTGCTCCCACCAATGACGCCTGCCAGCCCCGCCAAAGCGGCACCGGCGCCAAATACCAGCATCAGCACCCGGGGCACGTTATGGCCCAAGGATTCCACTGCCTCTGGGTGTGTGAGCGCTGCCTGAATCACCAACCCGACGCGTGTTCGGGTCAGCAGCAGCCAGATGGAAGCCAGCATCGTCAGCGCTACCAGCACCATGAAGGCGCGCGTGGCAGGAAATGGCGAACAAACGGCCCGAAGGGCGGGGTCGGCGCCGGCGCACATCTCGCCTGGCGCAGCGCCCCAGACCATACGCAAGCCGGCAACGGCGTCATTAATCAGCGTAAAAGCCGGGCCCTGCAAAGCGGCAGGCGGTTTAAATTCGATGGCGATGCGGCCCCAAATCAGCTGCACCAGCTCGAGCACCACATACGTCAGGCCAAAAGTAATGAGCAACTCAGGAACATGGCCAAATTTGTGCACCCGGCGCAGGCAGTAACGCTCAAACGCCGCACCCAAGGCGCCCACCACCAGGGGCGCCACCACCAACGCAGGCCAAAAACCAAGCACCTGCGCCACCGAGTAGCCCACATACGCCCCCAGCATGTAGAAACTCGCGTGGGCAAAATTGAGCACACCCATCATGCTGAAAATCAGCGTCAGCCCCGAGCTCAGCATAAACAGCAGCAGTCCGTAGCTGATGCCGTTGAGCGTCGAGATGATAAAAAACTCCATAACCAGCCTCTCCCTGGAAAACAAAAAAGCCCGCTGCGGCACCCCGCGCCACGGGCTCTGAACGAGCTAAACCGGGGTTCAGCCGGGTCGCTTCATCTGGCAGCTGGTCGGCGTGCTGGACACGTAGTTAGGATATTCTTTCACTGGCACCAGAGTCATGCCGGTGTTCTCGGGGTTGTAGGGGTATTTCGCGTCGGCTTTTTGCCAAACGGTCATGTACAGGGGCTGCTGTAACTGGTGGTCCATCTTGCGCATTTGCACTTCGCCGTTAAAGCTCTTGACCTCAATGCCTTCAAGCGCTGCGGCCACTTTCACCGGGTCGGTGGATTTGGCCTTGGCCATGGCCGCGCCTACGGTCTCAAAAATGCGGATGGTCGAGCCGGTGTAGAAGTCGTCGTTGTACTTGGCCTTGAACTCGTTCATCCACTTGTCCATCTGGCCGCCCATGTTGTAGTGGCTGTAGGCGATCTGGTAGACCCGGCCTGCGCCGTTGGTACCCAAAGCGGTAGGGGTACCTGTAACGCCGGCGTAGTAGGTGAAAACTTGCCGGTGTAACCGTTCTCATTGGCCGCCTTAACCAAAAGCGACAGGTCAGAGCCCCAGTTGCCAGTGATCACCGTATCAGCGCCTGCAGCCTTGATCTTGGCAATATAGGGCGCAAAGTCGCGCACCTGGGCCAGCGGATGCAGGTCCTCACCCACGATCTG
>CANHZG010000144.1 GCA_947464995.1 Comamonadaceae bacterium | reverse complement strand
CACGCCATGCGCCACGGTGAATGCGGTGAGCAAGGCCGCCCAACGCCGCACGCTGATGCCGCTGGCCAAAAGCGCCACCAAAAACACGATATGGTCGGCGCCGCCCATGATGTGCTCAAAACCGTGGCGCACAAAATTGGCAACGTGGCGCTGCACCGGGGCAAAGAACTCCAGCCGGGACTGCCCGGGGGACAACAGGCCCACTTCTTGGGCCAGCGTTTTGCCGTCTTGGGTGCGTGATACGTTTACCTTAAGCGTTTCCACCGCCAGCGCAGACGCCCCCAGTGGCGCCACGGGCGCGCGGCTCCACAAACCATAGTCCAGCGTCACCACCGCAGGCACCGACTCCCAGATGGCGGCGGCCACAACCAGTATTTGCGGGGGCGGCGGCGCAGGCGGCGCCCCGCTCGGTGGCGTGTCGGGCGCCTGGCCGGGGGTCAGCACCATCTGGCTCCAAAGCGCCTTGCGCCCGTCACCCTCCAGGACCACGCCGCCTTGCACCTGCGCGATCAACGCAGCTTGGTGGGCCTGGATTTCTGCACGGTCGAGCTGACCGTCTGCGTTGTCATCAGCGCCAACAAGAGCCGCCACGGGGATGGAAATCGCCACAAAAACCTGCTTTCCCGACAGGCTAACGGTGGCGTGGCCGGTTTCCACCACGTGGGCGCTGAGTGCCAGAGGCGCAGCCCACACCGCCCACCGCAACGTGCATACAAGCTTGCGGCGAAGGCCGCGCATCCAGCAGGTAGTCATAAATAAGCAGCGCCGCAGCGCGTTTGCAAGACAAAAGAACCGGGCGCCGCCACGTTCAAGCCCTTGCGTAATTGGGTTTACCATGCCGCCACCCGCACAAGAAAACCCTGCCAAAGGCGCCGAATAATAGCCCGTCAAAAGCAGCACACCATCCACCATCGGACCCGAGGCTCCCATGAAAACCGTGAAATCCTTCCCGCGCAAAGTCAAAGAGACGCCCAACCTGTTTATCCCCCTGCCCGACGGCACCCAGCTCGCCGCCCGCCTGTGGATGCCCACCGACGCTGCCAAGAACCCGGTGCCGGTGATTCTGGAATACCTGCCCTACCGCAAGCGCGACGGCACCGTGGTGCGCGACGCCCTGACCCACCCCTATCTGGCCGGCCACGGCTACGCCTGCGTGCGGGTGGACATGCGCGGCAACGGAGACTCCGACGGCCTGATGCTCGACGAATACAGCGAGCAAGAACTCAAGGACGCCGAGGACGTGATCGCCTGGCTGGTGGCCCAGCCCTGGAGCACCGCTCGCGTGGGCATGATGGGAATTTCGTGGGGCGGCTTTAACGGCCTCCAAGTGGCCGCACGCCAGCCAAAGGGCCTGGACGCCGTCGTTACCTTGTGCTCCACCGACGACCGCTACAGCGACGACATCCATTTCAAAGGCGGCTGCCTGCTCAGTGAAAACCTGGGCTGGTCGGCCACCATGTTTGGCTACTCGTCGCGCCCGCCAGACCCGGCCTTGGTGGGTGATAAGTGGCGCGCCATGTGGCTGGAGCGGCTTAACGCCGAGCCCCTGCTAGCCATCGACTGGCTGCAGCACCCGCACCGCGACGCCTATTGGAAGCGCGGCTCGGTGTGCGAGGACATTGGCGCCATCAAGGCCGCCGTGCTGGCCGTGGGCGGCTGGAACGATGCCTATACCAATGCCGTGCCGCGCCTTGTGGCCAGCCTGCAATCGCCGGTCAAAGGAATTATTGGCCCTTGGGCGCACAAATACCCGCACTTTGCAGTGCCCGAGCCGCGCATCGGCTTTTTGCAAGAAGCGCTGCGCTGGTGGGACCGCTACCTCAAAGACGCCCCAACCGGCGTGGAGCAGGACCCCGCATTTCGCACCTATGTGATGGACTTGCAGCCCCCGGGCGCGAGCATCAGCCACATCCCGGGCCGCTGGGTGAGCGACCAGGTGTGGCCCGGCGACCACAGCCAGACCCAGCGCCTGTACCTCAACAACACCGGCTTGCAACCCGAGGCTGCGCGCAAGGGCAAAAAAACGATCCAGTCGCCCCAGCACACGGGCGCCGACAGCGGCGAGTACTGCATCATTTGGATGGGCCCCGAGTTTCCAGGCGACCAGCGCCAGGACGACGCGGGCTCGCTCACCTTTGACACAGACGTCTTGACCAAAGGCTTTGACCTGGTGGGTGCGCCAGTGCTGACATTGCAATTCAGCGTGGACCGGCCGGTGGCGCACGTGGCGGTGCGCCTGAACAGCGTGTGGCCCAACGGCGCGGTGTCGCGCCTCACCTACGCGGTGGCCAACCTCACCCATTTGCACGGCAGCAGCAGCCACGAGCACCCCCAGGCGCTGGAGCCCGGCAAGCGCTACACGGTGCAAATCCAGCTCGACGACGTGGCCTACCACGTGCCCAAGGGCCACCAGCTGCGCGTATCAATATCCACCAGCTACTGGCCGCTGATCTGGCCCGCGCCCCAGCCGGTGAACCTGACGGTGCACACGGGCGCGAGCTACATCGACATTCCTACGCGCCTGAAGGTGCGCGGCGACAAGGCCCCAACCTTCGCCCCGGCCGAAGGCGCACCGGCGGTGAAGCTGGTAACGATTGACAAACCCTGGAACAAGCGCGAGGTCACCATCAACCAGGCCACCGGCGAGCGGCGCATGACGATCGAGGACGACTTTGGCCGCAGCACCAGCACCGAGCACGGCCTGACCACCTGGGGCCGGGGCCGCGAGAGCTACCGCATCCTTCCGCACGACCCGCTGTCCGCCCGCCAGGAATGCCACTGGTCCATGGAAACCGCGCGCGGCGACTGGGTCACCCGCACCGAAACCTATTCCGCCATGAGCGCCAGCGCCACCCACTGGCACATCACCGGCCGCCTGGAAGCCTATGAGGGCGACAAACAGATTTTGGTGCGCACCTGGGACAAGAAGATCAAGCGCCAGCTGCTGTAACGATGCTCCGCGAGCGGAGGATTCCCAGGCAGGGGCCGCTCCTATGGAGCCGCAGTCTCCATGCGCAGGCGCCGCGCCGCGTCTTCGGCGCGGGCGTCGTCAATCTCGCGCAGCACCCCGCCCACGTTTACCGCAGCCGTTGAATGCGCAAACCGACCGGTAAGCGGCGTGTCGTTCGTCAACAAGCCGGCCTGGTACAGGCTCCAGATCTCGTGGCCAAAGTCGGTGGCCAGCAGCGCCGGGGCGAACTGGCCAAAAAAATCGCGCAAATTCTGCACATCGCGCAGCAGCATGCGCTGGGCGTGGTTGTTGCCCGCAGCGTCCACAGCCTGCGGCAGGTCGATGATGACCGGCGTGTCCACGCCGTTCACATGCGCCAACAAAATGTTGAATTCGGACAAATCGCCGTGCACCACCCCGGCGCACAGCATGCGCACCACTTCGGCAACCAGCATGGCGTGGTGGGCCAGCGCCTGCTCGGGTGTGAAGGCCACGTCGTTAAGACGCGGAGCGGCGTCGCCGTGGGCGTCGGTCACCAGCTCCATGAGCAGCACGCCTTCAAAGAAGTTGTAGGGCTGGGGCACGCGCACCCCGGCGGCGGCCAGCCGGTACAAGGCGTCCACCTCGGCGCTTTGCCAAGCCGCCTCTTGGGCCTGGCGGCCAAACTTGGTGCCCTTGGCCATAGCGCGGCCCTGACGTGAGTTTTTGACCTTGCGGTTTTCGGTGTAGTCCACCGCCTGGCGAAAGCTGCGGTTGGTGGCTTCTTTGTAAATCTTGGCGCAACGCGTCTCGTCGCCGCAGCGCACCACGTAGACCATGGCTTCTTTGCCGCTCATGAGCTGGCGTACCACGGTGTCGATCAGACCTTCGTCAACGAGGCTCTGGAGTCTGGGGGGTGCTTTCATGGAGGCCATTTTGCGCCCGATGGCCACAAAAAAACCCACGCTTCAGGCCAGAAGGTGGGTTGCTTGGGGCTTGCTGTGTTGCAAGCCCATTTACCTGGTGCCGATTATCGGATTCGAACTGATGACCTACCGCTTACAAGGCGGTTGCTCTACCAACTGAGCTAAATCGGCACGGGTCGGATTCTAACGCAGCACCTCGCTACAGGCGGGTTCGTGCAGGCCTTGAATGCGCCCTACTTCACCCGTGTCAGCGACGGCCGTGGGCCGGTGGGCTTGGGGTCTGGCGTAGGACCTGGGTCGTCTGACGAAACGACTTCAAATGCTGGTGTTGCGGGCAGGGACAGCGGGGCTACTTTGGGGCCAGTACCTGGCTTGGCGCCTGCGGATGCAGTGTCGTCCGCGGCCTCTACAGGGAAGGTCATTCCTTGGCCATTTTCCCGCGCGTATATGGCCGAAACACGACCCAAAGGTACACAGATATCCCGTGCCACCCCACCGAAACGCGCCTTGAATTCGATGTAGTCGTTACCCAACACCAAGCCGCTGGTGGCGCCAAGACTGAGATTGAGAACGATCTCCCGGTTTTGCACAAACTCCTGCGGCACACGCACACTGGCATCGACCGCAACCACAATAAAGGGCGTGCACTGGTTGTCGACACACCAGTCATACATGGCGCGAACCATGTAGGGACGGGTCGATGTGGTCGCTGGCGTTTGCGTCATGGCGCGGGCCGCTCTTACTTGCGCATGACTTTCTCGGACGGCGTGAGCGCCTCGATGTATGCGGGGCGCGAAAAAATACGTTCCGCGTACTTCAACAGCGGCGCGGCGTTCTTGCTCAAGTCGATGCCGTAGTACTCCAGGCGCCACAGCAAGGGGGCAATGGCCACGTCGAGCATAGAGAAGTTCTCGCCCATCATGAACTTGTTTTTCAGGAACACGGGGGCGAGTTGCGTGAGCCGGTCGCGAATATGTGAGCGGGCTTTCTCCAAAGCTTTGTCATTGCCCTTGGCGGTGCTGCGCGCCTCCAAGGTGGTGACATGTACGAACAGCTCTTTTTCGAAATTGAGCAAAAACAGACGTACACGGGCCCGGTCGACCGGATCGCCAGGCATGAGCTGGGGGTGAGGGAAACGCTCGTCAATGTATTCATTGATGATGTTGGACTCGTACAAGATCAGGTCGCGCTCGACCAGGATAGGGACCTGGCCGTAGGGGTTCATGACGTTGATGTCTTCGGGCTTGTTGTACAAGTCCACGTCGCGGATTTCGAAGTCCATGCCTTTTTCGAACAGAACAAAACGGCAGCGGTGAGAGAAAGGGCAGGTTGTTCCTGAATACAGCACCATCATTGCGGGAGACTCCTAAAAAATAAAAAGAGTGGGTTGCGCTCGGCAAGCCCACTCTGTGGCCCGTGGCAGGCCCGCGAACGGGCTCCCACACACGATCTTCAGCACGACTTATTTGACGTCTTTCCAGTACGCCGCATTCAAGCGCCAGGTAAACACCGTCATAACGGTCAAGAACAACAAGACCCACACACCCACTTGCACGCGCTTGTTGGCTGAGGGCTCGGACATCCACTGCAAATAGCCCACCAAGTCGCCCACAGCTTCGTCGTACTGCAGGGGCGTCATGGTGCCGGGGCTGATCTGCTCCCAACCTTTGAATACATCCACTTCATGCCCGTGCACCGTTTCCTTAGCGTAAACCGCCGCGCGTTTGCCTTGCAATTCCCACAAAGCATGGGGCATGCCCACATTGGGAAACGCCATGTTGTTCCAACCGGTGGCTTTGGTGTCATCCACGTAATAGGTACGCAGATAGGTATAGAGGTAGTCCGCCCCCGTTCCCTGGGCGCCCGAACGGGAACGCGCGATCACCGTCAGGTCAGGTGGGTTGCCGCCAAACCACTCTTTGGCCTGGCGCGGGTCACTGGCAACCTTCATGGTTTCACCCACTTTGTCTGTGGTGAACAAGAGGTTGTCTTTGATTTGTTGCTCGGTCAGACCAATGTCTTTCAGGCGGTTAAAACGCATGAACGCCGCCGCGTGGCAATTTAAGCAATAGTTGACAAACAGTTTGGCGCCGTTTTGCATCGCCGCCATATCGGTTGTGTTGTTGGGCGCCTTGTCCCATGCAATGCCGCCGGTATTGGCCTGCACGCCCGAAACCAGGGCCAATGCAGTAATCAAGCTGAGTGCAAATTTTTTCATTTTTTGGAAACTCCGGCTCAATGGGCAGCAAAGGTGACGCGGTTTGGCACCGCCTTGGTCTGGCCCATCTGGCTCCACCAAGGCATCAGCAAAAAGAAACCGAAGTAAAACAAGGTGCCCACTTGCGATACGCGCTCACCGATGGCCGACGGGGGCTGCACCCCAAGATAGGCCAGCACAATGAAATTGACCACGAAAATGCCATACATGTATTTGTGCCAATTTGGACGGTAGCGAATCGATTTGACTGCGCAGTTGTCCAGCCAAGGCAAGAAGAACAAAATGACTACGGCACCACCCATGATCACCACGCCCCAGAATTTAGCGTCGATGGACAGCATCATGGCGGTGACCACGGCAGCGGCACCCACGATGACGATCTTGAAGACCGCAGGCATCTTGATCTTGAACACGCTCAACGCGGCAGCTCCGACCACGCAGGCGATCAGTACCAGCACCATTTCGCTTGTGATGGCACGCAGCATCGAGTAGTACGGCGTGAAGTACCAGACCGGCGCAATATGCAATGGTGTTTTGAGCGGATCCGCCGGGATGAAATTGTTGTACTCCAGGAAGTAACCACCGAACTCCGGCGCAAAGAAGATGATGGCAGTAAACACCATCAAGAACATGCTGACGGCAAAAATGTCGTGCACAGAGTAGTAGGGATGGAAGGGAATTCCATCCAACGGGTGGCCGTCGGGGCCCTTGGTCGCCTTGATTTCAACGCCGTCGGGATTGTTGGAGCCCACTTCGTGCAAAGCGATGATGTGCGCAGCCACCAGACCCAGCAGCACCAAGGGCACCGCAATTACATGGAAACTGAAAAAGCGGTTCAGCGTAGCGTCGCCCACCACATAGTCGCCGCGAATCAGCAAAGCGAGGTCCGGGCCCACAAAAGGCACGGCGGCAAACAAATTCACGATCACCTGAGCACCCCAGTAGCTCATTTGCCCCCAGGGCAGCAAATAGCCCATGAAGGCCTCAGCCATGAGACACAGGAAAATGCCGCACCCAAACAGCCAGACCAGCTCGCGCGGCTTGCGGTAGCTGCCGTAAATCAGCCCACGGAACATGTGCAGGTACACCACGATGAAAAAGGCGGATGCACCCGTTGAGTGCATATAGCGGATCAGCCAGCCCCATGGGACGTCGCGCATGATGTATTCGACCGAACCAAACGCCAGCGCGGCGTCGGGCTTGTAATGCATGACCAAAAATATGCCGGTGACAATCTGAATCACCAGAACCAGCAGGGACAGCGACCCAAAAATGTAGAAAAAGTTGAAGTTCTTGGGCGCGTAGTAT
>CANHZG010000143.1 GCA_947464995.1 Comamonadaceae bacterium | reverse complement strand
TGGTGCACGAAAAGAAAATCGAAGACATCAGCCACATCCAGGACGAGTCGGACAAATCCGGCATGCGCCTGGTGATTGAGCTCAAGCGCGGCGAAGTGCCCGAAGTTGTGCTCAACAACCTGTACAAACAAACCCAGCTGCAAGACACCTTTGGCATGAATATTGTGGCCCTCATTGACGGGCAACCCAAGCTTTGTAATCTGAAAGACCTGATTGAGGTGTTTTTGCAGCACCGCCGCGAAGTGGTGACACGGCGCACGGTGTTCAACCTGCGCAAGGCGCGTGAGCGCGGCCATGTGCTGGAAGGCCTGGCGGTGGCGCTGGCCAATATTGACGACTTTATTGCCATCATCCGCAACGCGCCCACGCCCCCAGTGGCCAAGGCCGAGCTGATGACGCGCAGCTGGGACAGCAAACTGGTGCGCGAAATGCTCACCCGCAGCCGCAGCGACGGCGGTGTGGTCAACGCCGACGACTACCGCCCCGATGGCCTGGAAAAAGCCTACGGCATGGGCAGCGACGGCCTGTACCGCCTGTCGGACACGCAAGCGCAAGAAATTTTGCAAATGCGCCTGCAACGCCTGACCGGGCTGGAGCAAGACAAGATCGTTGCCGAATACAAAGAGGTCATGGCCGAGATCGAAGACCTGCTGGACATTCTGGCCAAGCCAGAGCGCGTCTCAACCATCATCACCACCGAGCTGGGCACCATCCGCCAGGAATTTGGCCAAACCAAAATCGGTGCGCGCCGCAGTTTGGTGGAACACAGCTCCTACGACCTGAGCACTGAAGACCTGATCACCCCCACCGACATGGTGGTGACACTCAGCCACAGCGGCTATATCAAGAGCCAGCCCCTGAGCGAGTACCGGGCACAAAAGCGCGGCGGGCGGGGCAAACAAGCCACCGCCACCAAAGAGGACGACTGGGTCGACCAGCTGTTCATCGCCAACACGCACGACTACATCTTGTGCTTTAGCAACCGGGGCCGCCTGTACTGGCTCAAGGTCTGGGAAGTGCCACAAGGCTCGCGCGGTTCGCGCGGTCGGCCCATCGTGAATATGTTCCCCCTGCAAGAAGGCGAAAAAATCACTGTAGTGCTGCCGCTGACTGGCGACAAGCGCACCTTTCCGGCCGACCAGTATGTATTCATGGCCACGTCCATGGGCACGGTCAAAAAGACGCCTTTGGACGATTTCAGCAACCCGCGCAAGGTCGGCATCATTGCCGTTAACCTTGACGAAGGCGACTATCTGATTGGCGCCGCCATTACCGACGGCCAGCACGATGTGATGCTGTTCTCTGATGGTGGCAAGGCGGTGCGCTTTAACGAAGACGAAGTGACCGCCCACGGCCGCCAGTCGCGTGGCGTCAAGGGCATGAACCTCGAAGACGGCCAAAGTGTGATCGCCATGCTGGTGGCTGAAGACGAACTGCAAAGCGTGCTGACAGCCACTGAGAACGGCTACGGAAAACGCACCAACATCACCGAATACACCCGTCACGGGCGTGGCACCAAAGGCATGATCGCTATCCAGCAAACCGAGCGTAACGGCAAAGTGGTGGCTGCCACGCTCGTGCATGTGGACGACGAAATCATGCTGATTACCGACCGTGGTGTATTGGTGCGGACCCGGGTTTCCGAAATCCGCGAACTCGGCCGTGCCACGCAAGGCGTGACGCTGATCGGTCTGGACGAAGGCTCCAAACTCAGCGGCCTGCAGCGCATTGTGGAAAACGACGCAAACCCGTCCGAGACCAACGATGGCAGCGATGCGCCCGAAGGCGATAGCGGCGCCGACAGCGACGCGCCGACCGACGTTTAAGTCAGGGCGCCCGCGTGACCCGACCTTATAACTTTTCGGCCGGTCCGGCTGCCATGCCGCAAGAGGTGCTGGCGCAAGCCGCCAGTGAAATGCTGGACTGGCCCGACACGACCGGTCGGCGATGCGGCATGGGCGTGATGGAAATGAGCCACCGGGGCAAAGAGTTCATGTCCATCTGCGCCCACGCTGAGAGCACCCTGCGCAGCTTGCTGGCTATTCCTGAGCACTTCAAGATTTTGTTCATGCAGGGCGGCGGCCTGGCGGAGAACGCAATCGTGCCCATGAACCTGAGCGCCTTGCGCGCGCAGCCCGGTCACCGCGGCCAGACCGACTTTGTACTGACCGGAAGTTGGAGCCAGAAATCGTTCCTCGAAGCCCAGAGATACAGCGAGACCCACCTAGCCGCCAGCGCACAGGCCTGCGGGTTCACCGATATCCCCGACCCGGCATGCTGGCAAATCCGCCCAGGTGCCAGCTACGTCCACATTTGCAGTAACGAAACCATCCATGGCGTGGAATTCCACGCCCTACCAGACCTCAAATCTTTGGGTTCGGACGCCGCGCTGGTAGTCGATTTTTCATCCCAAGTGGCGTCACGGCCTATGGACTGGGGCCACGTGGGCCTTGCCTTTGGAGGCGCTCAAAAAAACCTGGGCCCAGCCGGACTGACCGTGGTGGTGGTGCGTGAAGACCTGCTGGGCCACGCCTTGGCCATTTGCCCCAGCGCCTTCAACTACCAAACGGTGGCCGCCAACGGCTCGATGTACAACACCCCCCCCACCTATGCCATCTACATGGCTGGCTTGGTGTTTGACTGGTTGCAGCGCCAAGGCGGCATTGCGGCCATGGAGGCTAAAAACATCGCCAAATCGCAGGCTTTGTACCAGGCCATTGATACGTCGGGCCTGTACGTGAATCGCGTTCATACCGACTGCCGCTCGCGTATGAACGTTCCATTTTTCTTGCGCGACGAGGCCTTGAACGAGGCGTTTTTGACCGGTGCGTCTGCCGCAGGCTTGTTGCAGCTCAAAGGCCACAAATCGGTGGGCGGCATGCGCGCCAGCCTGTACAACGCCATGTCGCTAACCGGTGTGCAGTCGCTTGTGGCCTATATGCAAGACTTTGAGCAGCGCCACGCTTAAGCCAACAAACAAAGGGCACTTGATGACCAAAACACTGTCCAACCTCCGTGTGCAAATCGACGCCCTGGACCTTGAACTGCTAGCCTTGCTCAACCGCCGCGCCGGCCTGGCGCACGAAGTGGGAGAACTCAAAAAAGGCGAAGGTTCGGTGGTATTTCGCCCCGAACGCGAGGCCCAGGTCATTGGTAACTTACAACGGGCCAACGCCCAAACTCGCAACGCCGCAGCGCTCAAACCTGAAAGCCTAGCCTTTATCTGGCGCGAAATCATGTCCGCCTGCCGCGCCCTTGAAGCACCCCAGCGCGTGGCCTATCTGGGCCCGGCCGGCACCTTCAGCGAGGAAGCGGCGCTGCGCTTCTTTGGCTCGAGCGTCACCCATGTGCCCTGCGGCAGTTTTGACGAGGTGTTCCAAGCCGCCACTGCAGGTTCCGCCGAGTTTGGCGTGGTGCCGGTAGAAAACAGTACCGAGGGTGTGGTCACACGGTCGCTGGATTTGCTGTTGACGACGCCGCTACACATCGTGGGCGAAATCAGTTTGATGGTGCGCCACCATTTGCTGCGTGCAAACAATTCACTGGAGGGCGTTGAAGTGGTGCTAGCCCACCCGCAGGCGCTTGCGCAGTGCCAGCAGTGGCTCACCACCCACCTGCCCCACGCCGAACGGCGAGCAGTATCCAGCAACGCCGAAGGCGCCCGCTTGGCCGCCACGGAACCCTCCTGGGCGGCGATTGCCGGCGAGCGCGCGGGCGCCACTTTTGGCCTGCACTTGGCCGCGCACGCCATCCAGGACGACGCCTTTAACCGTACGCGCTTTGTCGTCGTTTGCCTGCCCGACATCCTGCCCGCACCCGAGGCCAGCGGGCGAGACTGCACAAGTCTGGTGGTATCAGTGCCGAACCGCCCCGGCGCGGTACACGACATGCTGGTGCCGCTCAAGCAACACGGCGTGTCCATGACGCGCTTTGAGTCGCGCCCCGCGCGCTCGGGTCAGTGGGAATATTTCTTCTACATCGACCTGCAAGGCCACCCGTCCCAACCACAGGTCAAAGCTGCCTTGGCAGATTTGCAAAACTTGTGTTCCTTTTACAAAGTGCTGGGTACCTACCCACTGGCTGACTAAGGTGGCCGCAGCGTGATGTTTGAACAACTGGGTTTGGTGGGATGCGGCTTGATGGGCGGCTCGTTTGCGCTGGCGCTTAAGCGCGCCGGTTTGGTTCGCCATGTCGTCGGGTTTAGCCCTTCGGAATCGACCCGTGAGAGGGCGTTGAACATGGGCGTGGTGGACGCCATAGCCGCAACAGCGGCGGATGCAGCGCACGGATCTGACCTGGTGCTGGTCGCCGTGCCGGTCGCCGCCACGCAAGCCACCTTGACGGCGATCGCAGGTGTCTTGTCGCCTACAGCGCTGGTGATGGACGTAGGTTCCACCAAAAGCGACGTAGTGGCCGCCGCCCAAGGCGCGCTGGGGCAAGCAATCGGCTGCTTCGTTCCAGCGCACCCGATTGCGGGCAAAGAAGTGGCCGGGGTGGCCCACGCCGACCCGGCCCTCTACGCCAACTGCCAGGTCATTTTGACCCCCAGCCCTGCAACGGGTGCTACGCAACTGGCCCAGGCCAACGCCCTGTGGCGCGCGCTGGGCTGCCGCGTGCGCCACATGTCCGCTGGAGCGCACGATGCAGCCTTTGCCGCCATAAGCCATCTGCCCCACCTGCTGGCCTTTGCCATGATGAATTCCATCGCTGCCCAGCCAGCAGGCGCCGATTTTCTGTCTTTGGCTGGCCCCGGCTTTCGCGACTTCACCCGCATCGCCGCCAGCGACCCGGTCGTCTGGCGTGATATTTTTCTGGCCAATAGCACTGAAGTAGAAGCGCAGATTGCGAGTTTTCGCACTAGCCTGGATGCGCTGGAGCGCGCCATTTCCCAAGCGGATTTTGCGGGCGTCGAATCTCTTATACGCCGAGCGAGCGATTCCCGCGCCGACTGGAGCTTAGGCTCACCGCCCCCGACAAAGTAATGTTTTCAACCGCTTTTTTAGACATCCCACCGCTGCAAAGCGCCAACGGTACCGTCGCCCTGCCCGGCTCCAAAAGCATCTCCAACCGTGTGCTTTTGCTCTCTGCCCTATGCGAGGGCACCACGGTCGTCCACGACCTGCTGGATTCAGACGACACACAGGTCATGCTGGCGGCCTTGCGCCAACTGGGCTGCGGCGTGGAAGTCAAGGGCAACACCGTCACCATCACTGGCCTGGGTGGCCAGCCACTGCGCCAGGAGCCGATTGCTTTTTTCATGGGCAACGCAGGCACCGCCATGCGCCCCTTGACCGCTGCGCTGGCGGTGATGGGTGGCGATTTCACACTATCAGGCGTGCCGCGCATGCACGAGCGCCCCATTGGCGACTTGGTCGATGCGCTGCGCTTACTGGGCTGCCAGATTGACTACTTGGGGGCCGACGGCTATCCGCCGCTGCGCATTGGCAAGCCCACGCTCCAACTCAACGCCCCCATCCAAGTGCGCGGCGACGTGTCCAGCCAATTTCTGACTGCCCTGCTAATGGCGCTGCCGCTGGTTGCACAGCACCAGGACATCACCATTGAGGTCGTTGGCGAACTTATCAGCAAGCCCTATATTGACATCACGCTCAATCTGCTGGCGCGCTATGGCATTGCGGTGCGCAACGAGGCCCACGGCGCTTTTGTCATTCCCCAAGGCAGCCGTTATAAGTCGCCGGGCAGCATCCATGTGGAAGGTGACGCCTCGTCGGCCAGTTACTTCATTGGTCTGGGCGCCATCGTCCGGGGAACCGGTCTTCGAATTGAAGGCGTGGGCGATGACTCTATTCAAGGAGATATACGCTTTTTGGAAGCTGCGCAAAGCATGGGCGCAGTGGTGGAAAAAGGCCCGAACTGGTTGCATATTTCGCGCGGCCTGTGGCCCCTGCGCGCCATCCAAGGGGACTTCAACCACATCCCCGACGCAGCCATGACGCTGGCAGTAATGGCGCTGTACGCTGATGGCCCCAGCGAGCTGCGCAATATTGCCAGCTGGCGCGTCAAAGAAACCGACCGGATCGCCGCCATGGCCAACGAGCTGCGCAAGCTCGGCGCGCAGGTCGAGGAAGGCCCGGACTGGATGCGCATCCACCCCCTGAGCGCCGTCAACTGGAAGCCTGCCAGCATTCACACCTACGACGACCACCGCATCGCCATGTGCTTTTCGCTCGCAGCCTTTAACCCGGCGGGTTTGCCGTTGCGTATCGAGGACCCCAAATGCGTCGGCAAAACCTTTCCAGACTATTTTGAAGCCCTGTTTGCGGTGGCCCAGGCTGCCCCCAGTGCTATCCCGGTGCTGTGCGTTGATGGTCCCACAGCCTCGGGCAAAGGCACGCTCGCATCCACGCTGGCTGCGCAGCTGGGCTACCACTTTCTGGACTCCGGGGCCTTGTACCGCATCACCGCGTACGCGGCCCTGCAAGTGGGCCTGGCGCTGGACGAAGCCCATGCCGACGCGATAGCGGCCCTGGCGGCCACGCTGGAGATTCGCTTTGAGGGCGAGCGCGTCTGGCTAGCCGCGCAAGACATCAGCGAGGCCATTCGTACAGAGCAGGCGGGCATGAATGCCTCAGCGGTGTCCAGCCTAGGTGCGGTGCGCGCCGCGCTGGTGGACTTGCAACACAGCTTTCGGCGTCTACCGGGGCTGGTGGCCGACGGGCGCGATATGGGCACAGTGATCTTTCCCGAGGCCACGCTCAAGGTCTATCTGACCGCCAGCTCCGAGCGCCGAGCGCAGAGGCGCTATAAGCAATTGATTTCAAAGGGAATTTCGACTACACTCGACACTCTTTGCGCAGACCTCGCGGCCCGCGACGCACGTGACACCCAACGTGCCGTGGCGCCTTTAAAGCCCGCGCAAGACGCCGAACTGCTGGACAACTCTGAACTCACGGTCGAATCGTCCGTCAGCCAAGTGTTGAACTGGTGGCAAGGCAAGCAGCCTTTTTCTCCCCCTTCGGTGGATTAAACGGGCTGGCGTTAGAAGCCCCGGGCCGCATTGGCCTTGGCAAGGTCCCCAAGGCTCCCTTCGCGCTGCATGCGCATGGCCCTGGGGTTCAACAACTTAACCCCGCGGTTTTTTCCGCAAGCAACATGTCCGAATCTTTCGCAGACCTATTTGAAGAGTCACAAAAAGCCTCTGAAACCCGTATTGGTGAAGTCGTTACCGCTGAAGTCGTTCGTATTGAACACAACTTCGTCGTCGTCAACGCTGGCCTGAAGTCGGAGGCCTATGTGCCTTTGGCCGAATTCAAGAGCGACAAAGGCGAACTCGAAGTTCAAGTAGGCGAATTTGTCTCCGTGGCCATCGTCGCCATGGAAAACGGTTACGGCGACACCATCGTCAGCCGTGACACCGCCAAGCGCCTGGCTTCGTGGATGTCCCTGGAAAAATCGCTGGAATCCGGCGAATTTGTCACCGGCACCACCAGCG
>CANHZG010000142.1 GCA_947464995.1 Comamonadaceae bacterium | reverse complement strand
CGGCGTGCTCGGCGCTATGGAAACCGGCTACCAGCGCGGCAAGATTCAAGACGAATCCATGACGTATGAGATGCTCAAGCACACCGGCGAGCTGCCCATCATCGGCGTCAACACCTTCCGTAACCCGCACGGCGACCAGGTGATGGACAAGCTGGAGTTGGCGCGCAGCACCGACGCGGAAAAAGCCAGCCAGCTAGAACGCCTGCACGCCTTCCACGCCCGCCACGCCGCGCAGTCCCCTGCCATGCTGGCCCGCCTGCAACAAGCGGTGATTGCCAACGACAACGTCTTTGACGTGCTGATGGACGCGGTGCGCGTCTGTTCGCTGGGGCAGATTACGAATGCGCTGTTTGAGGTGGGCGGGCAGTACCGCAGAAACATGTAGGACCGAGTCCTGTTCATGTCCCACGCCCCCAACCCCCTGCTGGACCTGAACGCCCAAGCGCTGCTCGCCCGGGCCTACGCGCTGCGCAGCGACGACGAGTCGCGGGCCTTGTACCGCGACTGGGCCACGACCTATGACAAGACCATGGTGGACGGCCTGCAATACCGTTCGCCCACGGTGGTGGTGGATTTGTTGCGCCCGCACTTGGCGAACGCTCAGGCGCGGGTGCTGGACATTGGTTGCGGCACCGGGCTGGCCGGGCGCGCCTTGGCGGCGCACGGGTTTACGGAAATCGAGGGCCTGGACTTGTCGCCAGAAATGGCGCAAGTGGCCGCCGCCAGCGGCGCCTACCGCGCGTTTGTCATGGCGGACTTGAACGCCACACTGCCCGTGCCGGACGCGACCTATGACGCCGCCATGTGCTGCGGCACCTTCACCACCGGCCATGTTTCTGCCGCCTGCATGGACGAGCTCTTGCGTATCCTGCGCCCCGGCGCCCCCTTTGCCTTTACCGTCAAGCGCAGCGAGTGGGACGCGCTGGGCTTTGGCGCCAAGATCGCGGCCTTAGAAGCCAGCGGCGCCCTGCGCGTGGGCAGCATCGCGCCAGACCGGCTGTACGCCAATTCGCCAGAGCCAGACGGGACGATGTGCTTGGTTTGGCGGGTTTGAGACAAACGCTTCCAAGCCTCAGGCCGTCACGGTCTCCACCGCCCACATGTTCACCCTCACCCCGCTCAAGACCGCGTTCCCTGACAGGGGATCGCGCAGTTTCTCGTCCAGCAGGGCGTTGAGGTTGACGCCGGGCCGCTGCGAGGCGACTGAGAGTTGTGCGCCGGGCAGGTCGTGGCCCCAGCCGTGGGGCAGGCTGACGACGCCGGGCATGATGTCGTCGCTGACGTGCACTTGAACTTCCAGGCTGCCTTGGGCATTTTCCATGTGCGCCATTGCGCCTTCCTGCAGCCCAAGGCGCGCAGCGTCCAACGGGTGAACCAGCGCGGTGCAGCGAAACGGGCCTTTGGCCAGCGTGGGCAGGTTGTGCATCCAGCTGTTGTTGGTGCGCACGTCGCGCCGGCCGATCACTACCAAGTCGGGCGCGGGACGTTGCAGGTCGGCCAGGGCGCGGGGCAGGTCTGCGATCAGCAGGGGCGGGGCCAATTCCACCTTGCCGCTGGGGGTGCGCAGTGACTCGGGAATGCGCGGCTGCAACTCGCCCAGATCAATGCCGCCGGTCGGGTTGGCGGCCATCACCTTGGCCAGATTTAGACCTTCTGATTTTTCGCCAAAGCCGTCGCCATAGGGGCCAGCGCGCAGCGCCACGTCCAGGCCACGCAGTGGGCCGTGCAGACCTTGGGTGGCGGCAATCACCGCGTCTGCGTGGGCACCAAAGCTGCGTTGCGCATCTTCGGCGAACTGCGCGTCGTCTAGCGCGGTCACGTCCACGCCGGCGCCCCGGCCTTGGGCGATGGCCGCCAGGCGCAGCAGGTTTTCCCATTCCTCGGGCTGACCCGCAGTGCGCGGCAGCACAGGCGAGCTGTAGCGGGCGTGGTTGCGCCAGGACATTTGGGGAAAGGCAACGTCAAAGTGCAGGTCTTCCAGCGGCGAGGGGCCGGGCAAGATCACGTCGGCGTGGCGCGTGGTCTCGTTGAGGTAAATGTCGAGGCTGACCATGAAATCGAGCGAGTCGAGCGCCTTCGACAAGCGCGGCCCGTTGGGCACTGAGAGCACCGGGTTGGTGGCGATGGTGATCAGGGCGCGCATGCGGCCCTCACCCGGCGTGTCAATTTCTTCGGCAATGCAGTTGATGGGAAATTCGCCAAGTACCTCGGGCGCGCCGCTCACCCGGGACTGGCGCCGTCCGGTAGTGATGCCCTTGCCGCGCCCACTGGCGCCTGCGGTATTGGCGGCAAAGGTGGCTGACTTGGCAAACATGGCGCCGCCGGGCACGTCCAGGTGGCCGGTGATCACGTTGAGCACATCGACCAGCCAGCTTGCCAGCGTGCCGTATTCCTGCGTGCAGGTGCCAATGCGGGCATAGACGGCGGCGCGCGGTGTGGTGGCCAGTTGGCGCGCCAGGGCGCGGATGGCGGCGGCGTCTATGGCGCAGCGCGCAGCCACCGCCTCGGGCGCAAAGGGCGCCACCGCGGCGCGCACTTCGTCGACGCCGGTCACCCAGTTTTTCACCGCGCCCAAACTCACCAGGTTTTCGGCAAACAAGGTGTGCACCATGGCGGCGAGCAAAAAGACGTCGGCGCCTGGGCGAATAAAGTGGTGCGCGTCGGCTACCGCTGCGGTTTCGGTTCGGCGCGGGTCGATCACGATCAGCTTGCCACCGCGCGCTTGCAAGGCTTTGGCCTTGCCTTTGAAGTCGGGCACGGTCCACATGCTGCCGTTGCTGGCCAGCGGGTTGGCGCCAATCACCAGCAGCAAATCGGTACGGGCAATGTCCGGAAGGGCGATGGAGAGCCAGGTGCCAAACATCAGGCCGCTGGCGAGTTGCTTGGGGATCTGGTCCACGCTGGAGGTGCTGAAGATGTTCTTGGTGCCCAAGGCGCGCGCCAGCTTGGGAAAGTAGGTGAGCAAACCCAGCTTGTGGGCCGAGGGATTGCCCGCTACCAAGCCCACGGCATCGCGTCCGTGGGCGGCCAGGATAGACGGCAGGCGGCGCTCGATTTCGGCAAAGGCCTCGTCCCAAGTTACGGCAACGTGCACGCCATTGCGCTTGACAAGGGGGCTGCGCAAGCGGTCTGGGTCTTCGTGCAGGTCTTTCAGCGCCACCGCTTTTGGGCAGATGTAGCCGGCGCTGAACACGTCGGCCTCATGGCCGCGAATGCTGATGACCTTGTTGTCCTGAACCTTGATCTCCAGGCCGCAGCAGGCCTCGCACAAGGGACAAATACGGTGGTGGGTGGTGGTGGTGGTGCGCATGGGGCGTTCAAATGAGGCAGGGCGCAGTGCGGCGCCAGCAGGTGTCAGAAAGGGGAAAGGGCCGGTTCAAGCGGCGGTGGTCAAGGCGTAGCGCGCAATCAGAGCCTCGCGCTGGCGGGGATCGAGGTTGAGGCAGTTTGCATCCCGGCCTGCGATGCGCAGCAGGCGCTCGTCCATCACATAGCGCCACAGCGGCGGCACATAGGCCACCAAAAACATGCCAAAGTAGCCGCTGGGCAGCGTAGGCAGGTTCTCAAAATGGCGCAGCGCCTGGTAGCGGCGCAGCGGGTGGGCGTGGTGGTCGGAGTGGCGTTGCAGGTGAAACACGATCCAGTTGGAGAAGATGTGGTTGCTGTTCCAGGAGTGGTGTGGCTGGCAGGGCTCGAAGCTGCCATTGGCGCGCTGCTGGCGCAGCAGGCCGTAGTGCTCAATGTAATTGGCCGAGGTGAGTTGAAAGTTGGCCCATAACGAGGCCACCAGCAAAAACGGCAGCACCGTCCAGCCCAGCCACAACACCAGGGCGCTCCACAACGCCAGCGTCAGCAAGGCCGGTTGCACGATGTCGTTGTGCCAGGACAGCACCGGCAACCCGGCTTTTTGCAGGCGGGTGCGTTCCAGAACCCAGGCGCGGCGCGCGGCGCCTGGCATTTCGCGCAGCACAAAGCGGTAAATCGACTCGCCCATGCGTGAAGACGCCGGGTCGGTCGGCGTGGCCACGTCGCGGTGGTGGCCCCGGTTGTGTTCGACATAAAAGTGGCCGTAGCCCGAAGGCGCCAGCACGATCTTGGCCAGCGCGCGCTCGAGCCGGGTGTTCTTGTGCCCCAGTTCGTGGCCCAGGTTGATGCAAAAGCCGCCCACCGAGCCGCAGATCAGCACCAGCGCCACCCATCCGTGCAGCGGCAGACTGGTGTGCGTGGCAAACCACGCGCTAAAAATAAACGACAGCCACAGCACGGGCGCCAGCAAATAGGTGATCCAGCGGTAGTAGACATCGGCGTCCAGCGCCGGGACGGCGGATTCGGGCGGGTTGCTCTGGTCTTCGCCCAGCACATAGTCCATCAGCGGCACCACGCTGTAGAAAAACACCACCGGCAACCACAGCGCCCAGGCCTGGCCGGTCAAAAGCATCAGCGCCGGGCCGACCAGCACGGTGGTGGGAATCAGCAAAGACAGCAGCCAGGCGTAGCGCTTGCGGTCGCGGTAGGGCGCTGACTTATCGATGGCAGATGTTGCGGTCATGCGCAATTTTCCAAGGCGCGCGTGCGCTGGCGTAGCGGGTTTACCCCAGCGCAGTCGCTAGGGTGACGCCGCGATTGAGACGCCAAGCTGTAACGCCAGCCACGCGCACAACTCCCCCTCGGGCTGCTCAAACCCGGCCAATACGGTGAAGTGGTCTGCCCCAGCGATGGCGCGCAGGTCGGAATGGTTGCCCAGCGCGCCCCAAGCGGCGTGCATGGACTGCGCCTGGCGCGCAAATTCACTGGTCTCGGCGCCGCCCCAGGTAAACCAAGTGGGTGTGGCGCAGGCACGTGCGGTGAAGGCGGGCGAATTGCGCCGGATCACACCCTCGTCGAGCTGGATCAGCGGTTGCAAGTAGCTGTAGCGCAGCGGCGCAATGTCGTAAATGCCGCTGATGCACAACGCCGCCTTGATCGGGTCAGGTGCCAGGCCATAGTCGCGCGCCCAGTCGGTTTGCAGGCACATGGCCGTCAGGTGGCCGCCGGCCGAATGACCGCCCACGGCCACGCGCGCTGGGTCGCCGCCGTACTGCGCGATGTTGCGCACCGTCCAGGCCACGGCCGCGCGCACCTGGCGCGTGATCTCGTCGATCGTCACCCAGGGGCACAGCGCGTAGTTCACCACCACGGTGGTAATGCCCCGGCGCTGCAAGCCCAGCGCCACGCCGCTGAATTCTTTGCTGGAGAGCGCCCGCCAGTAGCCGCCGTGGATGAAGACAAACACGGGCGCGTTTGGTGCATCGGCCGGGAAAATGTCCAGCGTCTCGTGCACCGTAGGTCCAAAGGGGACGTCCAGGTGGTGCTTCAGGGTGGCACGCGCCAGCAGGCTTTGCGCCACAAAGTGCTTGCCCGGCGCTGTAGGGTCGGCCAGCGCGATGGACGGGTTGTACTGCGCGTCAATCTGCGCCTGGACGCTGAATTCCTGGTACAGGGTGAGTGCGGCGGGTAGGGTTGCGGTCATGGGGCAGATTCCTTAGGCGGGTAGGGTGGAGCCAGGTTTTACATCAGCCGCACTTTGACCGACTTGCCTTTGATGCGCCCAGCGTTGAGCTTGGCGCAGGCTGCGGGCGCCACGGCGCGGGCTACCGCCACAAAGGTGCAAAACTCCGTGACCTGGATTTTGCCGATTTGCTCGCGCGTGTAGGCCGGGCCGCCTTCCTCGTTGGTCAGCGCCCCCAGCACGTCGCCCGGGCGGATTTTCTCTTTGCGCCCGCCCAGTATTTGCAGCGTCACCATGGGAGGCAGCAGAGGCGCGGTGCTGGCGGGGGTGAGTGTGTCCAGCCCATACCAAGTGCTGCTGAAGTGCTGGTACTGCTCAATCTTGCCCACCGCGCCCATCTCGTTCATGCTAGCCAGGCTCAGCGCTAGGCCCGATTCACCGGCGCGCCCGGTGCGGCCCACGCGGTGCACATGCACTTCGGGGTCAGGAGTGATGTCCACATTGATCACCGCCTCCAGCTGATCGATGTCCAAGCCGCGCGAGGCCACGTCGGTGGCCACCAGCACGGCGCAGCTGCGGTTGGCAAACTGGGCCAGCACCTGGTCGCGCTCGCGCTGCTCGAGCTCGCCGTACAAAGCTAGCGCGCCTATGCCTTGCTGCTGCAAATAGTCCACCAGGTCTTTGCATTGCTGCTTGGTATTGCAAAAGGCCAGGGTGCTTGCCGGGCGAAAGTGCAGCAGCAACTTGGCGACCACCTCTAGGCGCTGGGGCCTGGTGATCTCGTAAAAGCGCTGCTCAATCGTCACCTGGGCGGCCTGCGCTTTGACCTCGATGCGCACCGGTGCGCGTAAAAAATCCTGCGCCAGTTTGGCGATGCCGTCTGGGTAGGTAGCCGAAAACAGCAGCGTCTGTCGGGTGGGCGGACATTGGTGCACCACGGTGCGGATGTCGTCCATAAAACCCATGTCCAGCATGCGGTCGGCCTCGTCCAGCACCAAGGTGCCCATGTCAGTCAGGCTCAGGCTACCGCGCTCCAAGTGGTCCATCACCCGCCCGGGCGTTCCGACCACGATGTGGGCGCCGTTTTCCAGGCTGGCACGCTGACCGCGCAGGGGCACGCCGCCGCACAGTGTGACCACTTTGACGTTGTCCTGCGCACGCGCCAGGCGGCGGATTTCGGCGCTTACCTGGTCGGCCAGCTCACGCGTGGGGCAGAGCACCAGCGCTTGCACGGCAAACCAGCGCGGGTTAAGTTTGGCAAGCAGGGCCAGGGCGAAGGCGGCAGTCTTGCCGCTGCCGGTCTGGGCCTGGGCGATCAGGTCCTGGCCGGCCAGCGCCGCAGGCAGGCTGGCCGCCTGGATCGGCGTCATCTGGTGGTAGCCCAGTTGGGCCAAGTTGGCCAGGGTGGCCTCTGCCAGGGGCAGGGCGGAGAAGTCGGTGGGCGTGTCAGTCATGCCCGATTATCGGGCGTGGTCTTTTATTTGCCGTTGATGGCCAGCAACTCCACCTCGAAAAGCAAGGTGGCATTGGGCGGAATCACGCCGCCCGCGCCGCGCTCGCCGTAGGCGATGGACGCCGGGCAGGTCAGCTTGACCTTGCCACCGGTTTTCATGAGTTGCACGCCCTCGGTCCAGCAGGGAATGACTTTGTTGAGAGGAAACTCGGTCGGCTCGTTGCGCTGGTAGGAGCTGTCAAATTCGCGCCCGTCGGGGAAGGTGCCGCGGTAATGCACTTTGACCACGTCGCTGGCCTTGGGGCTGGCGCCTTTGCCGGCCTTGAGCACGCGGTAGACCAGGCCGCTGGGCGTGCGCACAGCGCCTGGTTCTTTGGCGGCGGCATCAGTGACAGGGTCGGCGGCACAGGTTAGGGCGGCACCAAGAAGGACGGCGGCCAGGGCGAGAAGGCGTGTTTTCATGGTACGAGGTGCAAAAGTGTGAAAAACCCCATTCTCGCAGGCCTGGCCGT
>CANHZG010000141.1 GCA_947464995.1 Comamonadaceae bacterium | reverse complement strand
GCCGCAGCTGACATCGAAGCCCGCGTCAAGCAAGTGCGCGTTCAGATCGAAGAAGCCACCAGCGACTACGACCGTGAAAAACTGCAAGAGCGCGTGGCCAAACTGGCCGGCGGTGTGGCAGTGATCAAGGTCGGCGCTGCCACCGAAGTCGAAATGAAAGAGAAAAAAGCCCGCGTGGAAGACGCCCTGCACGCTACCCGCGCTGCGGTGGAAGAAGGCATTGTGGCCGGTGGCGGTGTGGCACTGCTGCGCGCCAAGCAAGCCGCTGGCACCATCAAAGGCGATAACGCCGACCAAGAAGCCGGTATCAAACTGGTGCTCAAGGCCATCGAAGCGCCCCTGCGCGAGATCGTGTACAACGCTGGCGGCGAAGCCTCGGTGGTGGTGAACGCGGTGTTGGCTGGCAAGGGCAACTACGGCTTTAACGCTGCCAACGACACCTACGGCGACATGATCGAAATGGGTATCCTGGACCCCACCAAAGTGACCCGCACCGCGCTGCAAAACGCGGCATCGGTAGCCTCTTTGATGTTGACGACCGAGTGCATGATCGCTGAAGCCCCAAAAGATGACGCCGGTGGCGGCATGGGTGGCATGGGCGGCGGTGACATGGGCGGCATGGGTGGAATGGGCGGCATGGGCATGTAAACCCAGGCTGGCTTGGCGCAGGCTGCAAGGCCTACGCTGCCACAACGCAAAAGCCCCACAGGACTAGCATCCTGCGGGGCTTTTTTGATGTTCAGGCCTAACGCAAGGCCGCATCGGACTTCTTGAGAAAACGCGAGAAAAATCCCTGCTCTTCTTCTAAGACGACCGCGTTTTCAGGGGCTGCCGCCAAGCCTACGGTAACGGCTGCGAGTTCTTGCAACATTTGCAAGGCGGTTTCAGCTGGCATTTTGTAGGGGTCAAAGGTGCTGCTTTGAGAGTATTTCAGCAGCAACGAACGATTAGCCGAATTGGGCGCTACAAACCCCATGGACCAATCCGCCCACTGCCGCCGCTCAATGTCCTGCAGGCTCAGCATCGTGACCGAATGGTGCCGCGGATCGCGCAACAACTTGCCATACAGCGCATTAACTTGATCACGCGCACCCTCGAGTACTTGCAAAAACATCTTGGAGTTAAAGGCCAGTACGCCCGTAAGATCTCGCGCCTCATTGTTGGTCTGCGCCTGTGCCAGTATGGCCCTGAACTCGTCCAAGCCGACGTTCTTGTGCGCAGTGCTCACATACAAAAGGCGAATTAGCATGAACTACTCCTATAAAAGCTAAGAAAATTTTCAGGAAAACTTGTTTTCCGTCAGGGGTGCGAGTTGACGTAGGTGCAGCACAGCCTTCTCCCCAAAAGGTCGGATAAGTTCTTTGTAACTAGGCAACAGTTGGTTTAGCTCGTCCACCGATTCCACTTTGTCCAACATAAGCACAATTTCTATGGCGTCGTGGGATAGGTGGACTTGGACAAAATCACCCATAGCGTCAATGGCTTGCCGCAATGTGAACGCAGGTGCGGTGTCCCGGCGAAACGATTGATCCAGACCCTGGGCAGCAGAAATGGGCATTAGGGCCTGGCCTGCAGGCCGACTTGCCGGTGAGCCTAATTCGGTTTGCCCCAGCACTTCAATCAAACCGGCCTCCCGAAGGGAGTCCATCAGTGCGGCAACGTCGCCGAAAGAAGTCAATGTGTTGATGTAGGCCTGCAATGAAGACTTGCCGTCAATGCAAATCAGCAAGGTCCGCAAGCGCCTGGGTAGGTCCGCCAGCGGATTTTTGATCGCCTCCATGCCAGCGACGGTTTTCGTGTATACGGTCATAAATTACCATCGGTGTATAGGTACAAACCGCCCACACAAGCCTGTCGTTGCCGAGCATATTAAGTTATTTATTTAACTATTAATTGTTTTTTAATAACAATATTTTTCAATCGTGTAATGCAAAGAAATGAGCGTAATGAGCCCCCAGGGCGACTTCCGCAGTCACCCTAAAAATGCACCATGACCGAAGAGAGGGCGCTCCTAGCCGCCAGCGGCTCAGCGTGCCAGCGCCTTGAGCGCAAGCTTGATGCCGTCGCTCACACCCACATCGGGCGGCAGCGCTTTGAGCGCCAGCGCCGCCTCTTTGTCGTTGTAGCCCAGCGCCAACAGCGCTTGCAAAATGTCGGACTGCGCACCACTGGCCGCACCCAAGGGCGCACCGATGTCGGCGCCGAGCTTGCCTTTGAGTTCGAGCAGCAGGCGTTGCGCCGTTTTGGCGCCAATACCGGGCACCTTGGTCAGGCGACCGGGTTCTTGCAAGGTGATGGTCTGCGCCAAATCGGCCACGCTCATGCCCGAAAGCACCGACAAGGCGGTGCGTGGGCCCACGCCGGAGATCTTGATCAGCTCGCGAAACGCGGCGCGCTCTTGCGGCGAGCCAAAGCCGTACAAGATTTGCGCGTCCTCGCGCACCACAAAATGCGTCAGCAGCGACACTTTTTCGCCCAGGGCAGGCAAGTTGTAAAACGTGCCCATGGGGACCTGCACCTCGTAGCCTACGCCGCCGCAGTCGACCATCACCTGTGGCGGGTTCTTGTCGCTCAAGGTTCCTGTGAGTTTGCCAATCATCCCGTGCCTTTGTTGTTAACGTGAAAGAACCTTCATGATTGAGGGCGCTGCCCGCCTTCATGAAAGTTTGTGCCTATCATTAGGGTGGCGTGGCGCTTTGCTGCGGTCCACCCTCTGTGACACATTGCGGAATTATCAACTTGATTCTTAGACACCTCTTCTCGCCGCCCAACAACACCCGCCTGTCCAACCTGTGCGGTCCCACCGACGAGCATCTGCGCACCATCGAGACCGCGCTAGACGTGCGCATCGCCCACCGGCACGAGCAGTTCAAGGTCGAGGGGCCCAAGTTCAAAGCACAGCGGGCGATGGACATGCTGCAGGCCTTGTACGAAATGGCCGCGCGCGCCATTCCGGCGGCTACGGTGCAACTCATGCTCTCGGGTGACGGATCGGCCGAGCTGGCCGACGGCCCCACGCTGTCCACCCGGCGCGCCGACCTTAAACCCCGCAGCACCAATCAGGCGCTGTACCTGGACAACATCGCCAGCCACGACATCACCATCGGCATCGGCCCGGCCGGCACTGGCAAAACCTATCTGGCGGTGGCCGCCGCCGTAGACGCCTTGCAACGCAGCGCGGTGCAGCGCATCGTGCTCACGCGCCCGGCGGTTGAAGCGGGCGAGCGCCTGGGCTTTTTGCCCGGCGACCTGAACCAAAAAGTGGACCCGTATTTGCGTCCCCTGTACGACGCGCTTTACGACCTGATGGGCTTTGAGCAGGTGCAAAAGGCCTTTGAGCGCCAGGCGCTGGAGATTGCGCCGTTGGCCTTCATGCGCGGGCGCACGTTGAACAACGCCTTTGTGATCCTGGACGAGGCGCAAAACACCACGCCCGAGCAGATGAAGATGTTTCTCACCCGCATCGGCTTTGGCACCAAGGCCGTGATCACCGGTGACGTAAGCCAGATCGACCTGCCCAAAACCCAGCTCAGCGGCCTGATTGACGCTGAACGCACGCTGCGCCGGGTCGAAGGCATTGCCATCACGCGCCTGACCAGCATCGACATCGTGCGCCACCCGCTGGTCGCGCGCATCGTGGACGCCTACGACGCCGCGCGCGCGCAGGAAGAAATTGCCCTGGCACTGGGCGCCCATGCCACACTGCCCGAGCCCGACGCGCCCGCACCGCGCACGGGCCTGCCCAAGACGCGCACGCCAGGCAGCAAAACCACGCGCTAAGTGACAGCGCTCGCAAACTGCGCGCATACTGTCAGCCCTTCACGGTTTATTGGGTTGATTTATGAAGCTGGCCTTGCTTTCTGATGTGCACAGCAACCTGCACGCCTTGGACGCCTGTTTGGCGCATGCGCGGGCCCAGGGTGCGCAGCAGCTGGCGTTTTTGGGCGATCTGGTGGGCTACGGCGCCCAGCCCCGCGAGGTGCTTGATCGGATCATGGAACTGGCGTTTGAAGGCGCGGCAGTGGTCCGGGGAAACCACGACCAACTCGCGCTCACGCCGCCCGATACGGTGCAAGCCATGGGCGACGTCACCGCCGCCTGGACGCACCAGCAACTAAGCAGCACCCAGCGCGCCTGGTTGGCTCAGCTGCCCTTGACCCAGCAGCTCGACGCGGTGCTGCTGGTGCACGCCAGCGTAAACGACCCCGCGCGGTGGCGCTACGTCAGCGACGTCCGTGCCGCCACGGACAGTCTGGACGCAGCCCAGCAGTGGCCCTTGGTGCGCTACGTTTTTGGTGGCCATGTGCATGCGCAAACCCTGTACTACCGTGGCGCACAAGGCGCTCTGATGCCGTTTCAACCCAAAAGCGGCGTGGCTATTCCGGTACCCCGGCACCGGCAATGGCTGGCCACCGTCGGGTCGGTGGGCCAGCCGCGCGATGGCAACCCACAAGCCATGTACGCCCTGATCGACATGGCAGCGGCCCACCTGACTTTTCACCGGGTGCATTACGACCATCAGGCTGCGGCCCAGTCCATACGCCAGGCTGGTTTGCCCGAATTTTTTGCACAACGCCTGGAGATCGGCCGGTGAAGCTGCTGGAAAACGGCGCCGTGTTGGACGGCTTCGCCATCGACGAATGCATGCACAGCGGTGGCATGGCCCATATTTACCGGGTGTCCTACGCCCAAGGCGGGCACGACCCCGGCTTTGCGTTGGCCATGAAAGTGCCCCGCATGGCCAGCGGCGATGGGGCAGAAAACATCGTCAGCTTCGAAGTGGAATGCCACATCCTGCAAGTGCTCACCGGCCGCTACGTGCCGCGGTTTGTGGCTGCGGGCGACTTGCAGCGCGTGCCCTACTTGGTCATGGAATACGTGCGCGGCCGCACCTTGCAGCACTGGCTGGACTTGCCCGGTGTGCTGCCGTCGCCGGTGATCGTGCGCCTGGCCTGTGCCATGGCCCATGCGGCGCATGCGCTGCACCAGCAAAACACGGTGCACCTGGACCTCAAACCTGCCAATGTGCTGTTTCGCGATGTACCGCAACCAGAAGGCTCTAACCCGCAAACCAGCTTTGGTGATGCGGTCTTGCTCGACTTTGGCTTGTCCCACCACGCGCACTACCCCGACCTGCTGGCCGAGCAGTTGCGCAAAGCCGTGGGTTCGCCGGGTTGGATTTCGCCCGAACAGGTGGTGGGGGTGCGCGGTGACCCGCGCAGCGACATTTTTGCCATTGGCGTGATGCTGTACCAGATGTGCACCGGTCGACTGCCTTTTGGCACGCCCAACACGCCAGCGGGCCTGCGCCAGCGCCTGTGGGTCGACCCCGTGCCGCCCCGCAAGCACCGCCCCGATCTGCCCGAATGGCTGCAAGAGGTGGCGCTGCGCTGCCTGGAGCCCGAGGCCGCCAAACGCTACCCCTCGGCCGCTCACCTGGCCTTTGACCTGAGTCACCCGGAGCAAGTGCATGTCACCGCACGCGGCACCAACACCCAGGCCACGCCGTTTAGCACCCACTTCAAGCGCTGGATCAAAGCCGCAGGCATGCACTACCAGCCCAGCCCGATGCCCGCAGAGCAAATTGCAGTAGTGCCCATCGTGCTGGTGGCCATACCCTACCAAGACGCGAGCGACGCCACGCTATATTCCCTGCGCCAGGCCGTTGCCCGATCACTGGGTTCGCGCCCGGGTGCACGGTTGGCGTGTGTGACGGTCATCCCCAGCAGCCTGAGCAGCACCACGGTTGAGGCCCGTAGCGAAACCCATTTGCACCGGCGCTACCTAGCCCAGTTGCACCAATGGGCGCAGCCGCTGGACCACCCCGGTCACCAGACCTCGTGCCACGTAATCGAATCGGGCGATGTGGCGCAGGCGCTGCTTGACTACGCCGTGGGCAACCATGTCAACGTGATCGTGATGGGCGCAGCCACCCATGGCCTGAAGATGCAGCGCTTTATTGCCACCGTACCCATCAAAGTGGCCATGGATGCACCCTGCACCGTGATACTGGTCAAGCAGGCGCTGCCCTTTGAGCAGCTCGGCGCCAACGACCAAGACCCGGACTAAGGCACCACGGCGCGCGCCAAGTGCGCCTTACCAACCCCGTTGCAAGCGAGCGCGGCTGACCCAGGTGGCGTGAAAGCCATGGGGCACGCGCTGCGGCAGCGCAATGCGCGCCACCGGGCCCTGCGCCACGTCGTGGGCATCAAACACCGTGGCGTAGGAGCGCCCGGCCTGCGCGTCCCACATAAAGCCGACCAAATAGCCATCGTCTTCGGCCACCGCGTGGTCTTTGGGCGCGAAGCTGTGTTCGTTGAACCACTTGTGCATACCCGCGTGGTAGCTGGTGCAACTGTCTTTCTGCAAGTCGTAGCGGGTGATGCCACAAAAACGCGGCTCCTCGGGCCCCGCGCCGTTGGCCATCAGCGTGTTCCAGGAATAGCGGCTGTGCTCGCCCAGGTAGGCGCTGTTGATGATGGGGAATTCCTGGTTCAGCACGTCGTCAATCACCCGCTCGCGCGTCTGGCCGGTGCGCAGGTTAAAGCGCCACTCGTAAAACATGCAGTCCTGACCGAGTTGCGCAATCAGCCGGGGCAGGCGGCTGGCGTCCAACTGGCCCCGGGCGTCAAGCTGCGGTTTGAAAGGCGTGCCGGTCATCACAATCTCGGTACCACCCTGGCCGTCGTCCTCTTCCCAGGCGTTGGAGACGTGGTACATGTACGCCGGTTTGGCTTCAAACCAGCGGATGTCGGCCGCGCTCCCGTGGCGCGGCAGCACGCCAAAGCGCGATGGCAGCTCGGGGTAAAACATCACCTTGTGGCGCCCGGCGGCGGCGGCCTCGGGGTCTTGGAACAAGGGCAGGTCGTGCAAGACGCTGTAGTTGCGCGTGACCGCCATATCGTGCGGTAGGCGGGGCCCGGGCAGCGCCACCGGCACCAGGGTTTTGAGCGTGCCACTTTTGTCCAGCACGCCGTAATGCATGTACGGCGGCTCTTTGCCATAGCAAAAAAACACAAATTCGCCGGTGCGTTCGTCCACCTTGGAGTGCGCCGAAATATGCAGCCCGGTCAGGCGCGGGTCCAAGGACAGCGTGCCGCTCGTGGCCAGGTCGTGCGCTCGCACCCGGTGCACTTCGCCGCCCAGGTACCACATGGCCAGCAGCTCACCGGCAAAGAACTTGATGTCGGTGTTGGCGGTATTTTTGAGCGGCATGTCGGGCCGGTCCCGCCGGGGCGGATCTTTGATGCCTTGCCACAGCGCAGCACCTGCGGCGCGTTCCTCGGTCAGGCTGGAGGTGGCGATCCAGCGATTCTGGTATTGCACACGCCCACCCTCAAAGCGCAGCGCATGCAGCATGCCGTCGCCGTCAAACCAGTGGTAACGCCCGGACGCGGCAAATTGGCGGTTAGGGCCGTTGCGCACGTGCATGCCATGCAGATCGCGCGGGATTTCGCCTT
>CANHZG010000140.1 GCA_947464995.1 Comamonadaceae bacterium | reverse complement strand
GTCGGCAGTAAGATGAAGTCATTGTAGCCCCGCCCCTTAAAGGCCTACCCCCATGACCACCGTCGACGAACTCAAAAGCACCGGGCTCAAGGTCACCGTACCTCGCCTGAAAATCTTGGAGGTGTTCCAGCGGGCAACCCAGCGCCACATGTCGGCCGAAGACGTGTTTCGGGTGCTGCTACAAGAGCGCTCCGACGTGGGTTTGGCCACCGTGTACCGGGTGCTGACGCAGTTTGAACAGGCTGGCATTTTGAACCGCAACCAGTTTGAAGGCGGCAAGTCGGTTTATGAGCTCAATGTAGGCCAGCACCACGACCACCTGGTATGTCTGGACTGCGGCCAGGTAGAAGAGTTTTACGACCCCGAAATCGAAACCCGCCAGCAAGCCGTGGCCAAAGCCAAGGGCTTCACCATCACCGACCACGCCCTGAGCCTGTACGCCACTTGTAACAAGGCCAACTGCCCCAACCGCGCTGCTCTGGGAGGTTGAATTGTTTATACCAGCGCGCAGTGTGGACGGCGCCGTCCCCTACCAGACCTTCGTGGCGGGCATGCTGCACCAATTTGTGAACGGGCATTGGGTGGTTCGGCGCTAAGTTTGAATGACCGCCAAGCGCAAAAAAGCCCCCAGGCGTTTCCACCTGGGGGCTTTCGTACTTTTAAATTCTTACACTGGCACGGGGCCAGCGCGGGAATTAGAAGCCGTAACGTACGCCGAACTTGGCACCGGTCGAATTAGCTGCCGCAGAATTGGTAACGGTGTATACGCCAGCGTAGACACGTGCGCTCGCAGTCATATCGTTCACCAAAACAAGGTTCGTCGAAGTCAAAGTCGCGCCACCAACCGCGTTGAGGGTTGTGGTGTTTACGTTTTTAGTTCCGTTCGTCGTCACACTGGCGTAACCGGCTTGCACCGAGTATTTGCCGCTCAACGGTGCTGCAACGCTTACGATCCAGCCTGAATCTTGCTGGTTGGCTCCGTTGTCAGCCTTTTGGACCGCAGCAGACGCAGTTAGTGCACCGAAAGCATACGCAGCACCAACATTCGAAGCCGTTACGGTGGAGCCCGTGGAACCGGTCTTGTTGGACTCCCAACCAGCGGTCAAGTTGAGTTTACCCAGACCATAAGTTGCACCCAAACCGGTGTAATTGCTTGCGCCCGTAGTGGTCGTAGCATCACCGCCAGGAGAAACCATTGCGTTAATGCTCAAGCCGTTCAAGTTGGGCGTTGCGTACGAGATAGCCTTGCTCTGCCACACGTTGTCTGAGTGGATACCAATTTGGTCATTAATCGTCCAGTAAGCGCTCAGATTGTCGTATTCCATTGCGTCATTGAAGAGCGAAATGGCGTAAGGTGTGAACGAACGTCCCACGGTAACCGTACCGAACGCGCCTGTCACGCCAGCATAGGCACCACGACCACCCCAGGTGATAGAACCAGGCGTCGTAATTGGCACAGTCGTTTCATACATGTAGATGCCTTTGAGACCGTCGCCCAGATCCATGTCGCCTTTGACGCCAAAACGGCTGGTGCTGTAGCCGTTGTCAGCGACGGCTGTTTGGCTGGCAGCGCCGCCGCCAGAGGTGCTGTTGAGGCTAACGTCAACCACGCCGTACACGGTGGGTCCAGCAGAAGCAGCGCCCATGGCTGCGATAGCGGCGATGGCAATGAGAGTTTTTTTCATTTCTTGATTCCTAAATTGAAAAGTTGAAAAGTGAAGCTGACCTTGGGATCTTTTGTAAAAGACTCTTGAGCCAGCTTGTTCGTACAGAACGAGGTAAACCGACAGATGTCAGCAAATGCTTAGAAAGTCTTCATCAAACGAAGGCGGTATTCGGAGTCCAGCTTGGCTGCAGTCACCACACCGGTCGTCGGACTGATGTTTTTGCCCGCATCGGTGTAGGTGATGTAGCTCGCGTTCACGTTGGTCGTCTTGCTGAAGTTGTAGGTGGCGCCTACACCGATTGCCGAGCTGGCCACGTCGCCAACCTTAGTGCCGGACAAAGCAAGGGACAAAGTATCCAAAGCGGCGTTTTCAGCAGTTGTTCCCTTGGTGGCAGCGCCTTGAGCATTACGCGCCATGTAGTCGATACCGAACACCATGTTGTCAACCGGAACGGCTACGCTTGCAATCATCTGGTCAGCCTTGCCCCAAGTCCAAGTCTGGTAGCCCAGTCCAAACTTGGCCACGCCTGCATCGTAGGTGCCGGCAAGGCGAGTGCGCAACCAACCATCCAACGCGTTGTAGGCTTGGCTTGACGACTTAGCGCCGCCGTAACTGGTCACATCGGCAGTGGCCATGTAGGGCCCTGAGGCGTAGACCGCGCCCAAAACGCTAAAGGTGATACCAGTGGCATTGCCCTTCAGGCTCGTGCTAGCCGTGCTGGTGGCTCCAAGAGGTGAACCGAACTCGCCGTAGGCGGCTGACAGGGTGAAATCACCCATTTTTGGGGCCGTGTACATCACCATCTCAACGATTGAGCACTTGTCAAGAGGCACCTCGAGATTGGTCTCATTGGTCGTGTACACCGTGCCGGTTACCGCGCCTGATTTCACGGCATCCAAAGGACCGCAAGCACGCAGTGCGCCGACCATCAATGCACCTTGAGGGCCGGCCAAAGTGATGGTGCCATCGCGGTCATTGATGGGGGTTCCGCGACCGCGCATGGTGAAACCACCGCGTGCAGTAGCCGACATGCCGCCGCCCAAGTCTTCTTTTGCGGTGATGTAGATGTCGCCGTCATTCATGCTGAAACCTTGAATGTGCGAGCCGTCAGCGGCGAAATACGGGCTTTGCTGCCAGCTAAAGCCCAATTGACCGCTAATGGTGGCTTGCGCAAAGGTGGCGCCGGTTGCAGCCAAGGCTGCCAGCGCGATAAGTGTCTTTTTCATCTTTACTAAATCTCCGACTCTTTGTTGGGGACAAATGCGTCCAAATCGAACCTAAACGTCAAAAACCCCTATATTCCGTCGACCTGCAGCGATGCCACAGCAGCCAATGCAATAAGCGTCTTTTTCATTTAAAAATTCTCCAGGGTTAAAAAAACGGCTTTGAATTCAATCTTTGGAATTCTCTGCCCGCCTCCTTTAAGGAAGCTGATGCCATTGCACCAGAGCGGGGTGGGTTTTGCAAAGGAAAGCATGCGAAAGGAGCCGTATAGCCTTGTTTTTGTTGTCTCCATGCAACAAATGGGGCCTCTGGGGCATATA
The DNA here is from genome assembly GCA_947464995.1 of Comamonadaceae bacterium. Lineage (GTDB taxonomy): Bacteria > Pseudomonadota > Gammaproteobacteria > Burkholderiales > Burkholderiaceae_C > Allorhodoferax. The sequence goes on along the minus strand of CANHZG010000140.1, from coordinate 4,360 downwards.
TGGGCGGGTTTACACCTAAGTGTCACCATTGCGGGTGCATCCTTACACAGACGAACCGCCAGGCGGTAAGCTTCACCCCATGACATCTACCACCGATCGCCTTTTTTCCGCCGCCGACACGGCGCTTCGTACCCTGTTTGCCACGCCTCGCGCCTCGCAGGCCTGCCCCACGCTGCCCGAGGGCCCCAGCGCGCTGAGTGATGCAGAAAAACAACAGTCTGCCGGCCTGATGCGGGTCAACCACGTGGGGGAGGTGTGTGCGCAAGCCCTTTACACGGCGCAGGCGCTGGCCACGTCGAATCCCGCCTTGCGGGCGCACTACACGGCCGCCTGTATAGAAGAGACGGACCACCTGGCCTGGACGGCGCAGCGCCTGCAAGAGCTGGGCGCCCGCCCCTCGCTGCTCAACCCGCTGTGGTACGCCGGGGCATTTGGGCTGGGGCTGGTGGCAGGGCGGCTGGGGGACGCCATCAGCCTGGGCTTTGTGGTGGAGACCGAAACCCAGGTGGGCGCGCACCTGAACAGCCATTTGCAGGCCTTGCCCGCAGGCGACCACGCCTCGCGCGCCATCGTGGCGCAGATGCGCGACGATGAGTTGCGCCACGCCGACACCGCCCGCAGCGCCGGGGCCGCCACCTTGCCCGCGCCAGTGCAAGCAGCCATGCGCGCCATGGCCAAGGTCATGACGACGGTGGCGCAGCGGGTGTAGTTACCCCCCCTGAGGCGTCTGGGCCTTTGGCCCTTGCGCAAGCGCCACGCCGCCATCTATATAGACACCGCGCAAAACTTGCCGGTTTTCCCCAGAGAAACGCCTTATTTAACCTTGCGCGTGCGTCGGCTTTGCAGCAGGGCGATGTTTTGCTCGCCGGTGACGGTGCTGGCGTAATAGGTGTTGATCACGTCTACGCTGGTGCGGGCGTTGCGCGCCAGGGTGAGCAGGTCTATGCCCTGGCCGTAGAGCAAGCGGAAGGTGATGGACGAGTGGCGAAAGCTGTACATGCTGCGCGGCTGGCCGTGGGCACCGTCCTTGAGCCCGGTGAGCCCTAAGACCCAGTTGAGGTGAAAGCTCAGCACCGCCAACATGTAATCGCGGTCGCGCAGCTGGGGCATAAACAGGTAGTCGTCGGGCTTGGCCAGGTCACACCGGGCGTTGTTTTTGACGATTTGCTGGTAAATGCGCACCGCCGGGAACAAGGTGACGATGGGCTTGCCGTGGCTTTTGGTCTCGGGCAGGGTCAGGCGCAGGTAGGTGTGGTCGCCGCGCACGATCTCCACGTGCTTGTGCTTGAGGGTTTTGAGATCGCTGGGGCGGATAAAGCCGTGCACCATGAATCCTATAGCCCAGGCCAGGTCCGCCGGCATGAGTTGTTCTTTAAGCCGCACTTTGTACTTGATGCGGATTTCGGCGCCGCTCTCCGGGTGGCGCACGCCGCGCAGGCTGCGTGCCTTGCGGATGATGCAGCGGTATTCGGTGGGCGTAAACGCCCCGCGCGACTTGGTGAGCACCTTGACCTTGGGAAAATCGGGCAAGGCCTCCAGGTGACCGGCCGACACAGCGTGGCGCAGCACCTTGCGCACCACCACGAGGTACTGGCTGATGGTGGTGGTGGAGTGCCGCTCACTCATGAAGTTGATGAAATCCAGCAGGCTTTGGTAGCTCACGGCCGAGGGCGGCGCGGCGCCCCAGCGCGGCAGAACATAGGTGTCTAGCCGGTTGCGCAGCACCTGCAGGCTGCCCACCGTCCATTCGCCGCGCCCCACACGCCCCTCTTCGTTGGCAAACATCTGCGCCGCCAGGGTGCCAAAGCTCACGGCAGTGGCGGCTTGGGGTGCATGGGGGGCGCGGGCCTGGCCTGCACCCGCAGCGCCAGAAGCGCTTTGGTAGTTTTCGGCTAGCCACTCTTCGTAAACGGTGCGCGCAAAGCTTAGCGCCTGGCGCAGGTTTTGGGTTTGGGTGCTGCGCCGGTAGGTTCGCCCGGCTATCCAGCAGCGCACTTGCCAGTATTTGCTGGCCTGCATTTTGTACAGGCACAGCTTGTCTGGATAGCCCGGAACACGGGTAATCGTGGACGGAATGGGCACCGTGCGCTCGCGTTGGGCAACGGCCGTGTCGTCATTGGCCGCAGCGCGCGCCCTGTTGATGACCTCCATCAGCATAAATACACGGCCAGTTGTATAGCCGCACCCGGGCTCAAACAGGCATCTGGCCGCCATACGCCAACAGCAGCTTGGCGCACGCGGTTCTCCCCGTAAGCGGTGACAAACCGAGTTTGAAAAGGACCGATTTTCGCCCTCCAGCAAGGAGCAAAAATCACCTTAAAAAGTTGTATAGACATTGCTATCCAACGGTTAGTGGCGGATGGATTCATTGAATTCATCGCGCTTTACTCGGTAAAACACGAGTTTAATTGTAAAAAGTTAGATTTTTTTCTTTTTTGCATTGGCTGCTGTCGCAAGCTTGGCCACCTCTGGCGCTGCATTCGCGCAAGCCACTATCAGCGGTAACTTAGGCTTTAGCTGGCAGCAGAGCCCGGTTATCGCCACCGACGGCTCGCACATTCAAGGTTTCAGCATGAATGACGGCGAAATCTATATCTCCGCAAAAGAAGACTTGGGCGGCGGCATGTCGGCTACTGCACGCGGCGGCTTCACCATGCGTGGTCGCGGCTCGGCCATCATGGACCGTGATGCGTCGGTTTCCTTGGCAGGTAGCTTCGGCGCTTTGACGGCCGGCTCGGTACGCACTTGCGGAACGTTAGTGACGGTCCAATCGGGTGCGGTCACCGGAACCGCATACAGCAGCAACGAATCGAACAATTACCTGCCCTTGGACAAGTGCTCCATGGTGGACGTCGTGGCCTACAGCATTCCCGTGGGTCCGGTTATGTTGACCGCCACATATGGTGAATTTGCCAGTCCCGTTGGCTACAGCATTGCCGCAGCTACAACCAGTACGCTGGCAGTCACCCAAAGTTTGGACTCAAAGGGCAATACAAACGGTATTACCTTCACGGACGTTGCCGCTGTTTACAGCGGTGGTCCAATCATGGCAGGTGTAAATGTGACAACTTTCGCCGCGGCCACCAACAAGTCCTTAGGCACTTTGTCCGGATACCTGACTCCCGCTGACGGAGTTATCCGTACCCGCTTGGTGGGTACCTACGATGCTGGCGTCGCAAAGTTCGGTCTGGGTTATCAGAACAAGACCGGCGGATTCGCTGATCAATACGTCGCAAGTGTGGCTGTGCCATTAGGCAACATCATGTTGGGCTTGGATTACACAGCACGTGCAGCCCAAGGCGCTCTTGATAGAGGCACAACCGGTGCCGGTGCTGCGTACGCACTCGGTCAAATGCGTGACGGCGACAAAGCCAGTTCGTCAATTGGTTTAGGCGCTACTTACAACTTCAGCAAGACTACCTCCTTGAATGCAAGTTACATAACCTACACCGATGCTGGCGCAAATGGCAAATATTCCGCTGCGGTGCAAACGTCCTCTATTGTTGGCACAAACACCACCGGCACAACTGCCGCGCTACTCGACACCGAATACCGCGTTCGTTTGCTGAAGTCTTTCTAAGCATTTTCTGACATCTGTCGGTTTACCTCGTTCTGTACGAACAAGCTGGCTCAAGAGTCTTTTACAAAAGATCCCAGGGTCAGCTTCACTTTTCAACTTTTCAATTTAGGAATCAAGAAATGAAAAAAACTCTCATTGCCATCGCCGCTATCGCAGCCATGGGCGCTGCTTCTGCTGGACCCACCGTGTACGGCGTGGTTGACGTTAGCCTTGCCAGCACCTCTGGCGGCGGCGCTGCCAGCCAAACGGCGATTAAGGACAACGGCTACAGCACCAGCCGTTTTGGCGTCAAAGGCGACATGGATCTGGGCGACGGCCTCAAAGGCATCTACCAGTATGAGACCGGTGTGCCAATTGCTACCCCTGGTTCGATCACTTGGGGTGGTCGTGGTGCCTATGCTGGTGTGACAGGCGCATTTGGTACGGTTACCGTGGGACGTATGTTCACACCCTACGCCATTTCGCTCTTCAATGACGCAATGGAATACGACAATCTGAGCGCTTACTGGACGATTGCAGACCAAATTGGTGTTCACTCAGACAACGTGTGGCAGAGCCATGCTATCTCTTACGCAACGCCCAGCCTGAACGGCTTGAGCATCAACGCAATGGTTTCTCCTGGCGGTGATGCTACGACCACTACGGGCGCAAGCAATTACACTGGTTTGGGTGCAACTTATGGTCTGGGTAAACTCAACTTGACCGCTGGTTGGGAGTCCAACAAGACCGGTTCCACGGGCTCCACCGTAACGGCTTCGAATGTTGGTGCTGCGTATGCTT
>CANHZG010000139.1 GCA_947464995.1 Comamonadaceae bacterium | reverse complement strand
TGAGATCTCGCTGGGCCTGCAGGGCTGCCTGCGCCTAGGTCGAATGAAGGACGAGGGAATCGCCAGCGTGGAGATCACCTCCATCCTCAAACGCAACTCCTGCGGCAAGGCGCTCGATATTGCCCGCCTGGCGCGCGACATGATGGGTGGCAACGGCATCAGCGACGAGTTTGGCGTGGCGCGCCACCTGGTGAACCTGGAAGTGGTCAACACCTACGAGGGCACGCACGACATCCATGCGCTGATTTTGGGCCGGGCTATGACCGGCATAGCTGCGTTTGCCAATTAGCATGCCCGGGCCAAACACACGGTGACGCTCCATAAAAATAGCCAGACTATTTGTACCAGCGCGGCACCCAGGTCCCGGTAGAAAACTCCACGGTTAGGCGATAGCCCCTATAAGGCCACCCCTGTCATCTCCAGCGTCGGGTCTTCGGCGGCGATCACGCGCTGCGCCCAGGGCTCCAGGCGCGTGGTGTCGGAGCGCAAAATTTCTTGCTTGACGGCCAGTATTTGCGCCGGGTGCATGGAAAAACTGCGCAAGCCCAGGCCCAGCAGCAGCCGGGTGAGCATGACATCACCAGCCATCTCACCGCAAACGCTCACGCCCTTGCCTTGCTTGCGGCATTCGGCAATGGTGGCGGCCACCAGTTGGAGCACGGCAGGGTGCAGCGGGTCGTACAGATGGGCCACGGACTCATCGGCCCGGTCGATGGCCAAGGTGTACTGGATCAGGTCATTGGTGCCAATGGACAAGAAGTCAAAGTGCTTCAAAAACAGCTTCAAAGTCAGCGCGGCGGCGGGGATTTCGATCATGGCGCCAATTTGCACTGGCCCGTGGGCCAATCCGCGCTTGTCAAGCATGGCGCGGGCCTGCGCAATGTGGGCCAGGGTTTGGTGGATCTCGCTGGCATGCGCCAGCATGGGCACCAACAAATGCACTTGGCCAAACGCAGCAGCGCGCAAAATGGCGCGCAACTGGGTCAGGAACATGGCGGGGTCGGCCAAGCTCCAGCGTATGGCGCGCAAGCCTAACGCCGGGTTCAGGTGGGCGTCGTCGTACACGCTGCTGTCCAGGGGCTTGTCGGCGCCCACGTCGACCGTGCGGATGGTCACGGGCAGGCCTTTCATGCCTTCGACCGCACGCTTGTAGGCCTGGAACTGCTCTTCTTCATCGGGCAAATGGCCACGTCGGCCCATGAACAAAAATTCGCTGCGAAACAAGCCGACGCCCACAGCACCGGCTTGGAGCGCGCTTTGGGCGTCTTCGGGCATTTCGATGTTGGCGAGCAACTGCACTTTCTCGCCGTCCATGGTCACGGCCGGGGTGTTGAGTAGGCGGGACAAACGTCCGCGTTCGAGTTCGAGCTGCCGCTTTTTAAACCCGTATTCGGCCAGGATGATGGGCGAGGGGTCGACAATGACCACGCCGGCATCGCCGTCAATAATGATCCAGTCGTCCTGGCGCACCAGTTGGCTGCAGGTACGCGCGCCCACTACCGCGGGTATGTCCATGCTGCGGGCAACGATGGCGGTGTGCGATGTCTTTCCGCCCACGTCGGTAATAAATCCGGCAAACACGCTTTGCTTGAACTGCAGCATGTCAGCGGGGGACAGGTCGTGCGCCACCAGCACCAATGGCACATCCACCGTGTCGCCTAAAAGCAAGTCTTGCTGGCCCGATTTGCGGCCTGCACGCGCTTTGGGCGCGGCAACGGGCGACGCCACGCCGCGCATAGCACGCAAAATCCGCTCAACAATTTGCTCCAGATCGGCCTTGCGCTCCCGCAAATAAGCGTCCTCCATCTCGTCAAAATGGCGCGAAATGATATCGAGCTGGGTGGTCAAGGCCCACTCGGCGTTGTACAGGCGGTCAACAATCCAGGCTTTGACACCGTTGATGAGCTCGACGTCTTGCAAAAGCATCAAGTGCACGTCGAGCAAGGCGCTGAGCTCGTGCGTCGCCTCCTTGGGCCCCATGTGAGCGATGCTGAGCTGCAAGCGGTGCAACTCTTCGACCACCAGGTCGCGGCCTGCCCGCACACGGGCTATTTCGGCATCCACCTCGTTGGCTTGGATAAAGTAGTGGGCCACGTCCATGCGACTGGATGCCACCAACACGGCGCGCCCGATGGCCACACCGCGCGAAACCGCAAGGCCGTGGATGGAAAACGTCATGCCCGCGCCACCATGTGTTTTATTCTCCTTCGCCGAAACGGTCGGCCATCAGGGCCAGCAAGGCGTCCATGGCCTCTTGGGCGCGCTCGCCCTGCGTCTCCAGCGTCACCTCGGCCCCCAAGCCCGCAGCGAGCATCATCACGCCCATGATGCTTTTGGCGTTGACACGGCGCTCGCCTCGGCTAATCCACACCTCGCAGGGGAAACTTCCCGCCAGCTTGGTGAGTTTGGCCGAAGCACGGGCATGCAAACCCAGCTTATTGCTGATGGTCGTTGTGGCTTGGATCATGGGGGTTTCTCGTTTGGTTCAGTGGCGCCGAGACGGCGACTTGCATGATGCACTGGGAGCCTCCAGCCAGGGCGCGCGCCACTAGCAGGTCCAGCGACTCGTGGCGGTAGTTGATGGTGCGCAGCAGCATCGGCAAATTCACTCCGGCCACCAATTTGGATTGCACGCCATCGACCACCTTCTGCGCGACGTTGCACGGCGTGGCGCCAAACACATCTGTCAACACCAGTACCGGGGCACCATTGAATTGCTCGAAGATGATCTGGGCGGCAGCGACCGTGGCTTCGGGTGGATCGTTGGCCTGCACGTCCAGTGCAACCAGGCTCCGCTCCACGTCGGGGTACACATGCAACACGCAGGCGCGCATAGCGCTTGCCAGCGGTGCATGGGCGATGATCAGGATGCCGACGGTCATGGGTTCAGGGTCTGTGGATGAGCGAACGATTATGGCGTCTTTGCCCGCAGCAAATGCACATAAGCCCACAGGCCACACAGCCCGTAGACACCCATGGCGCCCTGGTAGGCGGCGGGCTCGCTCCATCCACCGGCTCGAAAGCCGTCGATCATGAGGCCCACGCCCCATTGCACGGCAAACACGCCCGCGAAAACCATCAGGTTATATGCCGACAGTGCCCGCCCGGCAAACTGCGGGGCAAAGGCCATGCCCACCGCAGGCTGTGCCAGGCTTCCGACGGTACAGGTAACGCAGTACAAGGTCCAAACCAGCGCGGTAGCACCGCCCAGGGCACTGCCCGAAAGGGTGATCACCGCAATCAGTACCAAGTTAACGGGGAGCCCGATTTTCATCAGGCGCGTGGCCGATAGACCCTGGCGGGTCAACCACGGGTTGGCCCAACCCCACAGCAAGAATGCAAACATCATCGCCACATTGAGCCAGAACATGCCCGCTGCGGCTTCGGCCTGGGTATAACCGGCAACTTTCACCATCCAGGGCGCAGCCCATAAGGTCTGCATTGCAACCAAGCCGCCATAGCCGACGAAAGCGTAGGGCGCCAAACTGCGAAAAAACGGATTGCGCCACACCTCTGCATAACCCGGCGTTACTGGCGCACCTTCGGGGGCGGGGCGTTCCCTGGGCGGCGAGGACGGCACTTGCCAGGCAATGAGTAGCATGGACAGCGCGAACAGCCCACCGAGGACCATAAACAGAAAGCGCCAGCCGGTCAGCGGGATCAGCCATTGCACCGGCAAGGTGGAAGCGACCATGCCCAGCGCGCCGGTCATCAGCATCCATGAATTGGCGCGCATTTGCGCCCCAGGTGCATACCAGCGGCGGTAGCTGGTCAATGGCGCCATCAAGCAGGCGCTAACCCCCACACCGATCAGGGTGCGCGCAGCGAGCAAGCCCACAAAGCTCGTGGCACTTGCAAAGGCCACACTGGCGAGGACGGCCACAGCCAAAAAACCCAACAACACTTGCTTGGGACCCAGAGCGTCAAGCCAACGCCCCAAAGGCAATTGGGTCAACGCAAAACCAAAAAAATAGCCACCCGCCAACAAGCCGAGGTCCCCTGCCGTGAGCGCAAACTCCTGCACCAGCGTCGGTGCGAGGGTGGCGGTGATCGCACGAATGAGGGTCGACAAAAAATAGGCAAACGCAAACGCCAAAAACAAGGCGATAGCACGGGAGCGGGTCAGGGTATCCAAAGAGGTATCGCTCATGGCGCTTGTATTTCGCTGAAAAAGGGCTTGGCCATGTCTTCATGGATATATGGCGCATACAGCGCGAAGTGGAACAGGTCCAAACCATCTCTCACCCAAGCCAAGCGCGCTTGCACGGCTTGGCCGTTGGCATCCAGGCCTTGAGCGTTCACCAAGAGCATGGGCAAGGGGTGCTTGCCTAAGGTCTGAGCGAGTGAGGTCGCGGCCGGGCCCGATCGCATTTGCGCCAAGGCGCTGGCCCGCCAATCAGCCAGCAGGGCGTCTACTGCCTGGGCGTCCTGGGCATGCACGTGGCTGATGGCAAACATGGCGTCGTCGGCCTTGCAGCCCATCATGTCCATGGCAAGCGTTTGCTTGGCCAATGCGACATTGCGCTCGGCTTGGTCGGGTTTGCACGGCAGCAAAACAGTGAACCGCCCCGTTGCCAGGGTGCGCCAGTTCAAACTGGGGCTGCATCCGTTCAATAGGCCCATACACAAGCATGCTCCCAAGAACACGCCCATGCGAACGCCATGAAGTTGAATCCGCACCCAACGCGCCATGGCGAAACCTTTATGCATAAAACCAAACTATGAAGGGCACGATGGTAGCGGCTTGGCGCCCCAAGCTAGCCCTCCTTCAGCGGCTATATGAAAATTGTCGGCAGCGCGAATAGCCCAGGCTTATTGGCGGAATGCGTCGTGGCAGCCCTTGCAATTGCTGCCTACCGCAGCCACTGCTGCCTTGATGTTTTCCTGATTTCCGGTCTTGGCAAGCACGCTGAGCTTGACCATCTCAGACTGCATTTTTTCAGCATAGTCGTTGAACTTAGCACGGTCGCTCCAGATTTCCGGCTTGGCCTTGGTTTCACCCTTGTCGGTCCCTTCGCCAAATGCCGACCAGGGCAGCTTAGACAGCATTTCCGCAGTTGCCGCATTGTCCGCCACAGCTTTGGCGTCAAACGGCACTTTACCAGTGGCCATAGCCGCGACCCGGCCAAAATGTTGACCCATCACGAACAAGGCATTTTTACGGTACTTGACCGCATCCTCTGGTTTGGCAAACTGGGCGTGCACCGGTGATCCAACGGCACAAACGGTGATGGCAAGCGCAAGCAGCCTGGAAAAACTTCGCATGGGGTTTCCTCATAGTGGGGTGGTGGAGAGTCAATTTTCGCTGCACTTGGCGCGTTTGGCTCAGTTGGCACCCAATGACTTGGTGCTCTTCGGGGTCTTCTTATCGATGCCCGCAGCTCAACACGCTCTGGGTAAACTTAAAGGCTATGACCACCTTTTGCCCGACATTAGACACGTGATGCTTAAACGAGTTTGGGATTTGCCAACCCGCCTTTTTCATTGGACTTTGGTGGTGTGCATCTGCGGCATGCTGGTCACGGCACAATTAGGCGGCAACGCAATGCAGTGGCATTTTCGCTTTGGCTACGCCGTGCTGGTGCTGGTGGTCTTCCGGCTGGTATGGGGCTTCGTGGGTGGCTACTGGTCCCGCTTTTCGGTTTTTTTGTCTTCCCCGAGCGCTGCGCTGGCCTATGCGCGCACCCCGTTTGCCAAGCGGACTGACAGTGTCGGCCACAACCCTTTGGGCGCTTGGTCAGTACTGGCCATGCTGCTGGCCACTTTGCTGCAAGTGGGCGCGGGCCTGTTCAGCGACGACGACATTGGCACGAGCGGCCCGCTAGCGCGCTATGCCAGCAACCAGTGGGTGGGGTGGGCAACGCACTACCACACGGGACTGGGAAAGTTCGCCTTGTTCGGCCTGATCGCATTGCACGTCGGCACCGTCGTTTGGTACCGCGTCAAACACAAGCATGACCTGGTACGTTCGATGGTCCACGGTGACAAACTTTTGCGCGACGACGCTCCTGCTAGCGTCGACACGCTGAGCACACGCCTATTTGCCGCGATGGTACTGACCGCTTGCGCTTGCACGGTATTTTGGCTTTTACCCTGACGATGGCCTTAAGCAGGCTCTGCTATCAACCACCGACGAGAAACCCAGAGCACATGTTGCGCGCATGGCTTAAACCCTGCCGATCGCCAGGGCCCAGCCCAATCGGATGGAGTTAGCCCTTGGCTTGCGCCAACAAAGTCGCCGCGTCACTCACTTCAAACTTGCCAGGGCCTTCGACATTGAGCGTTGCAACCTTGCCGTCTTTCACCAACATGGAATAGCGATTGCTGCGCAAACCCAATCCGCCCTTGGTCAGGTCCAGCGTCAGACCGGTGGCTACGGTGAAAGTTGCGCTGCCGTCAGCCAACATACGCACCTTGGCTCCCGTCTTTAGGTCACGCGCCCAAGCGCCCATCACAAAAGCGTCGTTCACGCTGACGCACCAAATTTCGTCTACTCCAGCGGCCTTCAGGTCGTCAAAGTGCTGTACGTAGCCTGGCACATGCTTGGCCGAACAGGTGGGCGTAAACGCGCCAGGAAGCGCGAACAATGCGATGGTTTTGCCTGCGGTCGCCTTGGATACGTCCACAGCGTTGGGGCCAATGCTGCACCCCTCGCCCTCGACTTCGGAATATTCCATCAAGGTGCTTGCGGGGAGGGTGTCGCCTACTTTGATCATGCTATCTCCTGTATATCGGTTAGGGTTGGAAAAAATGAAAAACGGCCCATTGTGGGCCGTTTTCGCAAGCTACGCAGCGAACGCGCTGCATGGGCTTATACCGTCGCTGCCTTTTCCACCAAACGGGTCGCGACCCAGTTTTTGGTTTTGGAAATAGGACGACTTTCGGTGATTTCGATTACGTCACCCGTTTTGTAGGCCCCGGCTTCATCGTGGGCGTGGTATTTGCTGGATTTGCCAACAATTTTCCCATAAAGCGCGTGCTTGACACGGCGCTCGATAAGAACAGTCACGGTCTTGGACCGTTTGTCGCTGACCACCTTGCCAATCAAGGTGCGCTTGAGGGATTTTTTAGCTTCCGTCATGGTTGGCTCCTTAAGTGGCGGATGTTTCAGCGCTTTGCTTCTCGACAAGAATGGTCTTGGCGCGGGCAATGTCGCGGCGTGCAATGCGCAGCGTAGCGGTGTTGGAAATTTGCTGCGTGGCTTTTTGCATGCGCAGACCAAAGTGAGCGCGTTGGAGCTCTTTGATCTCAGTTTGCAGGCCGGCAACGTCTTTTTTGCGCAGTTCAGTCGTTTTCATTATTCAATACTCTCCTGATTACTGGCCAATCATGCGGGTGACAAATGTCGTACGCAAAGGCAGTTTCGCCGCAGCTAAACGGAACGCTTCACGGGCGAGTGCTTCGGGCACACCGACGATTTCAAAGACGATTTTTCCGGGCTGAATTTCAGCCACGTAATACTCGGGATTACCCTTGCCGTTACCCATACGCACTTCAGCAGGCTTTTGGGAAATCGGCTTGTCGGGGAACACACGGATCCAGATACGACCGCCACGTTTGACGTGCCGGGAAATGGCGCGGCGTGCCGCCTCAATCTGCCGGGCTGTAAGTCGTCCGCGATCGCTACATTTGAGTCCAAAATCACCGA
>CANHZG010000138.1 GCA_947464995.1 Comamonadaceae bacterium | reverse complement strand
GGCGCCACATGATGCCGACCTTGCACCCACCCAGCGTAGAAGCGTTTGCCCGCATAGGCGCCTTGGAGGCCATGGTGCGCGGTACCACGCTGTCGGTCTACCCGCTGATCATGTACCGCGCCTGGGGCAGCGCGGCGGTGGTGGCGCAAATCTATTTCGCCATTGGCGTGGTGTCGTTGCTGACCGCGCTGATGGTGCCAGCGCTGGCGCGTGTGTTTCGGCGCCAGCCCGTGTATTACTTTGCCACGACTTTGTATTTGGTGTCGGCCGCTTTTGGCATGCTGGGGGGCAGATTTGCCACGCTGGCCTTGCTGTGCGGGGTCATGGCTGCAGCCATGTCTTTTGTGTGCTTCAACGCCTATGTGCTGGACCACGTCAGCAAAACCGAGTTTGGCAAGCTCGAAACCCTGCGCATGTTTTACGGCGGCGTGGGCTGGGTGGTCGGGCCGGTGCTGGGCGTGTGGCTGTTGTCGGTGTCTGATGCGGCGCCGTTTGTGGTGGTGGCGCTCACCGTATGCGCTATGTTGGTTCTCATCTACAAGACCCGATTGGGCAACGGCAAAGACATTGCCCGCGCGCTACGTGCAGGCGGCTTGGAGGGCGGGTTGTTTGGCCGTGGTCGGTCTAATCCTCTGGCCCATGTACGGCGGTTTTTTGCGCAACCGCGCTTGGTCACCGGATGGTTGATTCCGGTGTTGCGCTCCTGCGGCTGGTGGTTTTACTTTGTCTACATCGGCATTTTTGCGCTGGAGAACGGATTGGGCGAAAAAGTGGGCGGGCTGGCCACGTCGCTGGCCAATATGGGGCTTTTTTTGGCCCCGTTGATGCTGCGCTGGATGCGCAAGCGTTCCGTGCGCCAGGCGGTGCGCGCGGGCTGCTTGTTTGGTGGCGTCTGTTTTGTGGCGGGTACGCTGGTGTCGCCTTGGCCGTGGGCGACGGTTGCGGTGTTGGTGTTGGGGACTTACTTCTTGGTGCTGCTTGACACCTGTGCGGGCTTGCCGTTTCTGATGTCGGTCAAGCCCTCCGAGCGCACCGAAATGTCGGCCGTGTATTCCAGCTTTCGCGATGTTTCGGGCATTGTGTCACCGGGTATTGCGTGGCTGGTCTTGCAATTCTTCCCGTTGGTTGGTGTGTTTGCCGTAGCCGGCCTGGCGCTGTTGGGGGGGTGGCTGCTGGCTGGAAGACTGCATCCGCAGTTGGGTGTGCCCGGGGCGCATCGCGTGCGCGACCCCGCCCGCCTCGGTTAAGTCAAGGGTTAGCCGGCGTAGCCCATCACGGCTACCACGTGCAGGCCCGTGCCTGCGGCCACAAAGCCGTGCCATACAGCGTGGGCGTAGCGCATGCGCTGGTCCAGAACAAAAAAAACCACGCCCACGGTATAAGCTAGGCCACCGGCCAATAGCCACCACAAACCCGCCTCGGGCATACGCTCCATCAGTGGCACCGCAGCCACAAGTACCAGCCAGCCCATCGCCAGGTACAGGCCGGTCGATAGCCAAGGTTGCGACAAGCGCTGGAAGGCCTTGAGCGCTACACCCGCCGCAGCCAGCGCCCAGACCACGCCAAACAGGGACCATCCCCAGGGCCCGCTCAGGGCGCCTAGAGCAAAAGGCGTGTAGCTGCCCGCAATGAAGAGGTAAATGGCGCTGTGGTCCAGCACCAGGAACACCCGCTTGCCTCGCCCCTGCGGCAGCGCGTGGTACAGCGTTGAGCACACATAAAGCAGCACCATGGTGGCACCAAACACGGCCGCGCCCACCACGGCTGCAGGATGGCGTTGGCTGGCAGCGATGATCAAAAAGGGCATGGTGGCGATGGCCGCCACCAAAGCCACGCCGTGGCTTGCGGCGTTGGCAATTTCTTCGCCCAGGGTTTGGATGCGGTCCGTCATAGCTGGCATTGTGCGCCGGGAGTGTGTGTCAATTGTTGAGCCACTATTGGCTCAACCCTCTTGCATGTGCGACGTGCGAACGCTGGCCCCGAGCGCGCAGTGTGGGTGGTTTGAGGGCCACGCCTACGGCAGAACTGATTTTTTCCAGAAACTCGTCTTGCGTCCCCTTGGGCGCGAAGATGCCAGTCCAATGGCCTATGAAAATCTCCGCGTAACCCATTTCCTGCTCCGTAGGGATATCGGGTCGGTGGCAATGCTGCGGTTCTAGGTTGAGGCCAGTCCTAAATGCGTATTCCGGCGATCGTGAACGCTGCGCATTAAACCAATATCTCAGCCGCGTTATTCGGTACCGCCCAGACCAAGATGCAAAGAACAAACTAATTCGCAGACCAACCAGCAAAAAGAAAAAAACGTAGCCAGGCGGTAGTCATTTACCAAGGCAATTTTGTGCCGTCGAAATTAAAAAAACGCCCACTTTGTCCAATAGTCAACTTTTCGAATAGACGTTGCTGATCTTCAACACTTTTCTCCACGGATAGAGGGGCACGAGGCCCTCCCATGCGAGTTTTGACCCAACCCGGATGCAAGGCCACCACGGTGACGCCGAGTGGTCTGAGATCACTTGATAAACCCTTAGCAACCATGTTCAGTGCCGCCTTTGACATGCGGTACCCGTAAAAACCACCCGACGTGTTGTTGCTTATTGAGCCCAATTGACTCGATTGCAGGGCGATCAACTTGCGCTCAGAACGCGCCACATTGTCAGCAAATGCCTCAACCAGTTTGAGAGGGGCTATGGAGTTGATGCGAAACAATTCAACAGCGGCCTCCACGCCCACTGAACCGAACGACTCAAGCGGCCCAGTGCTTGCGCCAGCGTTGGCAAGCAGAAGGTCAATCGGGGTGGCTCCAACGGCAGATTTCAATCGTTCAGCCGATTCAGCTTCAAGAGCTTCATACCGCAGAACCGTAATTTTTCCGGGATAGCGGGCGGCCAGTGCATTGAGTTCGGTTGCCTCGCTTGGAGCACGAACCCCACCAAAGATTAGCAGCCCTTTAGATGCGAACATGCGCACGTGCTCAAGGCCGATACCCCTATTTGCACCCGTGATCAAAACAGTTCTGATTTTCTTTCCAATCGTTGAAAAATATTTGGACCCAAACGCATCCTCGAAGCGCTATCCAAAGGATGCGCGAGTCTGAACCCCGAATACGTATGCCACAGCCATTGTCGCGAAGCTTTCTTGCCTCTGCGACGATCAGATGGTCATGCTCCACCCCCAGTTTCCGACCATTCATGAGTGCCCGGAGAGGGCTCAGATTTGCCTAAGCCTCCGACTCTCAACAAGTTGACAATACCCTACCAGCGCCGGGGCGCGGCGGTTTCGCGTGGTGACCCAGGCGCAACGCCACAAAAGTTAGGGTTGAATAACAGTAAATCACAGGAATTAAATGCAAAAATCGACCAAGGGTGCCCTGTCTCACATCCGCGTTCTTGATCTTTCGCGGGTACTCGCTGGCCCATGGGCGGGGCAGACACTCGGCGACCTCGGAGCTGATGTCATCAAGGTCGAGCGCCCCGGTACTGGCGACGACACCCGTCTGTGGGGTCCGCCTTATCTCAAAGACTCACAAGGCCAGGTCACTTCCGATTCCGCCTACTACCTTTGCACCAATCGCAATAAGAAGTCAATTACCGTGGACTTTACCCGGCCTGAGGGACGGGTATTGGTGCGTGAGTTGGCGAAGACCTGCGACGTTGTTATTGAAAACTTCAAAACAGGCAGTCTTGCACAGTACGGTCTCGACTATGTCTCGCTGAAAGCGATCAATCCGCGCATTGTTTATTGCTCCATTACTGGCTTTGGCCAGACGGGTCCTTATGCGCATCGCGCCGGCTATGACTTCCTTATTCAGGGTATGGGCGGTCTAATGAGCATCACGGGCCGACCGGATGGAGAAGAAGGCGCCGGCCCCGTTAAGGTGGGCGTGGCGATGACCGACATCATGACAGGCTTGTATGCCTCGACTTCGATTCTGGCCGCACTTTCGGCGCGAGAACTGAGTGGCGTAGGTCAGTACATCGACTTGGCCCTGCTGGATGTGCAGGTTGCATGCTTGGCTAACCAAAGCATGAATTACCTTTATAGCGGCAATTCACCCAAACGCATGGGCAATGCGCATCCCAACACCGTCCCGTACCAGGACTTTCCAACAGCTGACGGGCATATGATTTTGGCCATTGGTAACGATGGCCAATTTGCCAAATTCTGCGCAGCTGCCGAGCGCGCGCAGTGGGCGCAGGATCCACGTTTTCGGACCAATTCGGCGCGCGTCACGCATCGTTCGCAATTGATTCCATTGATGCGTGAGGTGACGCTTAAACGCACCACAACGGATTGGATCGCCCTGCTTGAAAACGAGGGTGTCCCCTGCGGGCCGATCAACACTATTGCCGATGTGTTTTCAGATCCGCACGTTCAAGCTCGCGGCATGCGCATCGAAATGTCCCATCCGGTGGCTGGCGAAATTCCGTTGGTCGCTAGCCCGATCCGACTGTCTGACACGCCGGTCCAATACCGCACAGCTCCGCCCCAACTTGGGCAGGACACGCGCCAGGTGCTGAGCGAAGTGCTGGGGCTATCCCAAGGAGCAATTGATGATTTGGAAAAACAGGGGGTACTTGGATGAGCGCCCTTGACTCACTCTCGTTGACCCGTATTCCCGCCGAGGACGAAGCTTTGCGCACGCCCGTGCGGGAGTTTCTGATGCGTGCAATGCGTGATGTCCCGGCACGGATACGCGCCAAGTCGTGGGCGGGGTACGACACAACATTCAGTCGCGAGTTGGGCCGCCAGGGCTGGGTCGGAATCACCTTGCCAACAGAATACGGTGGCGGTGGGCGTAGCCCCTTCGCCCGCTATGTCCTGGTCGAGGAGTTCTTGAACTTTGGCGCACCAGTGGGCTCACACTGGATTGCTGATCGACAAAGTGGTCCACTGATCGTGAAGTACGGGACAGAAGCCCAAAAGAAGTTTTATCTGCCACCAATTTGCCGCGGTGAGTCGTTCTTTTGCATTGGCATGAGTGAGCCCAATTCCGGTTCTGACTTGGCCAGCGTAAGGTCGCGTGCGGTTCAAACCGAGACTGGCTGGACGCTCAATGGACAAAAAATCTGGACTACCAATGCACAAGCCTGCCAGTTCATGATTGCACTTGTTCGTACCTCGGGTGAAGTGGCAGATCGACAGAAAGGGCTGTCGCAAGTGATCGTGGATTTGTCATTGCCTGGGGTTACGGTGCGCCCGATCACAGATCTGTCAGGGGACAGCCATTTTTGCGAAGTTTTTTTTGACGACGTTCAACTTGCCGAAGACGCACTGATTGGTGAAGAAGGTAAAGGTTGGGAGCAGGTTACGGCAGAACTGGCGTATGAACGCAGCGGGCCGGAGCGCTTGTATTCCAGCATCGTGCTATTTGACCAATGGCTCGACTTCATTCGAACCGAATCCGGCGGCACACCCGAGTCCTTGCGGTTGGCCGGAAAGATATTCGCTCAGTTGGCACCACTGCGCGCCATGTCCATCGCGGTAACCGAGAAGTTGACCAATGGTGAGAGCCCGATCATCGAGGCGGCCTTGGTCAAGGATTTGGGCACGGGTGTTGAACAAATGATCCCGGCGGCCATCGCTGATGACTTGTTCTCCCGGGCGGTGCAAAACGCTCCGCTGGAACTATTGCAGACTTTGAATTTTGTAACTCAGATTGCACCGTCCTACTCGTTGCGCGGGGGCACGCGTGAGATCTTGCGCGGCATGATCGCGCGCGGCCTTGGTCTGCGTTAAGGGAGACTCAGATGGATGATCTATTGGCTGACGCCTTCCGCCAATTGCTGGTGGACCAGTGCACTACCCAGGTGGTGCGTCAAATCGAGGCTGGGCAGGCGGCTCAGTCGCTGTGGCAGCTCATCGAAAACGCAGGCTTTGCCGATGCGTTGGTGAGCGAAGATTGTGGCGGCGCTGGCCTGACCCTGTCGGAACTCTATCCGGTACTGGAGTTGTGCGGCGCCTATGCCTTGCCCTTGCCATTGGCCGAAACGGTGCTGGCACGCGCTTTTCTGGCCAAAGCAGGTGCGCTTATTCCCCGTGGGAGCATCACTTTTGGCCATGCAGCGACAGACCCGGGCGGGCGCGTTGTCTGCGATAACGTGCGCAACGGCCGGGTGGCCGATTGGGTACTCGTTTCTCGGGCATCCCATAGCCTGCTGCTTCCCGCCAAGGAAGCAAAGATGTCAGAAGCTGGGTTTTGTCTTGATGCGACGATGGAATGGTCCGCCAACGCCGGAGAAGGTCTGCAGGTGGACTGCACACACGATGTGCGGACAGTCCAGGCCTGCGTTTATGCAGCGCAGCTTGCTGGCGCGCTCATGACGGTCTTTTCCCGCACCCTGCAATATGCAAACGATCGCAACCAATTCGGTCGACCCATTGGCAAGTTTCAGGCGATCCAGCACCAACTCAGCGTGATCTCGGAGCATGCATTTGCAGCACGGATGGCGGCGCAGATTGGTTGTCAATCCGCGAGTGCCATGCCAGATCGAATGCGGGTGGCCATTGCCAAATCCCGTACCAGCGAGGCCGCCTTGGAGGTGGCGTCGCTGAGCCACTCCATCCACGGCGCAATCGGCTTTACTGCGGATTTTGATTTGCAACTTTTTACTCGTCGCCTTCACCTTTGGCGTCAGGCCGGCGGCTCTGAGTCATACTGGCACGACGTGTTGGGGGCTGACCTGGTTAACCACCACAGCGGCGGCGCACTCGACATGCTTCGAGCGACCACCGACATCAATTGAGACGAGAAAACCCATGGCTACTTTTTTGAAATCAGAGCGTGATGGCGCCATTCTTACGCTGACCATGAACCAGCCTTCGACGCGCAATGCGCTTACGGGCAATAGTGCGGTGGATGAGTTCGTGCAAGCCTGTTCGGCGATCACCGCAGACCACAGCATTCGCGTTGTCATTCTTGCGGCCGAGGGACCAGTGTTCAGTTCGGGTGGCAACGTCAAGGATATGCAGCGCTTCTTCACGCAGGACTTGTCGCCTGAGCTGATCCGCGAAGAATATCGGAATGGCATTCAGCGATTACCAAAGGCGTTGTTCAATTTGGATGTTCCGGTAATCGCTGCAGTCAACGGTCCAGCGATTGGTGCGGGGCTGGACCTGGCCTGCATGTGCGACATCCGAATTGCTTCCGATAAGGCCACCTTCGCAGAAAGCTTTGTCAAGGTCGGCATTGTTCCTGGCGACGGAGGCGCCTGGTTGTTGCCGCGCGCCGTGGGTATGTCTAAGGCGGCCGAGATGGCATTTACCGGTGACGGGATTTCGGCTCAGGAGGCACTTGCCTGCGGTCTTGTATCGCGCGTAGTTGCGCCCGAATCCTTGATGGATGAGGCGCGTGCACTGGCCCGAAAAATTGCGGCAAACCCGGGTGGCGTTCTACGCATGACCAAACGCTTATTGCGTGAAGGTCAGAACAGCAGCCTCGATTCGCTGCTTGAACTCTCTGCTAGTTTCCAAGCTATTGCGCACAAGACGGTGGCGCACAAGGAGGCTGTCATGGCCTTCGTGGAAAAGCGAGCACCCAAGTTTTCTGATTGAATACTGCATTTAATGCAGTCGGAAATTCCGGGCAAGTTCACTGCGGCGTTACCGACCCTCAAATGTAAGCGTCAACATAATTGGCGCTTCGCGGGTGTTCCTCAAATGGCGGGCCCCCT
>CANHZG010000137.1 GCA_947464995.1 Comamonadaceae bacterium | reverse complement strand
TGGGCCAGTCGGGCGCCCGCAAAAATCAGCACCGACAAATACAGGGCACTAAACCCCATAACGATGGCGCTCAAAATCAAAAAAGGCACGACCGGCGTTTCGTAGGCCGGGTCGATGAACTGCACAAAAAACGACAGCAAAAACAAAATCGCCTTCGGGTTGAGCAAACTCACCAAGAGCGCGCGTTTGAAAGGCTGCGCCAAGTGCACCGGAATCTCTGGCCCGGCTTGCATCGGCAAATCCGCGCTGCGCCACTTCTTGACAGCCGCCAACAGCAATTGCAGGCCCACCCAGCTCAGATAAGCCGCGCCAGCGTACTTCACCACCATGAACAGCGCGGGCGTGGTACGCAGCAAACCGGCTGCGCCCAGACCCACCAGCGCCAGCAGCACCGTGTCGCCCAGAAACACGCCCAAGGCACCCTGAAAGCCAGCCTTGACGCCGCGTGCCGTGGCCACCGACAAGATAAACAGCGAATTGGGGCCCGGCAACAAGATGATGCCAAACGCCCCAATCACATAGGTCCACAGGTCGGTCACGCCGTAAAAGCTCATGCCCGCTGCTCCATCTCCCGGATAAAGCGGTCAAACAGGTAGCCAATATCGTGCGGGCCAGGCGAGGCTTCCGGGTGGCCCTGGAAGCAAAACGCCGGTTTGTCGGTGCGCTCTAGCCCTTGCAAAGTGCCGTCAAACAGGCTGATGTGGGTGGCGCGCAAGTTGGCGGGCAGGGTTTTCTCATCCACCGCAAAGCCATGGTTCTGGCTGGTGATGCTGACTCGCCCGCTTTCCAGGTCCTTTACCGGATGGTTGGCGCCGTGGTGGCCAAACTTCATTTTGAAGGTCTTGGCGCCCGAGGCCAGCGCCATGATCTGGTGGCCCAGGCAAATACCAAACACTGGGGTGCCGGACTCGATCAGCACCTTGGCCGCCTCAATCGCGTAATCACAAGGCTCGGGGTCGCCCGGGCCGTTGCTCAGGAAAATGCCGTCTGGTTGCAGCTTTTGCACCTCAGCTGCTGGCGTTTGGGCTGGCACCACTGTGACGTTGCAGCCTCGTTCGCTGAGCATGCGCAAAATGTTTTTCTTCACGCCAAAGTCGTAGGCCACGACATGAAACTTGGGCGCAGTCTGCTGGCCGTAGCCTCGTCCGAGCGTCCACTCCGATTCAGTCCAGCCGTAGCTGCGGTCCGCGCTGACCACACGGGCCAGATCCAGGCCGGCCATGGACGGCGCGGCTTTGGCTGAGGCCACGGCTTGGGCGATGAAAGCGTCGGTCACTGCTTGACCGGGCGCGAGCGCCCAGATACAGCCATTTTGTGCACCCTGCTCGCGCAATTGGCGTGTCAGCTGGCGGGTGTCTATGTTGGCAATGGCCACCGTACTGTGGGATTGCAGGTAGGCGCCAAGCGTCTGGGTGCTACGAAAGTTGGACGCCACCAGCGGCAAGTCTTTGATCACCAGACCGGCGGCATGCACCCCGTTGGACTCTACATCCTCGGGATTGGTGCCGTAATTGCCAATGTGGGGGTAGGTCAGCGTGACGATTTGCTGGCAATAGCTGGGGTCGGTCAGGATTTCCTGGTAACCGGTCATGGAGGTGTTGAAAACCACTTCACCGACGGCAGAGCCTGCTGCTCCGATGGAATTGCCAAGATAGACCGTGCCGTCTGCGAGCGCCAAGATGGCGGGGGGGGTATTACCCTGAAGAGACAAAAGCACTGGGTTCTCCGAATGGGTTACGGGTGCGCCCAAGCACGCTCAAGAGTCCATCTTGGGTGCATTTTTATCGAAGGGGATGGGGCTTTTCGAGCGCTTGGGCGGCAGGTTTATGGAAAGCCTACCATTGTAACCCAGCGACTTTTCGTCCCTTAGGCAGCGCCTACGGCGCTGGAATGCAAGCAAATCGCGGCAGCTGCGGCCACGTTGAGCGATTCTTCACCCCCAGGCTGGCCAATGCGAACATGGATCAGCGCGCGTTCCAGCAAGCTCTGGCGCACGCCCTGCCCTTCGTGCCCCAACACCCAAGCGCAAGGAAACGGCAGCTTCAGCGCCTGGATCAGCGTGCCTTGGTGCGAGCTGGTGACCACCAGCGGCACCTTGAGAAGGTCGAGGTCCGCTTCCTGAACGCCTTCCAGCATCTGCAATCCGAAATGTGCGCCCATACCCGCGCGTAGCGCTTTGGGCGACCACAGCGCCGCCGTCTCTTGCAGGGCAATCACTTGCGAAAACCCAAAGGCAGCAGCGCTGCGCAAAATGGAGCCGACGTTACCCGCGTCCTGGACGCGGTCCAGGATGACGGTGGGCACGTGCGGGTCGATGGAAGTCTGCATTGGCAAGTCCAGCACAAACCCGACCTTGGCTGGCGAATCCAAGCTGCTGATTTCGTCAAACAACGCGTCTGGCACCACCACGTTCTTGGGGGCGGCCGTGGCCAACTGCACGCTGGCCTGCGGCCAGTAGGACTGGGCAAACACCGCGATCGCCGGTTGCAGTCTGCGCACAATAGCAGCACTGCACAAGTGTTCGCCCTCCACCCAAAAACGCCCGGTCTTGCGGTAGGCGGTATTGCCCTGGGCAAGTTTGCGCAGCTCTTTAAGCAGAGGGTTGTCGCGCGAGGCGATGGGGTGCATGGAAGTCATCGCAATAACTCGGTCACTGGCCGGAAGGTTCGCCGGTGTTCGGGGCATGGACCGTGCTGGCGCAGCGCAGCCAAATGGTCGGCGGTACCGTAGCCCTTGTGCTGGTCAAACCCATACTGTGGAAAAAGTTGGTGGTAGTCGGCGCACCAGCGGTCACGGCTGACTTTTGCCAAAATCGAAGCAGCTGAAATAGCGGGTACGGTCGCGTCGCCTTTAACAATGGCCTCCGCTCGCATTTCCAACACGGGCAGGCGGTTGCCATCCACTAGCACCAGTTTAGGCGGCAGGCGCAAGCCCAGCACGGCGCGGCGCATGGCCAGCAGCGTGGCCTGCAGGATGTTGAGCGTGTCAATTTCCAGCACGCTGGCCTGGGCGATCGAGCAGCACAAGGCTTTAGCCCGGATTTCGTCAAACAAAGCTTCACGGCGCTTGGCGCTCAGTTTTTTTGAGTCCGCCAGGCCTCGGATGGGTTTGCGCTCGTCCAGGATGACGGCGCCAGCCACCACGGGACCCGCCAGCGGGCCACGACCGGCCTCATCGACCCCAGCAACCAGGCCTTCCACGCTCCACACCAAAGTGGCTTGCAAGGGCGCCGCCTGCTTAGGCACGGAGCACGCCTTCTATCGCTTCGGTAGCCAAGCGAGCGGTGTCGCGTTGCAGCAACTGGTGCAGCGCCAAAAAGCGCTCCTCCAGCGCCTGAAGTCTCTCGGGTTGCTGGTGTTTGGCGTGCAGCCAGTCCAGTACCCCTGCGGCCAAGGCTTGGGGGGTGGCCGCGTCTTGCAGCAACTCCGGCACCACAAATTCCTGGCACAGTATGTTGGGCAAGCCCACCCAAGCCTGCAATTTCTTGCGGCGCATGATGCGCCAAGACAGCGCCCCCATACGGTAAGCGATCACCATCGGCCGCTTGAACAAGGCCGCCTCCAAGGTGGCGGTGCCGCTGGCGATCAGGGTTACGTCGCAGGCGGCGAGCACGGTGTGCGACTGGCCGGTGACGATATGCAGGTGGGGACCCACGCCGCTACGCTGTGCCGCCGCTTCAATAGCCGCCTGCAATCCTGGCACGGCGGGCACCAAAAACTTCACGCCGGGCATGCGCATGTGAATGAGCCCCGCGGCTTCAAAAAAGCGAAGCGCCAAATGCCGCACTTCCGACTTGCGGCTGCCCGGCAATAGGGCGACCACATCGTCACCCGACGCCACCCCCAATGCCTGGCGTGCAGCAGCGCGATCAGCTTGCATGGGAATCACCTGCGCCAGCGGATGACCCACATAAGTGGCGGGGATACCGTGCTGCGCCAGCAAAGCCGGCTCGAACGGAAAAATGCAAAGCACATGGTCCACGCTGCGACGGATCACCTCCAGGCGTTCCGGCCGCCAAGCCCAGACCGAAGGGCACACAAAATGCACAGTCTTGACGCCCTGGCGGCGCAGGTTTTCCTCTAGGTGCAAGTTGAAGTCGGGCGCATCCACACCGATGAACAAACCGGGTTTGTCGCGGCTTAGGCGCGTGAGCAGCTGCTTGCGGATACCGACAATTTCTCGGTAGCGCCCCAGCACATCCCAGCCAAAACCATGCACTGACAACCTGTCGTGCGGCCACCAAACTTCAAAGCCTTGCGCGGCCATGCGTGGTCCGCCGATGCCGGCAGTGCGCAGGCTGGGCCAGCGCTGGCACATCGCCTCCAGCAACAAACCTGCCAGCAGATCGCCCGAGGTTTCACCGGCAACCATCGCCACTGAAAACGCACGGTCGGTAGGAATGCGCGGTGCAGGCGTCAACGCACAATTCCGCGCTGGGGCGGGGTGTGACTCAGAAACTCCAGCATCATCGCTACATCTGGCGCGGTTTCCGGTCGGGTTTCGACGAGCGTGGCAATCTCCACCTGGGCCCGCTCCAACGTCAGATCTTCGCGGTACAGGGCTTTGTGCATGGCCTTGACACCGGCAATCCGTTCGGGCGAGAAGCCGCGCCGACGCAGACCTTCGTAGTTCATCGAGCGTGCGCCTGCGGGCTGCCCTTGGCACATCACAAACGGCGGCAGGTCGGCAAACAGCAGCGAACACATGGCTGTCATGCTGTGCGCACCCAAGCGCACAAACTGGTGCACCACGGTAAAACCGCCCAAAATGACCCAGTCGCCCACCACCACGTGGCCTGCAAGCTGCGAATTGTTGGCAAAAATCGTGTGGTCCCCCACCTGGCAATCATGCGCCAGGTGCACATAGGCCATGATCCAGTTGTCGTTTCCCAAACGGGTAACGCCCACATCACCGGGCGAGCCGATGTTGAAAGTGCAAAACTCCCGGATGGTGTTACGGTCGCCAATCACAAGTTCACAAGGCTCGCCAGCATATTTTTTGTCTTGGGGAATAGCGCCAAGGGAGTTGAACTGGAAGATACGGTTATTTCGCCCGATGGTGGTGTGGCCCTCAATCACACAATGAGCGCCAATGGTGGTGCCACGGCCGACCTTGACATGGGGACCAATCACCGTATACGGGCCGACCGTCACCGTCGGGTCCAACTCCGCCAGCGGGTCAACAACAGCCGTGGGATGAATCGCCACCATCTCAGGCCTTGGGGTCGATGGCGCGCATGGCGCAGGTCAGTTCGGCCTCCACCGCCGTTTCGCCCGCCACGCTGGCGCGGGCCTTGAACTTGAAGATGCCCGCTTTCATGCGCAGCAATTCCACCTCCAAAATCAGTTGGTCGCCTGGCTCAACCGGGCGCTTGAAGCGCGCGCCGTCGATACCAGCGAAGTAATACACCGTCTCGTCGTTGGGCGAGGTGCCTAAGGCGTCAAACGCCAGCAGCGCCGCCGCTTGGGCGAGCGCCTCCAGCATCAGCACCCCCGGCATGACTGGGCGGTGCGGGAAATGACCCTCAAAAAACGGCTCATTCATGGTCACGTTTTTCAAGGCCTTGATGGTCTTGCCCTTGTCGAGTTCCAGCACTCGGTCCACCAGCAAAAACGGATAACGGTGGGGCAGTTGCTTGAGAATTTGGTGGATGTTCATCATGACTTGGGTTCGCTTTCTAATTTTTTGATGCGCTCGCGCAGTGTGTGTAGTTGTTTCAGTGTGGCGGCATTGCGCTCCCAGGAAGGGTTGTCATCCAAGGGGAAAAACCCCGTGTAATGGCCCGGTCTATTGATCGACTTGCTGACCACGGTCGCCGCCGAAATGTGCACGCCATCGGCAATCTGCAAGTGGCCCAACACCACCGCGCCACCGCCAATGGTGCATTGGGCGCCAATCATGGCACTCCCAGCAATGCCAGCACAACCGGCTATGGCGGTGTTGCGACCAATGCGAACGTTGTGCCCAACCTGGATCAGGTTGTCTAGCTTGACGCCGTCTTCAATCACCGTATCTTGCAAAGCGCCCCGGTCCACACAGGTGTTCGCCCCAATCTCCACGTCGTCTCCGATGCGCACCGCACCGAGCTGCTCAATTTTTTCCCAGCGGTCTCCGTCAGTCGCAAAGCCAAACCCGTCGGCGCCGATGACCACACCACTGTGCAGCAGGCAGCGCGCGCCGATTACGCAATCCTCACCCACAGTGACGCGGGCCTTAAGCTCGGTCCCAGCACCGATACAAGCGCCACGCTCAATGACGCACAAGGCACCCACGCGGGCTGTCGGATGAACGCTTGCGTCAGGATCCACAACGGCCGTAGGGTGAATGGCAACCAGACCTTTTGGCGGGCTTGCGGCACGTAATTTGGCGCGCCAGAGCTGGGTTAGGCGGGCAAAATAAAGGTAAGGCTGGTCGGTGACGATGCAATTGCCCCGGAGCATAGCGGCTTCGGCGAGGCCCGGGCCGACGATGACGCAGCCCGCCTTAGAACTGGCAAGTTGGTGCTGGTATCGGGGGTTGCTGACAAAACTGATTTGGAAAGGACCCGCCGTCTCCAGGGGCGCCAAACCGGCAATCTGCAGGTCTGCATTGCCATGCAACTGCCCGCCCAGCGCGGCGACGATGGCAGACAGGCTTAGATCAGACACACCTGCGGCACGAAGTTAGCCTATTTAGCCGCCGCCGCGTTAAGGATTTTCAGCACTTTTTCAGTAATATCGTGCTTGGCGCTGCTGTACACCACCTCTTGAATAACCAAGTCGTACTTTTCGTCTTCGGCCACTTTTTTGACCGCCTTGGTTGCCCTGTCCAGCACCTGCTGCAACTCCTCATTGCGCCGACCGTTCAAATCCTCCTGGTACTCGCGCTGCTTGCGCTGGAAGTCTCGGTTAAGTTCGGCTCCTTCTTTTTGTCGGGTCGCTCGCTGAGACTCGGTCATGGTGGGTGCATCGCGTTCGAATTTTTCACTGAACGTCTTTAGAGATGCCTGCAAATCACCCAACTCTTTGCCGCGTTTGGAGAATTCTTGCTCAAGCTTGGTCTGTGCGGCTTTGGCTATGAGCGACTCCGTAGTGATGCGCTGGGTGTTGATGTAGCCAATTTTGGAATCTTGCGCCAAGACGCTCGAACTCAGGACGGCCAGCAGCGCGGCGATGCACGCGATTTGGTAAGTGGGTTTCATTAGAAGGAAGTCCCAATTTGGAATTGAAGTGTCTGCATTTTATCCGTGTCAAACTTGGAAATCGGTTTTGCCAAGGCCAAGCGTAAGGGACCGACCGGCGAAATCCAGCTGACGCCCACGCCCACCGATGTGCGCAAATCGCCCAGCTGTATGGGCTCATCGGGGCCATACAGACCTCCGGCGTCAAAAAAACCGTACATACGCAGCGTCCTGTCATTGCCACCACCCGGCAACGGTGACAAAACCTCGGCATTGAACGTAAGCTTCTTGGCCCCACCGGTTGCAACAGCCCCTTGGTCCCGCTGGGCCCCGGTCGTTATGCTGCCTTGCTCGAATCCGCGCACTGAGCCGAGTCCACCCGAATAATAGTTTTTGAACAAGGGGTAGGTCTTGTCATTGGTTGACGCCCCCATGGATAACTCGGCATTAAGCGCCAAAGTGGTCTTTTTACTCAGCGGGAAATACTGCTGGACCTGGGTGGTGGCGCGCGCGTAGAGCAACTCGCCCCCGACACTCCACTCGCCAGTGGCACGCACGACGCGGCCTGAACTGG
>CANHZG010000136.1 GCA_947464995.1 Comamonadaceae bacterium | reverse complement strand
TGTACGCCGAGGTGTTGCGCCGTCCAGGCTTGATGGAGCATTTGCAGCGCGACCACCGCGTCACCCTGGCGGGCCCGACTACCTTGCTGGCCATGCTGAGTTCCTTGCAAATGGGCTTTCGCACCCTGGCGTTGGAAAAGCGCTCCAGCGAGGTGTGGCAGGTGTTGGGCGCGGTGAAAACCGAGTTTGGCAAGTTTGGTGAGGTGCTTTCCAAGGTTAAGTCGCAGACTGAGACCGTGCTCAAAACCCTGGATGGCGCCGAAGTGCGCAGCCGCGCCATGGGCCGGGCGCTCAAGAAAGTGGAAAGCCTGCCGGAGTCGCAGGTGGCCGCACTGATTCCTCAGGACAAGGACTTTGACAGCGACGCTGGGTCTGCCTTACCGTGACCCGCGTTGGCGCTAGGTTTGCCCTGGCGTGGGGCCTAGCCCTAGCCGCGTTCTCTCAGGCTACCGTCAGGTCGACCTGGCTTCCCCCGAGTTGGTAAAAGTCTCTGATCACATCCCAGGCCGCCTGCGGTGTATCGCAGTAGTGCAGCAGGTCCAGGTCCTTGCGCTCAATCGTGCCTTCTTCGATCATGACCTCGAAGTTGATGAGCCGCTCCCAGTAACTGCTGCCGTACAAAATAATGGGCACCGGCTTTTCTTTTTTGGTTTGCACCAGGGTGATGACCTCGAACAACTCGTCTAGGGTGCCGTAGCCACCCGGAAATGCCACCAGCGCCTTGGCGCGCATCAGGAAATGCATCTTACGCGCCGCAAAATAGTGAAACTGAAACTGCAGCGTGGGCGTCACAAAGGGGTTGACACTTTGTTCTTTGGGTAGGGTGATGTTCAGGCCCAGGTTGGCCGCACCCATCTCGAAGGCGCCCCGGTTGGCCGCTTCCATGATGCCGGGGCCCCCGCCGGTGCAGATGTACAGCTGGTCAGGCTGCGCTTGCTGCTTGCTGTATTGGGCCACCAGGCGCGCAAACTGGCGCGACTGCTCGTACCAGGCAGAGTTGCGCAGGTCACGCTGAGCGCTCTCCAGTTCATGGGGCGCGCCACGCTTTTGCGCTTGCGCCATGCGCTGGGCGGCCATTTCAGGCGATACAAAGCGGGCGCTGCCAAACACGACCACCGTGTGTTCAATGCCTTGTCGGGTCAGCTCCAATTCGGGCTTGAGCATTTCCAGCTCAAAACGGATGCCCCGTGTTTCGCGGCGCAGCAAGAACTCTGGGTCAGCAAACGCCAGGCGCGCAGAATCGGCGCCCAGCACGTTCTTTGGGTCTTGTTTGAATTCACGCCATTGACTTGCCACCTGGGCGGGAGATAGGGGTTTGGTGTTTTCCATGGAGCCATTGTGAAACACCGGTGTGGCGAATCCATGATCCCGAAAAAACAAAAAAGCTCCCGAAGGAGCTTTTGCACTTGCCTTGGCGGCCGGGTACTTACACGCGCTTGCGGTATTCGCCAGTGCGGGTGTCGATCTCGACCTTGTCGCCCTGCGCGACAAAAATCGGCACGCCGATCTCGAAACCGGTGGCAATCTTGGCGGGCTTGAGCACTTTGCCCGAGGTGTCGCCTTTGACGGCGGGCTCGGTCCAGGTAATTTCACGCACCACGTTGGTGGGCAGTTCGACCGAGATGGCTTTCTCTTCGTAAAAAACCACTTCGAGTTCCATGCCGTCTTCGAGATAGTTCAGGGCGTCGCCCATGTTTTCGGCTTCGACTTCATACTGGTTGAACTCTTCGTCCATGCAGATGTACATCGGCTCAGCAAAGTAGGAATAGGTGCAGTCTTTTTTATCCAAAATGACCTGATCCATCTTGTCGTCTGCCTTGAAAACGACTTCGGTGCCAAAGTTGGCGATCAGGCTCTTGAGCTTCATGCGCACCGTGGCGGAGTTGCGCCCGCCACGGCTGTATTCGGTTTTGAGCACGACCATGGGGTCCTTGCCGTGCATGATGACGTTACCGGCGCGAATTTCTTGGGCAATTTTCATAATAGGTTGAGAAGGTTGATCTCGGTCTGCAGATTAGGCCGCGGCGTGCGGCGGGGCGAGAGATGCGCGCAAACGGCGCTCAAAAGCAGCAAAGCCGCTGATTTTATCGTTGTTTCAGTTCTTCAGGAGCAATTTGCGCTCAGCCACGAAGGCCAGGAGACCGCTGAGCAGGTCGGTTTGCTGCGCCAGACCGCATTGCAAAGCCCCCACCCAGGCGGGCCATGGTGCCTCGGCGTCCAGTTGCAGCGGCAGATCGCCGCTCCACGGCACCAGAGCGTTCCACTGCGCGTGCCAGTTGCGCACCAGCGGCGGCGCGCCCAAGACGTCCAGGAACGCGGCTAACTTAGCCCGGTGCGCGCCATCGTCCTGGGGGTAAATCTGCCAAATAAAGGGCTGCCCGGCCCACACGGCTCGCACCAGCGATTCTTCGCCGCGCACAAAGTTCAGGTCGCAGGCCCAAAGCAATTGGTCAAAGTCGGTTTGCGAAAGCAGGGGCAGGGAGCTCACCCGCAGGTGGCTCTTACCGTGCGGCGTTTGCACCAGAGTGCGCTCTACCAAGGCACTTGCTTTGCCAGCCGTCACCAGGAGGTGCACGGGCCGGGTTTGGGCGCGAAGCCGGTCCAGCAGTTGCGCCACCGGCGCGCCGTCATAACAAAATAGCGACACCAGCGCTTCGCCCTCATCCGCCAGCCCTAGGTCTTGCAAAAACATCTGTCGCCGGGTGGCGTCAAAGGCGTCGCGTCGCACTAACAGACCGGGTTCGCGCAGCAGTCCGCCAGTTAAGGGCGTGAAGCCGGGGTAGTAGAAATGCTTGGTCCAGCCCTTGGCCGGGCCGCTCATGACCGGCGAAGGCAGGGCGTGACAGCGCTCCACAAAGTCCTCGGCGCTGAGGTACTCCAGGTTGATCCAGACCGGTTGCAATGCGCCGCCAAGCGAAAGGGCACGGGCTGCGACAAAGGCGGTAGGCAGTTCGCAGCCAAAACTCTCCACCCACACTTGTGCGGTTTCCAGCCCTTTCAGCACCTGTGGGTTGGACGCGTCGCTCCAATTTCGCACGTAAACGCCCGGCCAGCACCCCTCCAAGGCGCCCGGTGCCATCCAGGTCAGGGCCTGGGGCTCGTCCAGCCACAGGCGCACCCTGTGGCCGCGCGCTGCCAGGTCAGCGGCTAGGCGCCAGCACACGCCCACGTCGCCGAAGTTGTCAATCACCTGGCAAAAAATGTCCCATAACCACGGCGCTTTGGGTGGCGTTGGGCGGTGCAGGGCTTGTGAATCCATGGCGCTGATTGTCCACGCCTGCCGGGGCGCAAGGAATGCGTCGCCCGAATGCATCGGCGCCCCAAAGTACCCACGCAAACCGACAGACAATCGGCCCCATGAGCGTTGTCGAACATTCCGAAGAACTTTTGCGCCAGGTTGCAGCCTTGCCCACGCTGCCCGGCGTATACCGCTACTTTGACGCGCAAGGCCAAGTTTTGTATGTCGGCAAGGCCATTAGCCTGAAAAAGCGGGTATCCAGCTACTTCCAAAAAAATCATGGCGGCACCCGCATTGGCCACATGGTGAGCAAGATCGTGCGCCTGGAGACCACCGTAGTGCGCTCCGAGGCCGAAGCGCTGCTGCTGGAAAACAACCTCATCAAGACGCTCAACCCCAAGTACAACATTCTGTTTCGGGATGACAAGAGCTACCCCTACCTGAAGATGACTGCTGCGTCCGAGGCCCCGCCAACGGCTGGTGTTGCCAAGAGCGGGGCTGCGCCCCAGCAATTTTCCCGCGTCGCCTATTACCGGGGCGGCGTGGAGAAAAAACACCATTACTTTGGCCCTTATCCGAGCGCCTGGGCGGTCAAAGAAGCCATTTTGCTGATGCAAAAAGTATTTCGCCTGCGCACCTGCGAAGACTCGGTGTTTAGCAACCGCACGCGCCCGTGCCTGCTGTACCAAATCAAGCGTTGCTCTGGCCCCTGTGTGGGCCACGTCAACGCCGCCGATTACGCGCAGGACGTGCTGGACGCGCAAAAGTTCTTGCACGGCGACGCCCAAGAGGTCATGCGCTCGCTGGAGGGCCGCATGATGGCGCACGCCGAGCGCCTGGAGTTTGAACAGGCCGCCGAGCTGCGCAACCAGGTGGCGGCACTGTCCAATGTGCTGCACCAGCAGTCGGTAGACAACGTGTCGGACCGCGACGTGGACATCTTGGCGGTGAAAGTGCAGGGCGGCAAAGCCTGCGTCAACCTGGCCATGGTGCGCGGCGGGCGGCACTTGGGCGACCGGCCCTACTTTCCGGTGCACGTAGAAGACGCTGCCGTGTTGATGGACGTGGACGACGAGGCGCCGGCAGACGCCAGCGCGGCACTGGAGGGGCAGGTCGAAGTCCAGGTGCTGCAAGCCTTTTTGGCGCAGCACTACATCGGCGTGCCCATGCCCGCGGTTTTGGTGGTCAGCCACCCTGTGGGAAAGGGGCTGCTGTCCGCGCTGTCTGAGCAACACGGATTCAAGGTCACGGCGCTGCACCAGCCGCGCGAACAGCGGCGCGCCTGGCTGGACATGGCGCAGACCAATGCCTCGCTGCAACTGGCCCGCCTTCTGGCCGAAGAAGGCTCCCAGCAAGCCCGCACCCGCGCGCTGGCCGAGGCGCTCGACCTCACCAACGAAGACCTGGACGCCCTGCGCATCGAGTGTTTTGACATCTCGCACACCGCAGGCGAAGCGACGCAGGCCTCATGCGTGGTGTTTCAGCACCACGCCATGCAAAACGCGCAGTACCGGCGCTACAACATTGCTGACATCACCCCCGGCGACGACTACGCCGCCATGCGCCAGGTGCTGACCCGACGCTACAGCAAAACCGCTGAGGCGCTGGCGCAGGCCAAGCACGCAGGCGTGGCGCCCTCGGGCAGCGACCGCCTGCCCGATCTGGTGCTGGTGGACGGGGGTAAAGGTCAGGTGTCCATGGCGCGCGATGTGTTTGAGGGCCTGGGCCTGGACTTGTCCCTGATCGTAGGCGTGGAAAAGGGCGAAGGCCGCAAGGTAGGCCTCGAAGAGCTGGTGTTTGCCGATGGGCGTGACAAGGTCTACCTGGGTTCCGACTCGGCCGCCTTAATGCTGGTGGCCCAGATTCGCGACGAGGCGCACCGATTTGCCATCACCGGCATGCGCGCCCAGCGCGCCCGGGTCCGGTTAAGCGGCGGCAAGCTCGAAGAAATTCCCGGCGTGGGCCCCAAGCGCCGGGCCAAGCTGCTACAGCGCTTTGGTGGCGTGCGCGGCGTGGCCATGGCCAGCGCCAAGGACATTGCCTCGGTGGACGGAATATCGCCTGAATTGGCTGAAGAGATTTACCGGGCGCTCCATTAGCCGTGCCACAATCTCCGCCATGTTTACGACCATCCCCACGCTCTTGACATGGACGCGCATTTTTGCGATTCCCTTGATTGCCGGGGTGTTCTACCTGCCCGAGGCGACCGCCACGCTGGCAGAAAAGAACCTGGCTGCCACGATCATGTTTGTCGTCTTTGCCCTTACCGACTGGTTGGACGGCTACCTGGCGCGTAAGCTGAACCAGACCTCGTCCTTTGGCGCTTTTTTGGACCCGGTGGCCGACAAATTTTTGGTGTGCGCTTGTGTTTTGGTTTTGGTGCATTTGCGCCGGGCGGATGTGTTTGTGGCACTCATCATCATTGGCCGTGAGATTGCAATCTCCGCCCTGCGCGAATGGATGGCGCAAATTGGTGCGTCCAAAAGCGTAGCGGTGCACATGATCGGCAAGCTCAAAACGGTGGTGCAGATGGTGGCCATCCCGTTCCTATTGTTTGACGGGCTTTTGTTTGGCGTAGTCGACACACACGCCTGGGGCGTGGTGCTGATCTGGGCCGCCGCCGGACTCACCGTCTGGTCCATGGTGTTTTATTTGCAAAAGGCGGTTCCCGAAATTCGGGCGCGTAACACCTAAACGCTAGGTCGGCAATGGCGTGCATCGTCCACCATGGCGACTACAAAAAATGGTCGGCGGCACAGTAATTCCAAGCGTAGCGATTACACTGCCGCCTCTGGATAAAGATGGCTGGATGTAGGCCACTGGCCCGAGGCACCGATTGACAAGGATTTGCGATGAACAAAACGGAACTGATTGAACAAATCGCCAAGCATGCGGATATTTCGAAGGCAGCGGCCACCCGCGCTTTGGAGTCCACTCTGGGTGCGGTCAAGACCACCTTGAAAAAGGGCGGCACCGTTTCTTTGGTCGGTTTTGGCACCTTTTCGGTCACCAAACGGGCGGCCCGGGTAGGCCGCAATCCACGAACCGGCGATGCGATTAAAATCAAAGCAGCAAAAGTCCCAAAATTCCGACCTGGCAAGGCGTTGAAAGACGCGCTGAACTGAAATTGTTGTTTAAGGTCGGGTGATTAGCTCAGTTGGTAGAGCGGCGCCTTTACACGGCGTAGGTCGGCGGTTCGAGCCCGTCATCACCCACCACTTCCGAAGCAAAGGCGAACCGTGACGTTCGCCTTTTTCGTTTTTCCCTGGAGATAGCGCATGTTTGATTTCGTACGCAAGCACACCAAGATCATGATGCTGTTCATGTTCTTGCTGATCATCCCTGCTTTTGCTTTAGTGGGCGTGGACGGATACCGGCGCATGAGCGCCGAAGGCGCAGCAGTGGCCAAGGTCGCCAGTTACAGCATCACCCAGTCGCAATGGGACGCTGCGCACAAAGGCGAGGTCGACCGCATGCGTGCCTCCATGCCCAACCTGGAAGCCAAAGTTCTTGAGTCACCCGAGGCGCGCTACATGACCTTGGAGCGCATGGTGCGCGAGCGCGTGATGGAAGAGGCAATGAAGGACTCGCTGCTCAACGTCAGCGATGCTCGTTTGGCCAAAGCGCTGCAACAAAACCCGTCTATTGCCGCGCTGCGTAAGCCCGACGGCACCGTGGACCTGGACCGCTACCGCCAATTGGCTGCTAGCCAAGGGCTCACCCCCGAAGGTCTGGAGGAACGGGTTCGCCACGACATGTCGCTGCGCCAAGTGGAAACCGGATTAAGTGCGTCAGCCTTCGCGCCCAAGGGCGTGGCGGATGTCGCACTCAACGCCTTCTTTCAGCGCCGGACCGTGCAAATTACTCCGTTCAAACCTTCAGATTTTGTTGCCAAAATCACGCTAAGCGACGCCGATGTTGCAGCCTTTTATGAAGGTAATTCGGCGCTCTTTCAGGCCCCAGAAAGCCTGGACGTTGAGTACTTGGTGCTTGACCTGGATGCCGTGAAAAAGACCATTAGCTTGGCCGATGAGGACTTGCGCAGCTATTACGAGGAAAACGTCGCCCGCTTGCAAGCCAAGGAGGAGCGTCGCGCCAGCCATATTTTGATTAACGCGTCCAAGGACATGCCGGCAGCCCAGCGCCAAAAGGCCAAAGAGTTGGCGCAAGACCTGCTGCTCAAGGTGCTGGAAAAGCCCGATACCTTCGCAAAGGTGGCAGCTAAGTTTTCGCAAGACCCTGGCTCTGCGGCCAAGGGAGGGGACCTGGATTTTTTCGCCCGTGGTGCCATGGTCAAGCCGTTTGAGGACGCCGCATTTGCCATGCGTAAAGGCGAGATCAGCAAACTGGTAGAGTCCGATTTCGGCTACCACATCATTGCACTGACTGATATCAAAACACCTCCGAAACCCTCCTTTGAGAGCTTGCGTGCCGGTTTGGAGGCCGAGCTAAAAACCCAACAGGCGCAGCGAAAGTTTGCGGAAGCGGCGGAAACCTTC
>CANHZG010000135.1 GCA_947464995.1 Comamonadaceae bacterium | reverse complement strand
TCTTGCGCGACTACTTTGTGGCGCGCAGCGCGCACCACGGGCTGCTGTGGATTTACCGCCAGCGCCTGGGCTCTGGCGACCCGGACGGCACGCAAGACTGGTATTTGCACGGGTATTTCGCCTAAGGCCTGCAGGGCGGCAAGGGCAGCGGTGTCAGGCCGCTTGGGATTGATTGCGGCGCGCCAGGGTGCGCCACGGTGCGCCAGGCGGTTGATCAGGCTGGCTGCCAGCAGGGTACAAAAAATCAAAATGAGCGATGCACCGGGTGAAGGCTCCTGCTTTGCCGGTACGAAAATTTCAAGCTCTCCAAATGCATGGTGTGTCGGTATTTTTTGGCAATGACCAACACGCAATCACACTTGCCGGTAATGTCTTCAGGAGTGGCAACTACTAACTGGGACATTAGCGCATCTGA
The DNA here is from genome assembly GCA_947464995.1 of Comamonadaceae bacterium. Classification (GTDB taxonomy): domain Bacteria; phylum Pseudomonadota; class Gammaproteobacteria; order Burkholderiales; family Burkholderiaceae_C; genus Allorhodoferax. The sequence continues at coordinate 7,369 of CANHZG010000135.1, read as the reverse complement.
GTATGTACTGGCGTTTTTCGAAAACTCCAATAAACTTCCGGATATATCCTATTTTTAGCTGAGGTCATCATGTGCAGATGGGTTGCTTATGCAGATCCAGAGATTTACCTTGAAGACCTGATCTTTCACCAAGAGCATCCCATTACAACCATCGCATCCGAACCATCAGATTCCGATGCAGCGCATTGGTTCAAAGTGGAGGAGCGCCATGGCGTTCATTGAACAGAGCGTGGTTTAGAGCATTTCACCATCACCATTTAATTCATCTAATTCGCCTATAAATAGGTTTTAAAGTTCCCCAACCACCCTAACTGAAAGAAAGCCTCTATGACCACCAAACTCGACAAAGTTGTTTACACAGCACATGCGCACACCACCGGCGGGCGTGAAGGTCGCTCTGTGAGCGATGACGGACTGCTTGATGTGACGCTATCGCCTCCAAAGGCCATGGGCGGCGCTGGCACTGCCACGAATCCCGAGCAGTTGTTCGCTGCAGGCTATTCCGCTTGCTTTATGGGCGCCCTAAAGCACGTTGCGGGCATAAAGAATTTGACGGTGCCCTCCGATGCATCAATCGATGCGAGCATTGACATTGGCCCAATCCCGGCAGGTTTTAGCATTGCCGCGCGCCTGGCCATCAGTCTGCCGGGCATGGATCGTGCGGTTGCACAGGATTTGGTAGATACCGCACACCAGGTTTGCCCTTATTCCAATGCGACGCGCGGCAATATTGTTGTGGAACTTACCTTAATCTGATCTAACGCTATCGATTTGCCCACAGGATGGGCTCCTTCACTTTTTTCATTACCAACATGGCTTTTGAAGCATTCAAGCAAAAGCCATTTGTCCGTGGTTTTGATGAGGTGATGGAGCCCCTTGATCATCAGATGACCGACTTCGTTTGGAAATCAAGCGCCCCAACGCAACGCAGCTGTATGCACGGGACTGTCCCACAAAGAAAGTAGATTGCTATCGGCAACCGTCAGAGTGATAGAGCACCCTGCCATATCCAAAGATGTCACATAGGAACCCGTCAAATGGCGGGCGATTTTTATCCCCTTAGAAGCCAATATCTTCTGAACAGCGTTCACCATCAAGTAAAGCTCAAGCAAGGGTGTGCCGCCGAAACCATTGACCAGCAGGATGACTTCTTGACCTTCTTTCAATGCGAGGTCTTTTGAAATTGCTTGCGTTAGTTCAAGGGCTATTGCATCAGCCGTCATCATCTTGGTCCGTCTACGCCCCGGCTCGCCATGAATGCCAACGCCGACTTCAATCTCATCCGCACCAATTTGAAAAGTGGGTTTGCCGGCCGCGGGAACCGTGCAAGAACTCAAAGCAACGCCCATACTAGCTGTCTGTTTGTTGACCTCATCACCCAATAACTTCAGCTGTTCAAGAGAGTAGCCTCGCTCTGCAGCGGCGCCTAGAATTTTTTCTACAACAAGCGTTCCAGCTACTCCTCTGCGACCTGTTGTGTAGGTTGAGTCCTTCACTGCAACGTCATCATTGACGAGGACGGTGGCATTTTCCTGGTCCAACAACTCTGCTGCCATTTGAAAATTCATCGTGTCACCCGAGTAATTTTTAACGATGAACAGCACCCCCGCACCGCCGTCTACCGCTTGTGCAGCATTCATCATTTGGTTAGGCGTGGGTGAGGTAAACACTTGGCCTGGACAAGCAGCGTCCAGCATCCCCAAACCCACAAAGCCCGCATGAAGAGGCTCGTGCCCTGCACCCCCGCCTGAGATTAAGGCGACTTTTCCAGCTGTGATGTGACGTCGACGTACGAATTCACGATCTTCACCCAACTCCACGATCTCGGAATGGGCTGATGCAAATCCGTCCAATGCTTCGTTGAGGACGTCATCGACTTTATTAATCAATTTCTTCATTTCTAGTATTGCCTTGTAAGAATGGATGCATGTCCTAAATTCAAATTAAAGCGCATCACAAATAGCGCTCACAATTAATGCCACCGATCGAGACCCTGGATCGACATGGCCTAAAGCCCGCTCTCCCAAAAAAGAGGATCTGCCACGGGTTGCCTCAATTTGGGCAGTTGCCTCACAGCTATCCAAGGCGCATTGCTTGGCTCTGGCCACAAGAGAATCGCCCCCTGCTTCTAGACACTTTTGTAGAGGATCCAAAACATCCAGCAGCGTTTTTTGGCCAACCTCGGCTTTGCCTAAGCGCGTTACGGCTTCAATAGCCAAGCGCAAAGCTCTGGCTAAATCATTGTGATCCGGTTGATCGGGTAGCTCTTTTCCCAAAGCCAAAAGAAGGGTACCAAAAACCGGGCCCGAAGCGCCACCGATCATCGCAATACATGTTTTGCCCATCGCCGTGAGCGTGGCTTGTGTGGAAAGCTCGCTCCACTGCGCCAATTTTTCCTGAATCGCTTGCGATCCGCGCTTCATATTCAAACCATGGTCACCATCTCCGATGGCTTGATCAAGAATCGTTAACTCTTCCACATGATCGATTAAATTTTGCGTTGCTCTATTCACCAGTAATGAAATATTCATAGGGCTCTCACGATGTTCGAAAACGGTTTTTTAATGCACTCAAATGCTAGTGATGAAACAAGCCGATGGATAAAAAGGCCCCTTCCTACCACCAAAAAAAGTTTACCCATTTAGGCGTAGAACCCCAGTCTTTGGTTTTTCTTCCCAGACAAGCTCGTCTGGCGGGCAACTTGGTGTGTCAATTGGCAGCCTGGCCGCTGAGGAAAAAACAAGAAGTTTGAGGGTTTCTGAAAACCCACAAAGCGGCGTTTAAACGTGGCATAGAGGTCTTTCCAGACAGGTGTGAGATACTGTTTTTATAAACAGTTAAATCGGCGCAGCCCTTGCCCTTTATGGCGAAGCGGCGTTTGCGCTGTTGACCTCGCATGGAAACCCTGCCCCTGTCACCCGGCGCCTTGCCCGCCTCGTCCCCACCCGGTTACGCCGAGCTGCATTGCGTGTCCGCCTTCAGCTTTCAGCGCGGCGCGTCATTGCCTGAAGAGTTGGTGCAGCGCGCCCACGCCCTGGGTTATACGGCCTTGGCACTGACCGACGAGTGTTCGGTGGCTGGCATGGTGCGCGCCCACCTGGAGGCCAAGCGCCTGGGCTTGCAACTGTTGCCGGGCGCCGAGTTTGGTGCGACGCCGCCTACGAGCGGATGGGGCGGGGCAGGCGGTACCTCGGATGTGCTGTTTCGCTTCGTGGCCCTGGCGCACGACCTGCAGGGCTGGGGCAATCTGTGCGAATTCATCACCAGCGCCCGCCGCGCCGCGCCCAAGGGCCAGTACGCACTGCGCTGGCAGCCACAGGCAGGCGCGGAAAAAGCTGCGGGCGCTGGCGGTTTTGACGCTTGGCCTGCGCTGGATGACAACGAAATCATCTTGCTGCTGCCGCCCACCTTGCCCATTGAGCAGGCCTGCGCCGTCGCCGCGTCCGCCAAGGCCCGCTACGGCACTGCCGTCTGGTTGGGCCTGTCGCGCAGCTTGGGCGCGCAGGACGCCTTGCATACGCTGCGCCTGCAGCAGATTGCGCAGTTCACCGGCCTACCACTGGTGGCCACCGGCGGGGTGCGCATGCACCTGCGCTCGCGCAAGCCCCTGCACGACGTGCTGACCGCCGTGCGCCTGGGCCTGCCAGTGGCCCAGTGCGGGCGCGTTTTGCAGCCCAACGCCGAGCGCCATTTGCGCAGCCGCGCGCGCCTGGGCACCTTGTTTGATGCAGCGCCGCTGGCCCACACATTAACGATTTCCAGCCGCTGCAAATTTTCACTCGACAGCCTGCGCTACCACTACCCGCTCGAAGCCGTGCTGCCCGGTCACACCCCGGCGCAAACTCTGCGCCAGTACACGCAAGAGGGCGCACTGTTGCGCTACCCCGGCGGGGTGCCTGCGAGCGTGCAGGCCCAGGTGGAGCACGAGTTGGCGCTGATTGCCGAGCTGAAGTACGAGATGTATTTCTTGACCGTGCACGACATCGTGCGCTTTGCCCGCAGCCAGGACATCTTGTGCCAGGGAAGGGGCTCGGCGGCCAATTCGGCAGTGTGCTACTGCCTGGGTGTGACCGAGGTGGACCCCGCACGCACCAGCGTGCTGTTTGAGCGCTTCATCAGCCGCGAGCGCGACGAGCCGCCCGATATTGACGTGGACTTTGAGCACCAGCGGCGCGAAGAAGTCATCCAATACATCTACGCCAAATACGGGCGCCAGCGCGCTGCGATTACGGCGGTGGTCACCAGCTACCGCCCGCGCAGCGCCTTACGTGACGTGGGGCGGGCGCTGCAAATTCCCGAAGCCCTGATTACCGCTATGGCCAAGGAACACCCTGGCATGTACAGCCGCACCGTGTTGGGCGAGCGGCTGGAGGCGGCGATTGAGCGGGTGGAGGGCCTGGGTGGCAGAGCGCTCAGCTCCGTGTCCCCCGCCCGCTGCGCGGGCTCCTCCTTTACCTGCGCTGAGCGCTCTGCCGCCCAGGCTTTGGCCGGAGAAAACTCAACCACGCGCTCGGCCACCCAGGCTTCTTACACGCAAAGCGACTTCACCATTCCATCACCGCGCCGCCTGCAGCAGTGGCTGGATCTGGCCACCCAGTTGCAGCGCTTTCCGCGCCACTTAAGCCAGCATGTGGGCGGCTTTGTGCTCACGCAAGGGCCGCTCACGCGCCTTGTACCGGTGGAAAACGCCGCCATGCCCGATCGCAGCATCATCCAGTGGGACAAGGACGACCTAGACGCCGTGGGTCTGCTCAAAGTGGACGTGCTGGCCCTGGGCATGCTCAGCGCCATCCACCGCTGTCTGGACTTGGTGGGCCAGTGGCGCGGCACGCCGTTGCGCATGCAAGACATTCCGGCCGAAGACGCGGCCACCTACGACATGGTCTGCCAGGCCGACACGGTGGGCGTTTTCCAGATCGAGAGTCGGGCGCAAATGAGCATGCTGCCGCGCCTCAAACCGCGCTGCTTTTACGACCTGGTGGTGCAAGTGGCCATCGTGCGCCCCGGCCCGATTCAGGGCGGCATGGTGCACCCTTATTTGCAGGCGCGCGCCAACCCCGGCGCGGTGCAATATGCCAGCCCGGCGCTGGAAGAAGTGCTCAAACGCACCCTGGGCGTGCCGATTTTTCAGGAACAGGTGATGCAAATCGCCATGGCGGCGGCCAACTTTAGCGGTGGCGAGGCCGACAGCCTGCGCCGCTCCATGGCCGCCTGGAAGCGCAAGGGCGGCGTGCACCACTTCTACGACCGCCTGGTCGGCGCCATGGTCGCCAACGGCTACACGCAGGAATTTGCCGACGGCTTGTTCAAGCAGATCGAAGGCTTTGGCGAATACGGCTTCCCCGAGAGCCACGCCGCCAGCTTTGCACTCTTGGTCTACGTAAGTTGCTGGCTCAAACGCCACGAACCGGCTTGCTTTCTGGCCGCCCTGCTCAACAGCCAGCCCCTGGGCTTTTATGCCCCCAGCCAACTCGTCCAAGACGCCCGCCGCCACGGCGTAGAAGTGCGCCCAGTAGACGTAAGCCACAGCGACTGGGATTGCACGCTAGAAAAATTGGGGTCAGATTCCAATTTCCCGGCGCAAACGGCCGTCGAGCAAATGGGGTCAGATCCCGATTCAGGACAGCAGCCTGACCGGAGCACGCGGTGCATAACGAAATCGGGCTCTGACCCCATTTGCGGCCACGCGCAAACCCCTTCACCCACAGAGAGCAACGGGCGCCAACCCAAGGGGGGTCAGAGCCCGATTTCGTACGGCACCACCCGCGCCGATGGCAGCCCTGTCCTGAATCGGGATCCGACCCCCCTTGGGCCGCCGCCCGTTGCTTGCTGCAATGACACGGGTGTTGGAACGCCAAGTCCTCAACCACCGGACAAGCCGCACCCCGCCATCCGCCTGGGCCTGCGCATGGTCAGCGGCTTGCGCCAAGAAGTGGCGCAGCGCATCGCGCAGGAGCGCACCCGCTCGCCATTTGCCAACACACAAGACCTGGCACACCGCTGCAGCTTGGACGCGGGCGACCTCAAAGCGCTGGCCAGCGCCGACGCGCTCACCAGCCTGAGCGGCCACCGCCGCCAGCAAGTGTGGGACGCGTCGGCACTGCACGCAGCACCCGAGCTGTTTCGTGGTGTGCCGGTGGCCGAAGAAGCGCTGGCACTACCAGCCGCCTGGGAGGGTGAAGAAGTGGTGTTTGACTACGCCGCCACCGGCCTGAGCCTGCGCCGCCACCCGGTGGCTTTTTTGCGCGCGCAACTGGCCTCGCTAAAGCTGCTGAGCGCCGCACAAATGCGCGACTTTCCGCACGGTCGCCTGGCGCGCGCCTGCGGCATTGTCACCATGCGCCAGCAGCCGCAAACCGCAAAAGGCGTGGTATTTGTGACGTTGGAAGACGAGACCGGCAGCGTCAACGTGATCGTCTGGAAGGCGGTGAAAGAGGCCTTTCGCCCCGCCCTGTACCGCGCGCGCCTGCTGGCGGTATATGGCGTGTGGCAGCGCGACGAGGAGAGTGGTGGCCAAGTGCGCCACCTGGTGGCCAAACGGCTGGTGGACCTGACGCACTTGCTGGGGGAGTTGGCGACGACGAGCCGGGACTTTCATTAGCCTAGGCGACGGGTCCGCCAACATTGGCAGCTGCCCTATCATGGCGGGACCGGGCGCTGAGCGCCCTTTTAAACCGACGGAGCCTCTGCACGATGTCTGAAAACGCCTACCAAACCGGTCGCCTGGACCTGCCCTTTGTCGGCCATTGCACTTTTGCCAAATCTCCGGTGAGCACCGATTGGAACGCCATCGACGCTGATGTGGCCGTCATCGGCGTGCCCAACGACATGGGCACCCAGTGGCGCCCAGGCGCACGCTTTGGTCCGCGCGCTATTCGCGAGGCTTCCACGCTGTTCTCGTTTGGCCATGGTGGCGCCTACGACCACGAGGACGATGTGCTCTACCTCACCCGGGACCAAATGCGCATGGTCGATGTAGGCGACGCCGACATCGTGCACACCGACATGGCCAAAAGCCACGCCAACACCGAGTTCGCCATCCGTAAAATTTTGGCCGCTGGCGCCATGCCACTGGTGCTGGGAGGCGACCACTCGATCCACGCGCCGGTGATCAAGGCTTTTGACGGCCAGGGCCCGATCCATATCGTGCACTTTGACGCCCACCTGGACTTTGTGGATGAGCGCCACGGCGTGCGCTACGGCCACGGCAACCCGCTGCGCCGCGCCTCCGAGATGAGCCACATCAGCGGCATGACGCAACTGGGCATTCGCAACGTGTCGTCGAGCAACCGGCAAGACTACGACGACGCGCGCGCCGCAGGATCGCAAATTTATTCGGTGCGCCAAGTGCGCAACATAGGCGTGCAAG
>CANHZG010000134.1 GCA_947464995.1 Comamonadaceae bacterium | reverse complement strand
TGCCGTCGAAGACCACGCTGCCTGAATCCGGAATCAAGCGTCCCACAAAGGCATTGAGCAAGGTGGATTTGCCTGCGCCATTAGGGCCGATGATGGCGTGTACGGTGCCAAACTGCACCGACAGATTCACATCGTTCAGCGCCTTCAGACCGCCAAAACTCTTCTTCAAACCAGAGACTTCAAGTGCGGCCATCAGTGTGCTCCTCGGGATGCATCCGCAGCGGGGGTCGGCTGCGAGGGAAAGAGGCGCCGTTGCAGGCTTTGCAGGCCCTGCATCAACCCGCCAGGAACAAAAATAATCAGCACCAGGAACAGCACGCCCAGTGTCAGCTCCCAGCCTTCACCCACAAACAAGCCGACGAATTTGACCACCGGGTGTTGGAGAGCGTCGGGCAGGAAACCGAACACGCCATTCAGTATCTGCTCGTTGAAAGACGAGAAAATGTTTTCCAGGTACTTGATCACGCCTGCGCCAATCACCGGGCCTAGTAAAGTGCCCACACCACCCAAAATCGTCATCAGTACCACTTCTCCCGAGGCGGACCAGTGCATGCGGTCCGCACCCGCCAGCGGGTCGGTCACCGCCAACATGGCGCCCGCCAGGCCTGCAAAACAACCGCTGATCACAAAGGCCATCAAGGCATAGGAGCGCGTGTTAATACCCGTGTATTTCAGGCGGTTCTGGTTGGACTTGACGGCTTTGAGCATCAGTCCAAAGGGCGAACGGGTAATCCGCATGGAAACGTAAAAACTCAAAATAAGCAAAACTGCGCAGAAATAAAAACCGCTGTAGCCCACCAAGGACATGCCAAAAAAGTTAGTCGAAGGAATACCGTCCTGGATCGCAACACCAAAGAATTTATCCACAGCCCGCAAGTCGTCCTTGGCTAACTGCAAGCCCGTCTCGCCGTTGGTGATCGGGGTCAATACCGAGTAAGCCATGTTGTAGGCCATTTGCGCAAACGCAAGCGTAAGAATTGAAAAATAAATCCCCGAGCGTCGAAGACAGATATAACCAATCAGCAGGGCGAATACGGACGTCAGTAGCACACTGAGCAAAATCGCGGGCAGCACATTCATGGTCAACAGCTTGAAACTCCAGACGGCGGTGTAAGAGCCTATGCCCAGGAACGCTGCATGTCCGAAAGAGAGGTAGCCCGTCAAACCGAAAAGTATGTTGTAGCCAATAGCGAAGATGCCGAAGATGCAAAATTTCTGCAACAGGTCCGGGTAGCCAGCGCCGAAGGGCTTAAGCAATACCGGTCCTGCCAGCACGGCTAGCGCAAATCCAAACAGCAGCCAGCGGTCTTGTTTAGCGAGTGTGTTCATCATCAGTCCTCCATCACGCCTTTGCGGCCCAGTAAGCCACGCGGTCGGGTCAGCAAAATGACGACTGCCACCAGGTACACAATGACCTGGTCGATGCCAGGAATCAGCTGTTTAACCTCATTCATCGAGGCAAAGGACTGCAAGATCCCCAACAAGAATCCGGATGCCACCGCACCGGGAAGTGAGCCCATGCCGCCAACGACCACCACCACAAAGGAAAGAACCAGAAAGTCCATCCCAACGCGGTAGTTAGGCGAGACGATAGGGGTATACATGGCACCAGCAATACCTGCCACCACCACGGCAATGCCGAAGACAATGGTAAAGCGCCGTTCGATGTGGATGCCCAAAAGGCCTACGGTTTCGCGGTCCCGCATGCCCGCGCGCACCACCATGCCAAACGTTGTGAACTGCAAGAAAGCAAACACCATGGCAATAACAGCGGTAGAAAAGCAGAAATACACCAACCGCCACCAGGGGTAACTGACCCCAGCACCCATGCCCAACCATTCGCCTATATTTGCGCTACCGGTAAACATCTCCGGTGCCGGGACCGGAATAGGAGTGGCGCCGAAAAAGCTCTTGATTAGCTCTTGCAACACGATGGCGAGGCCAAAAGTCACCAATATCTGGTCTGCATGCGTGCGATGGTAGAAATGACGTATCAAACCGCGCTCCATCAGCACGCCCACCAGCAGCATCAAGGGTATGGCTAAGATCACGGAAATGGGCACCGCATAGCTGATGAGTTGCGCCCCGGTGTCGCCAAACCACACTTGCAGGTAGGGTACGTCCACCATCATTTCAAGGTCAGGGATGCTTTCGTCTTTCACTTGGGTCGAAAGCTTTAAAAGCATTTGCACGCCGACCGCGCAAAAACCGCCCAGCATAAACAGAGCGCCATGCGCAAAGTTGACCACACCCAAGGTGCCGAAAATCAGAGTCAGACCCAAGGCAATCAAGGCATAAGCACTGCCCTTGTCCAGGCCATTGAGTAACTGAAGAAAAATAGCGTCCATAGGTTCGCCTGTGATTAGCAACTGCCGAAGCTGCACTCAAAAAAGAATCGGGTTCCGTAATCTTGCAATTACCTAGAACCCGCAGAGTAGCACTGCCTATACAGGGACTTGAAACACAAGCCCCTGTAAGCTGGGAATTAGACGACTGCGACTTTGTATGGTCCCAACTCGCCACCGAAGATATCGGCTTTGTATTCCACTTGGGCGCGCGGAACGATCTGGTGCACGTCCATCAGATCCCACTTCCCGACAGGCTTTTCTTTGCCGCGCACCACTAGCACGTCTTTGAAACACTGGTGGTCCTCAGCGCGGTATTCGGTGGGGCCGTTCCCCATGCCGTCAAACTTAAAGCCTTCGAGCTTCTTGATCACTTCTTCAGGGTTGAAAGTGCCAGCCATTTCGCAGGCGTTGGCGTACAGCAGGGTTTGCACGTACGCGGTATGAGCAGCCTGAGAAGGCGGCTCCTTGTAAGCGGCGACAAAGGACTTGGTAAAGTTCTTGGAGCCTTCGTCCTTCAAGTCCCAGTCCCAGTTGGAAGTGCCAAAAATACCCTTGATCGCGGAACCCGCGCCTTGGGCCATCAACTCGGAGAACAGTGGAACCACAATTTCGAAGCGCTTGCCGTTGGACATCTTGTCGCGCAGACCGAATTGGACCGCCTGCGTGAGCGAGTTGATCATGTCTTTGCCATAGTGGTTCAGGATCAGAACGTCGGCACCCGAATTAAGCACCGGTGTGATGTACTGCGAAAAATCGGCAGATCCCAAAGGAGTTTTAACTGCATTGGCAGTCTTCCAGCCCAACGCTTCGGTCGAGTTTTTCATGGACTCCTGTTGCGTCCAACCCCAGGTGTAGTCGGCCGTCAGGTGGTAGGCAATGCGCTCTTTGCCATATTCTTTGCCCAACACCGGGCCCAGCGCCTTGCCGGACATATAGGCATTAAAGAAGTGGCGAAAGCCATAGCGGCGCTTGTCTTTGCCGGTGGTGTCGTTGGAATGGGTCAGGCAGTTCATGAAAATCACACCCATTTCTTGGGCCAATGATTGCATGGCGATCGCTTCACCGGAAGAAGAGCCGCCGGTACACATGATGGCGCCGTCTTTTTCCATCATCCGCTTTGCGACACCGCGTGCCACGTCTGTCTTTGTTTGGGTGTCACCCTGCACGTATTCGACTTTTTTACCCAGAATGCCGTTTCCTTTTAGGGCCAGCGGCTTCATGGTTTTAATCATGCCGCCGTCGCCATCGCCGTTGATGTGCTTGATGGCCAGTTCATAGGCGCGCAATTCATCCTTACCTTCGTCGGCGTAAGCGCCTGTCAGCGGCAGGGTCAGGCCAATGGTGACGGTTTTGCTATTGCCCGGGTCATTGCGAAAGGTACTGGCCGATGCATTTTTCATGTAGAAGGCGGGCGCTGCTACTCCAGCAGCAAAGCCTGTGATCGATTTAAGGGCCTTGCGGCGTGATGAATTCAACATGAGAGTCTCCAAAGTTGTGAATTGGGTCAGCGACTGTGCAGTCTGAAAAAAGACAGCGCAGTATATAAATATGTTTGCGCTTGCATGGAGCCAATTTATAAGGGTTTACCCTATTGTTCACGGGAAATTAAAATGCCGCGGCAAACTCGGTAGCTCTGAAGTTCGGCCAGTTTCGTTGGTGCGCGACTTGCTCGAAGTCAGCACCCGTGCTTTCGGAGTGGGTGACGTCCACTCATGCAAACTAACTGACTAAAAAATCACGATATGGAACTCTTGACCGATCCACAAGTTTGGGTAGCATTTGCCACTCTGACAGCACTCGAGCTAGTGCTTGGCATCGACAACATCATCTTCATTTCCATATTGGTCGACAAACTGCCACCAGACAAGCGGGAATTGGTGCGGCGTATTGGCTTGTTCATGGCAATGTTCATGCGCATTGGATTGCTGCTATTGCTTTCGGTCATCGTTGGCTTGGTGGAGCCATTGTTTTCGGTGTTTAGCGAAGATATTTCAGGCCGTGACTTGATTTTTCTTTTTGGAGGCCTGTTCCTAATTTGGAAGAGTACGGGCGAGATTCACCACTCGCTCGAAGGCGAAGAAGCGCAAGCAGGCAGCGTGGCCAAGAGCACCGTGGGAGCGATCCTTTTGCAGATCATGGTCATTGACTTGGTGTTCTCACTAGATTCCATCATCACCGCCGTAGGTATGGTCGACGAGGTGGCGATCATGATTGCTGCCGTTGTTGCATCTGTTGGCTTGATGATGGTGTTTGCCTCTGGCATAGGCCGTTTCGTATCAGACCACCCATCAATCAAAATGCTGGCCTTGAGCTTCTTGGTGGTCGTAGGGGTGGTACTTATGGCCGAGGGCCTGGGTCATCACGTTCCTAAGGGGTACATCTATTTCGCAATGGCCTTCTCGTTGATTGTCGAAATGTTAAACATCCGATTCCGCAAACGTTCCAAAAAGGTGGTGGAGCTGCACCAGCAGCGCCTCTAAGCCATTGCCGCGTAGTGCCGTTGGTGGTTTTTTCTTTTTTTGCCACCTGCTCGGCAAAGACCTTTGGTTGATCGGATGTCACGTTCACCCGAACTGTCCTGCTAGTGCGATTTGATGGACTGGGGGTTTTCCTGAATATAGGCACGGATGATGTCGTCAAAGCTTGCTTCTGGCAGTAGACCTAAATCCTGTGCGCGCTGCGAGTGAATACGCGCCGGCCAGGTCTTGACGATATTGTGGATGGCCGGATCTGGCGTCCAGTCGATCAGGGATGCAACCTGCGGGCCCGCCACGCGCCCCAGCGCAGCGGTCATCTCAGCAGGCGAAGTGGTCAGAGCGGGCAAAGTCAGCGCGGTGTGGGGGCCCCAGGTTGCATCGCTGGTTTGGGCCGCACAGATCAGGCCATCGATGCTGCAAGCCGCCGATGACAGCGCAACCGGCGTGTCGGGCGGGACCGGGCATGTTGCGCGCACACCGGCCAAGGGCTCGCGCAACATGCCGCTCAGAAAGCCGGACGCAGCGCCGTTGGGTTTGCCTGGGCGCACGCTTACCGTCATCAGGCGCACGCTGCGACCCTGCACAAAACCCTTGCGGGTGTAATCTGCGACCAGCTGCTCGCCAATGAACTTCTGAATGCCATAGCTGCTTTGTGGAGTCGGCAGGGTGGTGTCGTCCAGGGTGCTTGGCATTGGCTGCCCAGGTGCATCTCCAAAGACCGCCAGCGAACTGGAAAAAACCAGCATAGGCCTGGTTCTAAGCGCCCGGCAACGCTCTAGTAAAGCAAGCGTGGCAGCAAGGTTGCTCCGCATGCCAAGGTCGAAATCGGCTTCACATTCACCGCTTACGGCCGCCGCTAGATGAAAAACCAGCGTCGTGTCGGCGGGGATGACCTTGCTTGCGCTGGCCGGGTCCTGGAGCATGGCGTTGAGGTCGCCGGTCACCGCGCGAACGCGCTCATCCGCCAGCAGGTCGGCCGCTGGCGACACGCGGTCGACCAGGGTGACGCGTGCAATCGAAAGTAGGTCGCCACCCGCAAACGCCAGTTTGTCCGCGGCCAGCAGGCTGCGCGCAAGCAAAACACCCAGGAATCCCCCTCCCCCGGTAATCACGATATGGCACGGCCGCTGGGCCTGGGCGTCGGTTGGCGACATGGTTTTCTCCTCGGTTATGGTCGATATCCAGCACGGGCTCGCTTCAAGCCCAACCCGTATCATGACACTGGGATACCACTTAAGGCAATAAACAAAGCCCGATTCTCCAATGAAGAGAGCGGGTTTTGATGCGGGGTGATGCTCCGTAAAGCCGTCAAATAGTGGCTGCCGAACTCACACAGAATAATTCTTCATTGAAGAAATTTCGAACAAATCAGCTTTCGCCAGAAAAATACTGTTGCTCGCTAAAGTGTCCGACCTCGTCAGACAGCTCGGGCCGCCGCCGATAGCCCGCGGGGTTGAGACAAATCTTTTTGCATAGCGCACGCAACTCAGCCAAGCAAGTTCCGGCGCGAATCGGATTGTCTTGTGCAATGTAGTCGCCGATCTCCTCAAGATCGAACGCCGCCAAAGGAGTGATCAGCAATTGCATTAGCGAGCTTGGCGAGTCGCCTGCTGTGGGTATTTCGCTTGCAATCGATCAAACACCGGTTCCGCAGCAAGCGCTGCGCCGCTGGCCTTGCCTGCGGCGATATCATTTCTCAGCGCTTGTAGTTGGATGGCCTGCTTGCGCTCGGTGTCCCCGGGCAAGCGCAGTCGCGCACGGACGACTTCACTGACATTGTTGTAGCGACCGCTTTCGACTTGGTCGCGGATGAAGGTCTCGAAATAGAGGCTCAGGGCAAGGCTAGTGGGCATGATGCTATGCCAACGGTTAATAATAATTATTATTGTTTACCAGCCAACAAGCCTTGTCAAAATTGACCGGACGCCAGCAGCAAAGACTCAGCATGCCGCCTGCGCACCAACCACGGCAGAATGCGCATCAAAGCTAATGATGAAGTTTTTAATGTAGGATTTCTGTCTAATTCAAGCTGCTGCATCGTCTAAAGCAAGGAGAAAATGTATGTCCAATCGATCGAAAGTGTTTGCCCTGATAAATCGCTACAAGGAAGGCTTCGACCAGTATAACGACGCCAAAATTTACAATTGCTTTTCTTGGCCTTGCACAGTCATCACCCCAGATGGGCCAGTATCTATTCATGAGTCCCTGTAACCACGGCTCAGATGAAAGCTCTCAAGAACTGGCACCGTTCAGTGCACTGGGAAATTAATGTGATTGCTGCGTCTGCCACCAGAGCCCATGTTGCTGTTCGCAATGTAGAGCGATTGAGACCAGACGGAACATTTATTGAATGCGCAAGTGGCTTATACGTTCTAAGCAACACAGATCAAGGCCGGAAGATTTACGCCATTTCAACTATTGAATTTCCCAAAAAAGAGTAAAGGTTACACAAATGAATGCATATGTCATCTTCGATGTCGAGATACGCGGCGTTAGCAAGTACCAAGAGTTCACGATGGGAGTTAAACCAGCGCTCGAAGCCGCAGACTCCCGCTACCTTGCGCGCGGTGGAGCACACAAGGTCTATGAAAGTGATTGACAGCCGCGCAGGATTGCCATTTTTGAGTTTCCTTAGAAATATAGTGATTTGGAAATTTCTGTATTTTTCAATGAGGCTTGTAATGCGATTGAAATCAATAATATTTATTGCAGTCGGATATTTTAAATAGAAGTAGAACGCACAGGATGCTTTATGTCAAAAAATTCCCATGAAACACACAAAAGAGGCAAGAACGTCAAATCTTTTGAGTATCTACGCACCATTGTCGCAGATGAGTTAAGGGCTCTTTATGAGCTTGCTAAAGATCAGAAATATCTGACAGTATTTGTCTTATTTTTAATTGTTTCCCTGGTTGTTTATTTGAATAATTTATCTAACGGCGAAATAAATATTGTCGCAGACAAACAAGGATCTAGCTGGTA
>CANHZG010000133.1 GCA_947464995.1 Comamonadaceae bacterium | reverse complement strand
GTACTGGCGCGCGCGTAGCCAGCAGTCTTCGGACGCACCCAAGGCGCCCCATGCAATGCCGTAGCGCGCGCTATTGAGGCAGGTAAACGGGCCTTTGAGGCCGCGCACCTCGGGAAAGGCGTTTTCCTCCGGGCAAAACACGCCGTCCATCACGATTTCACCGGTAATGCTGGCGCGCAGACCCACCTTGCCGTGGATGGCCGGGGTGCTCAGGCCCGCCATGCCTTTTTCCAGCACAAAGCCACGGATGGGCCCCACTGCGCCGCCCTCGCTCACTTCTTTAGCCCAGACCACAAACACGTCGGCTATGGGGCTGTTGCTGATCCACATCTTGGCGCCGCTGAGCTTGTAGCCGCCAGGCACCTTTTGCGCGCGGGTGACCATGCTTTGCGGGTCGGAGCCGTGGTCGGGTTCGGTCAGGCCAAAGCAGCCGATCCACTCGCCCGTGGCCAGTTTGGGAAGGTACTTTTGCCGCTGCGCCTCGGTGCCAAATTCAAAAATCGGCAACATGACCAGCGAACTCTGCACGCTCATCATGGAGCGGTAGCCGCTGTCGACGCGCTCCACCTCGCGCGCAATCAGGCCGTAGGCCACGTAGTTGAGCGCCGGGCCGCCATAGGCCTCGGGGATGGTGGGGCCCAGCAGACCAAGTTCGCCCATTTCCCGAAAAATAGCCACGTCCGTTGTGCCCTCGCGAAACGCCTGGGTGACGCGGGGCAGCAAGCGGTCTTGGCAATAAGCGGCGGCCGCGTCGCGCACCATGCGCTCGTCATCGCTGAGCTGGGTGTCCAGTAAAAAAGGGTCTTGCCAGTTGAAAGCGGCGTGGGCCATGGGGTAGTTCTCCGATACAAGGGCAGTGAATTGTCCCCAATGGTAGCCCGTGGACCGAATCGCACCGGGCAAGTTGGCCCGCCGTGCGCGGGCCGGGTGGAGCGCGTGGCTTAGAGTGGTGCGTTCAGGCTCAGCCCGACGGTCCAGTTTTGAGGAAGGCCAGGCTCGTAGAACTGCGAGCTGGACTGGTTGACGATGACCGACCCCACGTAGCGTTCATCGCTTATGTTGTTTAACCGGGCGTACAGCGTCGCGGTGCTTTTGCTCAGAACCCAGCGCTGGCTGGCGCTGAGGTTGAACACGGTGCGGCCATCGGCAGACGCGGTGTTGAGGTCGTTGGCGTAAATGCGGCCCGACTGGACCAGCTCAAGGGCTACGCGCGCGCCGGCCCTTGCCTTGCCCTTGGCTACCCCCACGGGCTCGCTCGCCCACGCCAACTCACCGAACACCGAGGTAGCCGGAATACCGGGAATCTTGCTGCCTGCGGGCACCTGGCTGACCGAACCGCACAACGCAGTGACGGCGCACTTGAAGGCCTGTGAATACTGGGCGTCAATGGCCGAGGCAGACAAGCTCGCTGAGACGTGCGGGTTGATAAGCATGCTGCTGGCGAGCTCCCACCCGGTGCGCGAGGTGCCCGGTGCATTGCCATAGGCGCTGGAGCCGGAGTTTTGCACGACGATGATCTCATCTGTGGAGTCGATCTGGAACACCGAAAAATCCAACCGCGATTGGCGGTTAGGCACCCATTTGCTGCCGATCTCATAGTGGCGACTGCTGGCGGCGTTGAGCAAAGAGTTAAATACCGCCCGGGGCGCGCTGGTGGTGGTTTTTGTGTAGGCCATTTCTGCCAGGGTGGGCGTCTCAAAGCCTTGACCATAGTTGGCGTACAGGTTGAGGTGCTCGTTGGCGTAATAGGTCAGGCCCAGCACGGGGTTGGTGGAGCGGTAGCTCACGTTGCCCGAGCCGTCCGGGTTGCTGGTGGAGATCAAATAGTCGTCGCTGATAAAGCGTACGGTGCTGTAGCGCAGGCCGCCGACGAGGGAGACCGCATCCGATACGTGGGCGCTGCCCTGCACAAAGAAGTCGCTGTTTTCAGCCTGGTTGTCTTCGCTTCGGGTGGCACTGCCCGATTTTTGACCGTTGACCGTTGCGCCGCCTTCTCGGTACTCGCGTGAGCGGTCAAACTCATAGCCGCTGGCCCATTCCACCGGCGTGTCGCCCAAGTGCGTCTTCTCGTTGTATTGCAGGCCCACGCCGTAGTAGCGGCGGTTGAGCCCAATCCACGCCGAGGTGCTTTGGTATTGCAGGTTGTCCCGGGTACCGTAATAGGCCCGGGTGGTAAAAGAGCGGTCCTGGTTTACGGTGTAGGTGGCAGAGCCGCCCAGCTGGTTTTGCAACACAATTTTGCGTGCCAGCGTCGTTACCGCATTGCTGCCAGCTGCTGCTGGATCGGTCAGCTGGGCGCGGGTCAGGCCCAGCGGGTCTTGTGCCAGTGGCATATCAAACTGGTTAAACACTAGCTTCACTTGTGTCTGCTCGTTGGTATTGAAGTCCAGCTTGCCGTTGAACTGCTTGCGGTCGGTGCGGCTGTTGTCGCGGTAGCCGTCCACCGTGAATGTGCTGTAGTCGGCCACGATGCCGTAGTCGCCAACGGTATCGCCCCATTGGTAATCTGCGCGGTGCATGCCATACGAGCCTACGTAGTACTGGTATCCCAGCGTGGGATCTTGGGGCGCCGCACTGGTAAAGGCCTGAATCACGCCGCCCGAGGAATTTCCGTACAGCAGTGCCATGGGGCCGCGCAAGACTTCCATGCGGTCGGTTGAGGTCAGGCTGACCGACGAGCCCTGGCCCTGGCCGTCGGGGGTGGTGGCCGGAATACCGTCAATCAGCAGGCGTATGCCGCGAATGCCAAAGGCCGATCTCGCGCCAAACCCGCGAATAGAGAGCTGCAAATCTTGCGCGTAGTTGCTGCGGTCCAAAATGGTCAGGCCCGGCACCCTGCTGAGCGACTCAGACAAATTGACCTGCGGACCTCCGTTTTGGATGGCGTTGCGGTCCACCGACTGGATGGCCGCAGGCGTGTCAAAACTGCGTGCTTGCGCCCGTGAGGCGCTGACCACGACCTCGTCGAGTGTTTGGGCAAAGCTGGGCGTCAGCAGGCCGGCCAAGAGCGCAATGGCGGCCGCTTTGGCTGTGAGTTTGTGGGTTGGAAGCATGGCGCGCAAAAAAAGGATTGGGAGCAAAGGTTAACCGCAATAACAGTCGACCAAAACAGGGTACCGAAATTAACATTTTTTTGCGCTGGAATTGAAAATTTCAAAGTGGGAAATATGTCAGACAAGCGGCAAATTGCGACGCAACTAGCGCGTTGGCACGCGGACCAGTGAGGTGATGGCCATTTTGGCCAAGCACCTGGCCCAGACTGACATTAATGACCTCGCCGCTTGGGTTACAGCCATGGAGGTCGAGATGAATTTGCCCAAACAGGGCAAGGCAATCAGACGGCTCGGGGCAACCACTGTCCCAGCGCAAATACCGAGTTGGGGGCACTGGGGCGCTCCAAGGATGGCGCAGGCTTTTTCAAAATGCCTTTTTTGCTGCTCTTGCGCTCTTGCACTGCGAAGCCTTTGGCGCGCTGTTGTAGCGCCAAGCTGCGCAAACTGATGGTTTTCATGTGCTCCATCAGCGCCGTGTGCAGCTGTTCCCACAGGGCATGCGTCATATCGGTCGGTCCGTTGGCCACCGGCGCATCGGGCTCTTGGGGGCTTGGGGCGCTTTCTTCAATGGCGGTGACGATATCTGCCACCGTGATGGCATCGCCCCGAAACCCCAGGGTGTAGCCGCCGCCGGGGCCACGCGTGCTTTCCACCAGGCCGTGCTGGCGTAGCTTGGCAAACACCTGCTCCAAATAGGACAGCGAGATGCCGTGGCGCAGCGCCAGGTCGCTCAGCGGCACGGGGCAGTGCGGTTGGCGCAGTGCCAGGTCAATCATCGCGTTGATCGCAAAACGGCCTCGGGTACTCAGTCGCATACCAATCTCCTTGAAAAATAGCGCATCCGGCGGTGCCAGACACAGTACGACGCGCCAGCGCGCCAGAACGTCGAATGTAAAAGCGTTTATTCTTCGCGTAAATTCGTATTTTTAAGTTTTTTACATCGTATAAACCGAAGTAATTTAGCTTTTTACGCGGCAGGCCCGCAGCAAGCACATGAACTTCAAACACTTGCACTACTTTTGGGTCACGGCTAAGGCCGGTGGAGTGATGCGCGCGGGCGAACAGCTCCACACCACGCCGCAGACCCTGTCCGGGCAAATCCGCCTGCTCGAAGAAGACCTGGGGCGCAAGCTGTTTCAAAAAAGCGGTCGCACCATGGAGCTCACCGAGGCTGGGCGCGTGGCGCTGGGCTACGCAGACCAAATTTTTGCCCTCGGTGGCGAACTCGAAGCGGCTGTGCGCCAGGCCCACGGTGGTCAGCCGGTGTTGGAGTTTCGGGTCGGCGTGGCCGATGCGGTTAACAAATCGGTGGCTTACCGGTTGCTGGAGCCCGCGCTGGGCCTGGGTATCCCAGTGCGTCTAGTGGCCAGCGAAGGCAAGTTTGCCGACTTGCTTTCGCGCCTGGCACTGAACCGGCTGGACCTGGTGATTGCCGACGAGCCGATGTCGCGCCGCATCAATGTGCGCGCCTTTAACCACCCTTTGGGGCGCAGCAGCATGTCATTTTGTGCCACGCCCGACTTGGTGCGGCAACTTCAGGGGCCTTTTCCCGCGTGCCTGAGCGGCATGCCCTTGCTCATCCCTGGCGTACAGGCATCGGTACGTCAACAGCTCGAGGCCTGGTTGACCCGCCATGGCATAGCGCCCCGCACTGTGGGCGAGTTTGACGATGCCGCATTGATGACTGCGTTTGGCCGCCAAGGCGGTGG
This sequence comes from Comamonadaceae bacterium, assembly GCA_947464995.1. GTDB lineage: Bacteria > Pseudomonadota > Gammaproteobacteria > Burkholderiales > Burkholderiaceae_C > Allorhodoferax. The sequence continues at coordinate 3,141 of CANHZG010000133.1, read as the reverse complement.
CATATTCATGGTGCCCAGTGTGATGGAGGCGGAGACGCTTGCCCAGTTCGGCGTGCAGTGTGTGGGGCGAACCGAGGAGCTGGTGGAGGAGTTTTTCGCCGTTTCGGTGGAGCGGCGCATCACCCACCCCTGCGTTGTCGCTATTACCGACGCAGCGCGCGGCCAGTTGTTTGGGTGATAGTGGCGTCTGGTGCAGGGGCGCCACAACTTCGTGATAGCCTTTGCGTCATGCAAACCCCGTGTGCCATAAACAACAGGCCGTATATGTTCCTTTCTTTCAAGCGCCCGTCGCAACACCCCAGATGCTCGCGGACCTGGGCTTTTTCTGCGCTGTGCGCCCTTTGGGGTGGCGCTGCTTTGGCGCAGGAGCCGGCGGCGGGTTTGCCCTTGTGGGAAATAGGTGCGTTTGCCGGCTCTTTGTCCGCCCCGGCCTATCCCGCGTCGGCCGAGCGATTCACCCGCAATCTGGTCTTGCCCTATGTGATTTACCGTGGTGACGTGTTGCGCGCCGACCGCGAAGGAGTGGGCGCGCGCTTGGAGCTTGGACCCGGCTACCAGTTTGACTTTGGTGCCAGCGGATCGTTTGCAGCTAGCTCAGCTGATGTTGCAGCGCGCCAGGACATGCCCGATTTGGGCACCTTGGTCGAGGTGGGACCGCGCTTGCGGATTACGTTGGCGCGCCCAGGCCCTGGCATGCGCGTGGGCTTGGACCTGCCGCTGCGCGGGGTGGTCGAGATCAATGGCGGCTTTCACAGCAAGGGGCTGGTTTTTGAGCCCTCGCTGGTGCTCGAAGCCAGCGATGTAGGTGCCGGCTGGAGCCTGGCTGCCAAAGGCGGCTTGGTGTGGGGCGACCAGCAACTCAACCAGTATTTTTATGGCGTTCCGCTGGCCTATGCCACGCAATTGCGGCCGTACTTTGAAGCCCAGTCCGGCCTGATCAGTGCGCGCATCAGCCTGAGCGCCAGCCACAACATCAGCCCCGATGTGCGCTTTTTTGGCTATGCACGCCTGGACCAATACGGCCTGGGCAGCAACACCAACAGTCCCTTATCACTGCAAACGTCCAGCCCCACGGTGGGCGTTGGCCTGACCTGGACGCTGGGGCGCTCGGACACCCGCTTGGGCAACTGATCGCCTAACGCTATTGGGGGCTTGGCAGGCGTTTGGGAAACCTCAGCGGCACAATGTCCTGGGCAATCAAGACGCCCAGGCCCACCACAGCGGCTGCGGCGGCCTGCGTCCAATCCCAGGAGCCGCCCAGCACAAACAAAATCAGCATGACGTAAAACGGCGTGGCATTGATGTGCAGCGACGACAAGGCGATGCCCAGGCTGCCGATGGACATGATCCACAGCACCTGGCTAATGGCCAGGCCGCCAATGGAAAACACCGCCAGCGCCCCCAGCTCTTTGGCTCCAAGCGAGCCCCAGTCGGGCCCCGCGCCGCCCAGCAGGGCGTTGGCCCCTGCCGCCACGCAGGTGGCCAGCGCTGCGCCGCTGAGCGTAACGGTGGTGCGCCCCAAGGGCGTAAGTGTGGGAAACGAGGTAACCGTCATTCGCGAGCCCAGCGTGTAGAGCACGATGGAGCCAAAGCACAGTAGCGCGCCTACACCCAAGCCCAAACCGTCGCCCGCGCCGCCCAGGGCCAACATACCGCCGCCCAGGCTTAGCAACACACCCAGCACCAGCGCCAGCGTGATCTTGCGCCCGTCGAGCAGCACCTCAATGGCAATGCCCACCACGGGCATTGCCGCCGAGATCACGGCCACGGTTACCACATTGGTGCGGGCCTGGCCCAGTACCAGCATGAATGCGCCAACGCCAATGCCCCCGCCACCAATCAGCACACCCTTGCCCCATTGCGCAGCGCGCAGCGCTGCGCCGCCCTCGAGCCACCACCACAGCGGCAGCAAGCACGCCGCCGCCATGGCCATGCGTGCGGCGGTGAGCGGCAGTGCTGGCACCTTGCCGATCAGCAGGTCGGCCGCGGGCAGCCCCAGCGCCCACACCAGCATGGACAGCATGCACAAGACGTTGGACAGAGCCAGGTTGGGAGGAGTGCGCAAATCAGGCCACGCCTTGTAGGCGCGGTGGTTCCATTTGGCGCAAGCATTCCGCCAGCGCAGTTTGGGGACTGGCGTTGGGGGACAGTTGCACCGCGCCGGCCCTTAGGGGTTCTGTGGTCACGGTGCCGTGCTTTGTGTGGTAGCGTCTTAGGCCAGCGGCCACAGACCCGTTGCCCGACCGGCGTTGCCGATGCGCCAGGTGGTCACTTTCTGCGGCAGCAACAAGGGCAGGCGCAGGATGCGTTTGTCGCGCGACACCAGAGCGGTGGCGCGGCGCTCGATGCCCATCAGCAATGCCAGGTCGTCAAGCTTGTGGAGCCGCCACGATCCGCCCTGCCCGCGCGCGCCTACTTCCACGCCCAGCCATTCGTCCCCGGCCGCAAAGCCTGCGGCCTCAGCCGCGCCGCCGCGCAGTACGGCTTTGACTACGACGGTGCCGCTGGCGTCTGCAACGCGCAGGCCCAGGCGCTGGGCCAGTTGGGCGGGCTCTTCGTGCACCTGCAGGCCTTGCGCTTGCAGCAGGGCTTTGAGCGGCAGTTCGCGGGTGCTGTGCACCCAGGCTTTGACTTCTTTGGCCCAGCTGCGCCCGGTTTGGTCAAGCAGGACGGCCAGCAGGTCAGCCTCGGCCATGGGGCCACCCGCGCAGCGCTGCCAAAGGCCGCGCATGACGGTGTCTAGGGTGGTTTGGCCATGGGCGCGTAGGCTAAGGTCCAAGCAGAGGGCTACCAGCGCACCTTTGGTGTAGTAGCTCACCGTGGCGTTGGGCGTGTTTTCGTCTTGGCGGTAGTACTTCACCCAGGCGTCAAAGCTGGCCTGGGCCACGGTTTGCACCGCGCGCCCGGGAGTTTGCAGCACCTGGTTGGCGGTTTTGGTGAGCAGTTTGAAGTAGGCCGCGTCGTCAATCAGCCCAGCGCGGCGCAGCAGCAGGTCGTCGTAGTAGCTGGTAAAGCCTTCAAAAAACCACAGCAGCTCGGTGTAATTTTCTTGGGTGTAGTCGTAGCGCGCAAATTCGACCGGGCGCAGGCGCCTGACGTTCCAGGTATGAAAGTATTCATGGCTGATCAGGCCCAAGAGGG
>CANHZG010000132.1 GCA_947464995.1 Comamonadaceae bacterium | reverse complement strand
TTCCACAAACAGCGTCAGGGCCGCCTGTAGCAATTCGCGCGGGCGTGCCTCCTTGCGCCGCTCGCGCTTGAGGGGCGTGGTGCAGACCAGGTCGCGAAGGGTTTGGTGGATGTCCATATTTACTGACTCACAGGTTAGTAGTGTAGTCTGCTTGCCACTGTGGCGTCAAGTTGGCGCCGTGTTTCACGCGGCGCCAACATAATCCGCTTATGCTGCGTTTTGATGCGTATTTGAATAAGGAAACGTTCCCCCATGACCCTTTCTACCCAAACCATTGTGTTGGGCGCCGGTTGCTTTTGGTGCTCTGAATCCGTGTACCTGCAGGTGCGCGGCGTGCTGGCTGTTGAGTCGGGCTACTGCAACGGCCACACACCCGCCCCCAGCTATGCCCAAGTGAGCAGCGGCAACAGCGGCCACAACGAAGTGGTGCGACTGGAGTTCGATCCTGCGCAGATCAGCTTGCGTGAGGTGCTGGAAATCTTCTTTCTAATCCACGATCCCACCACCCTGAACCGCCAAGGCCACGACATAGGCACCCAGTACCGCAGCGGCATTTACTGCACCACGGCCGGCCAACTGGCTGATGCCAATGCCTTTATCGCCGAACTGGTAGAGCAAGCCGCCTACGCCGATCCAGTGGTCACCGAGGTGCAGATGCTGTCCAACTATGGGCGCGCCGAGGAATACCACCAAGGCTTCTTTGCCAAAAACCCTACCCAAGGCTACTGCGTCGCGGTGGCAGCGCCCAAGGTGGCCAAGTTTCGCAAGACTTTTTCGCGCTTGGCGAAGGGGTGATGCAAGCGGGCGCGTTCCCATGATCGACGCAAAGAACGTGCAGTTTGCCTACGCTGGCGGAGCCACGCTGCAGTTCCCGGATCTGCACCTGTCCCAGGGCGGCTTGCTTTTGCTCAGCGGCCCTTCTGGCAGTGGCAAATCGACCTGGCTAGCGATGCTGGCGGGCTTGGTGGCGCCCAGCGCGGGCAGCTTGCAGGTGGCGGGGCAGGCGATGGGCGCGATGGGCTCGCTCAAAACCGACGCCTGGCGCGCCCAAACCATCGGTTTTTTGCCCCAAAAACTGCATTTGAGTGCAGCTCTGACCGTACGGGAAAACCTGGCATTGGCGTTTTGGGCTGCCGGCCGGACGCAAGACGGAGCAAGGATTGGGGCCGCTCTGGACGAATTGGGCGTGGGCGATTTGGCACAGCGCTTGCCCGCGCAGCTTTCTGGGGGGCAGGCGCAGCGGGTGGCGCTGGCGCGCGCCGTACTGATGCAGCCGCGCGTGCTGCTGGCCGATGAGCCCACGGCCAGCTTGGACGACGCGGCAGCACAGGACGCGGTTAACGTACTTTGGGCCAGCGCGCACCGTCTGGGCGCAAGTTTGGTGCTGGCCACCCACGACGCTCGGGTTGCGCCCCTGCTGGAGCGCGCGCTGGCCGGTACGAGTTTGGCGCCGCTGCAGCGGCTGGTTTTGTCCGCCACTGTGGCTGCGGGTTCGGTCTAAGGCCGCATGCCATGAGCACGCTGCGTTTCGCCTGGCGTTACCTATGGGCGCGGCCCTTGGCTGCTGCGCTTAATGTGGTCTTGCTCAGTTTGGGGCTGGCGTCGATTACCTTTTTGCTGCTGGTGGCCCAGCGCGTGGAGGCGGCGTTTGACCGCGACTTGGCTGGTATCGACGTGGTGGTAGGTGCCAAAGGCAGCCCCATGCAGCTCATTTTGTCGGGCGTCTTGCACCTCGATGTGCCCCCGGGCAACGTTCCGCTAGAAGCGGTGCAGGCGCTGAAAAAGAACCCCCTGGTGGCCCAGGTGATACCGGTGAGTCTGGGGGACAATTTTCAGGGCTACCGCATTGTGGGCACGTCCACCGACTATGTCGCGCTCTACCGGGGGGCGCTGACCCAGGGCGTGTTGTGGGATGCGCCCATGCAAGTGGTGCTTGGCGCGGCGGCGGCGCGCAAACTGGCCCTGCAACTGGGCCAGCGCTTTGTGGGCTCGCACGGGCTGGGTGCGGGTGGCCATGCCCATGGCGACAGCGCCTACCAGGTGGTCGGCGTACTCGCGGCCACGGGCGGTGTGCTCGACCGCTTGATCTTGACCGACACTGCATCGGTGTGGAAGGTTCACGAAGACTACACCGCCCAAGACGCCCAAGACCGCCAGGCCATGGAGGAGGAGCGCGAAGTGACGATGGCGCTGGTGCGCTACAAAAGCCCCCTGGCCGCCATGAGTTTCCCGCGCTGGGTCAACACCACTACCGAGATGCAGGCTGCGGCTCCAGCATTGGAGGTCACACGCCTGCTGCACATGCTGGGCTTGGGCGCCGAGGTGTTGCGTGCTTTTGCCAGCATGTTGCTGCTCACGGCCGGACTGAGTGTGTTTATTGCGCTTTGGAACGCCGTGCGCGAGCGCCGAGGCGACCTGGCCCTGCTGCGCATGCTGGGCGCGCCACCGGGGCGCATCGCCGCGCTGCTGCTGACCGAGGCGCTTTGGCTGGGTTTGGTCTCTGCCCTGCTTGGGCTGGCGCTGGGCCAGGTCTTTGTGCTGGCGCTTGGCTGGATGCTGGGGCTGGACCAGTCGCTGTTGCTCGCGGGTGCACTGTGGCCGTTTGAGCTGCTGTGGGTTCCCGCACTGGCGCTGGGCGTGTCATTGGGTGCGGCCGTGTTGCCCGCACTGGGTGCGTACCGTTCGGATGTTCTTCAACTGCTTCAATCTAGGTGAAACCATGAAAAAATACATGCTGATTCTCTGCACTTTGGCCCTGTCTGCGGTTGTGGCTTACGCCGCTGACGCCCATGGCGACAAGGAGCTTAAAGAAGACATTGCACGCCACCGGGCCATTGCAGCGGCGCACGAAGGTGCTGCAAAGTGCCTGGAGTCCGGGAAAAAGGACCAGGAGTGTGAAAAGCAACTCCAGGCCGCTTGCAAGGGCCTGGCCATCGGTAAATTTTGTGGCATGAAGCACCAACATTGAAAGACTGCTGTATGACCGTCTCGCTCCGTATATTTGCTTTCCCTGCCATGGGGCCTGCTTGCTTGGTGACAGGGGTTTTGTTTGTGGCGCTGTGTACGCAAATGGCTGGCGCCCAAACGCAGCTAAGTTCGCCCTTGGGCACCGGCGCTGGCGTGCACAGCCCTAACAGCCCGATCGCACCACTGGTCGAGCGTGCCGACGTGCTGCCTTGGTCTTTGTTGACAGACGTGAAATCAAAGACCGTCAAAAACCGCATCTTGCCGGTGTACGGTCCAGAAATCACCGCCCTGAACCAAAAGAACCAGCGGGTGCAAGGTTTCATGATGCCGCTGGACCCGGGTGAAAAGCAAAAACACTTTTTGCTCAGCTCGGTGCCTTTGACCTGTTCGTTTTGCCTGCCCGGCGGGCCCGAGAGCTTGGTCGAGGTCACCACCAAAACGCCGGTTAAGTATTCCTTAGAGCCGGTGGTTGTAGAAGGCAAGTTTTTGGTCTTAGCGGACGACCCCTACGGCATGTACTACCGCATAACGGAAGCAGTGGCGGTCAAATAGACCCAAACGCCCGAGCTTAGGGGGCCAAGCGCTCGCGCAGCCAGCGCCCATCGACCAGGCGGTAACGCAGCCGGTCGTGCAAGCGGCTTTTGCGCCCTTGCCAAAACTCCCAGCTATCGGGCTCTAAGCGGTATCCGCCCCAGTGCGGCGGGCGGGGCGGGTTCAGCAGAAACTGCGCCGCGTATTTGGCCGCATTGGCAAGCAGCACGCCGCGCCCGGCAATCACCTCGCTTTGTGGTGAGGCCCAGGCGCCTATGCGTGAGTCCAGCGGGCGGCTGTGGAAATAGGCGTCGGCCTCTGCATCGCTGACTTTGGTGACTCGCCCTTCCATGCGTACCACCCGTTCCAGCTCCACCCAGTGAAACTGCAGCGCTGCAAACGGGTTGCCTGCCAGTTGTTGGCCCTTGCGGCTGTCAAAGTTGGTGTACCAGACGATGCCTTGGGCGTCATAGCCTTTGATCAACACAACACGCGTTGAAGGCCGCAAGTCGCTGCCCACAGTGGCCAGGGTCATGGCATTGGGTTCGGGCACCTCGGCGGCAATGGCCTCGTCCAACCACTGCCCAAACTGGTCCAGCGGCAGCGCGTGCGAGGCCGCTTCGTTGAGCTCAGCGCGCTCATAGCTTTTGCGTAAATCGGCAATGGAAGGGGTGCGTGCGGTCGCCATGCGGTCGATGATAGCTTTGTACCCACTTCGTAACTTTTGGTGTGTTGGAGGCGATGTTTCCAAGTTACTATCAAACATGTAACTTTGTTACAAATGCAATTAAACCCTCCCGTTTATCTAAGCCCCACCTAGTCAAAGCCATGCCCTTTGTTCCCTTGCATCCCCGCGTTGTAGCGATTCCCCAGCGTATTCGAGAATGCAGCGCCGGGGCGCCGCAGCGCTTACCTAGCACAGGTCCAGGCCATGGCCCAACGCACACCGGGTGCCCGGCGTATGGGCTGCGCCAACGTGGCCCATGCCTTCGCTGCCATGGAGCCCGTCGACAAGCGCCGCGCGAGCGCCTTGGACAGGTTCCAGCCCGTGGCCGAGCGGGCGCCCAATATTGGCATCGTCAACGCCTACAACGACTTGCTGTCCGCCCACGCGCCCTTGCAGCACTACCCTGACATCATCAAAGACGAGGCACGCAAGCTCGGCGCCACCGCCCAGGTGGCCGGTGGCGTGCCCGCCATGTGCGACGGCGTGACCCAAGGCACGCCGGGCATGGAACTCAGCCTGTTCTCGTGCGACGCCATCGCCATGGCCACGGCAATATCGCTCAGCCACGACGTGTTTGACTGCGCGATATGCGGGAATTTGTGTATCCGGTTCGGAAATAAATAGTCTTCTGAGTGAAGATTCTGCAACTTCATCCAGTCAGCGACTGCGCTGTGGGTCGACTCCGTAATCTCGAACTGGACGGGGCGCGACGCGACGTCTTTTGCTGCATCACGGTCGCGCGGGGAGCAACGCGATCGCCGTGGCAAACGCAGGTAACAGCTACCACTACCACGGGCTGTCCTCATGCGTTACTGCCATGGTGGACCATGAGAACGGTCCCTCGCATCTGATCGGTGTGGCGCTGGACGGTTTTCCAATCTATGGTGACAAGGACATGAACGGCCAGACCATCGCACCCGCCCGCCTGGATGCCTGCAATGGCATCGCCAGCCCAACGCCAGAATTCCCGCAGGGGGTGTACCACTACGTGCTGCCATCTGGTGTGAAGGAGCACAACGCATCGCCGCGTTGTTACAGCGGTGACATATCACGTAAAGAACTGGCTATCGCGGACGCCAGTGGTTTTTGCTATGCGCCGCAGGCACCAGGGCAAAACAACGCAACCGAGAAAATGACAATGGGTGTGTTTTCGAAGCAATGATTCGGTGTTGGGATCTGTACGGCGCTCACTGCCAAAACAGGGGGTCAGCGCAAGTGATCATCTAGGCGATGGTAAGCGAATATTGTGCGGAAATGTTCGCGTCCAAAGCGCTGATCTGCTTCAAAATTAGCGGCCGCTAAAGGGCGCTGAATTTACATCACAAGTTCGACACTTCCCGCACGTAAGTGGTTGATTTCATTGGAAACGAGGTCCAAAGCGCAGACTACAAAGCGGGCTTATCGAGGTCTGATGGTGTGGGCAGTGTCAATTCCAAAGCAGCAAACAACGATTTCTGCGCGGGTGTGATTTCGGTTAACCCGGTCAAGGTTTTGCCGTCCGTCGTCTGCACGGTCTGCTGGTGAATGCGCTTTAGTTGCTCAAGCAAGGTGGATGGCGATTCTGTCCTCTTGGCAGCGGCAAGGCGCATGCGCATCACCCGGTACAGGATCAACGCCATGAAGCACACCAAGGCGTGCGAACGAATCCTCTGGGGTAGACGGTGGTACACCGGACCGATCTCAATATCGGATTTGAGTACCCTGAAGCCGCGTTCAATATCGGCCAAGCTCTTGTAACGCTGCACCACCTCTGCGCCCGGCGTATCCGTATTGGTCACCAGCAGCAGCTTGCCGTCGAGCAACTCTAAATAGCGCTTCTTGTCCTCGTCAATTGCGTAGGTGAATAACTCGGCTTTGAGGTCCACCTTGATCACATGCGCCATATGGGCGTCCTTGACCGCATGATAAAAACGCGCCTTGGTTCCGGAGTCCGACATGGGCCGACCTTTGGCCCGTTTTCCCTCATCTTGCCCATCGAGTTTGTCGCTGCGTTGCTGGCCCATGGCAACCAACTCCGCGATCGTTTTGTCGCGCACTTGCCCACGCCGTGCTGCGACCTGCGGGTCATGCGCGACCACCAGGCGCTGGCCCTGCCACTTGGTCTCTGCGCACCATTCTTGAACTGCTGCCTGTGTTTCACTCAAGCTTTTCAAGTCCTCACAGAAGTCACCATAGCGGGCTGCGGGCACTGCCAGGATGTATTGCAGCGCTACATCACGGCCGTCTTTTTTGAGCTGCGTTTGCAGCTTGGCCAACTCCTCAATGTTGCTGACACTGAGCAAACCCCGGTCGGCCACCAGCACCACACGTTTGAGCGGGTAGCGTTCCAGCAAACCCCGGATCATCGGCAGCAGTGTTTTGGCCTCAGCCGTGTTGCCGGGGTGCACTTCATGGGCGATGGGCAAGCCTTCTGCGGTTTGCACCAGGGACAACATGAATTGGCGTTCCACCAAACCTGACTTGGCCCGACCGTAAGCGCGAACGTCATCCTCCAAGTCGGTCTGGCCGGTCACGCCTACGGTGGTGAGGTCGTAAAACACCACCGAGAGGTCTTGGTCAATCAAGGGGCGCATGAGCGTGGCCAGTCTGGCGCCCAATGTGTCGCTGTATTCGTCGAGCACGTCCATGGCACGCAACAAGTGTTGGTGCTCGGGCAAGCCCTTGGCCACACCCACAGGCAAGGCCACCGTCTGCAGCCAGCGCAACACGCCGAGTTTGCTGCCCGGATCACACAGGCGGTTGAAGACCATCAGACGCAAACAACTCAGCACATCCACTTCAGTCTTTGAGCGGCGCCAGGCGCTGGCCAAATCATCAAAGCCTAAGGAGCGCCAGAGTTCGGACAAAGCCCAAACGTCACCGGCCTGGCGGCTGTCGGTAAACCGCAGTCCCTCAAGCGGGGACGGTGTAGGCGTGATGCCACGCGCACGTTGCAGCGAGGCAATCAGGGTGTCGACCTCGCCACCGTCCTCCAGTCGGCCCAAGGTGCACACGGTGCGCTGGCGGGGTTTGCCATCCTCGTTACGAAACGACTCCACCAGTTGGGCGTAGCGCCGGGCACCAGACTGAGTGACTTTGATGAACATGGTGGGTAGTGTAACGCAGTTCAAATATTATTGAACTACATTCGACTAATAACGTGCCACTACAAACGTTTTCTCATTCAGATCGAAAGACTGCGCTAAGTGGTTGATTTGATTGGCTACAGGAATGGGGAAATCCGGGAAATTGAAAATTTGATGTCGAATTTAAGTTGTCTAAGGATCATGTCCAAAACTCAATTTGAGAGCCAGGCATAAGCGAATATGTCCCACCTTGTGAAACGCCAGCGTCAATTGCGCCTCTTGGGGGCCGCAACCGGTCATTTCTCAGGCCTGTTGCCGCCCTTTGGCGGTTTGCAGGCGCACTCATCCCTGCGCCCTGTGCATAAGCCTGCTTCTGGCCATCCAGATGTTGGACAGCGCAAACAGCGTGATGAGTTGTGCGGTGTTCTTGGCAAGCCCCCGGTAGCGCACTTTGACGTAACCGAACTGTCGCTTGATGACCCTAAACGGATGCTCCACCTTGGCCCGCACGCGGGCTTTGAGTTGTTCGGCTTGTTCGTGCAACGCGCCCCAGAGCTAAACCAGGCCTTCGTCGTTCTCGTTAACCGCGTGCTTCAAGTACAGGCGCGAGTCCATCAAGCGCAGAGGCAGGCGTGGGCGCCCGGCTTTGGAGACGCCGC
>CANHZG010000131.1 GCA_947464995.1 Comamonadaceae bacterium | reverse complement strand
TGTCCTGGTCGCCCAGCCAATCCGAACCCTTGACGGTGTCGTAGAAGTGGTAATGCCAGTTGTCTTCGTTCATATTGCCCAGGGAGGCGCCAATGCCGCCTTGGGCCGCCACGGTGTGTGAGCGCGTGGGGAATACCTTGGACAGCACCGCTACATTGAGCCCGGCACGGGCCAGTTGCAATGAAGCACGCATTCCGGAGCCACCGGCCCCTACGATGACGACGTCGAACTTACGTTTGGATACAGGATAGGTCATGGGGTAAGTATTCTGAAGGGGTAGTGCTCAAACGCGCCACAAAACCTGAATCGCCCAACCGGCACAGCCGACTAGCCAGACGATGGAGAAAACCTGGAGCGACAGGCGAATGCCCACGGGCTTGATGTAGTCCATCCAGATGTCGCGCATGCCAATCCATACGTGGTAGAGCAGCGCTACGATGATTACAAAGGTGAGCGCCTTCATCCATTGGCTGGAAAAAACCCCGGCCCACCGGTAGTAGTCGATGGGACCCTGGGAGAAGATCAACTGGGCCAAAACGACCAGTGTGAACAGGGCCATCAATGCGGCTGTGACGCGCTGGGCCAGCCAGTCGCGCAGGCCATAGTGGGCGCCCACGACGATGCGTTTAGAGCCGTAATTTACTGTCATGGTGTGTCTTTCAGTGTGTTGGCGCTATGTTTGCGATGCAGTGTGTTGCCGCCGTGTTGCGGACTAGTACAGGCCAAACAGTTTGGCACCCAGCACCAGGGTCAGGCCCACACTGAGTACCAAGGTAACAACCGCCGATGATTTGCCAAATTCTTTACTCACCGCGTGCCGAGCATCCATCCACAGGTGGCGCAATCCAGCGATCAGGTGGTGCAAGAACGCCCAGATGATGGACAGCGCCACCAGCTTGACAAACCAGCCTGGCACAAAGCCCACGCCGATGGCGAAGACGCTGGTAAAGCGTGCGAAGGAAATTTCTGAGGAGATAGAGGTGTCGAACATCCAAATGATGAAGGGCATCAGCAGAAACATCAAAGCGCCGCTGACGCGGTGCAAGATTGACACAATGCCCGCCACGGGAAGCCGGTAGCTGGGCAGGTCTTTAAAGGCGTTGATGTTGCGAAATTCGGGCCGCTTGGGGCGAGTGCTGGTGGGGGGCGCAGACATGGGCGGACGCTTTCTAGGATGTAACCGGTTGGTAATTCTTCTGGCTTGATTCAACGCAAATTCTATTGCACTGCACCAATCTGACACTCGCCTTGCAGTGTCCTTCTGACGAAGGGGTCATTTCAGTGCAATTCATTGCGGTAGTAATGGGTGGTGGTCAGGTAAAGGCACTGGCGCATTTCCATGGGCGCGTCGTTGTAGGTATACGCAATGCGCTCCACGTTGAGCAAGGGTGTGCTGGAGGTGACAGCCAATAGCTCCATTTGCGTCATATCGGGTAGCACGGCCCGAATTTTTTCCTCGGCGCGCACCATGCGCACGCCAAATTCGCGCTCGAACAGTGCGTACATGGGGCCATCGTCATCGCGCAAGCGCTCGGCGGTCAGGCCTTTGAATGGCATGCCAGGCAGCCAGATCTCTTCCAAAATAGTGGGGCAGGCGCCAAAGGACAGTACCCGCCGTATTTGCAGAACGGCGTCGCCAGGGCGAAGCCCCAGTCCACGGGCCACTTCTGCTGAAGCGCGCGCCCGTTTGCATTCCACAATCTGGCGTTGCGCCGGGCCGTCCCGGCTGGCGTCGCCGTGATCTGGCACTAGTTTGAGAAAGCGGTATTGCACCTGGCGCTCCGCGTGGGTCGCGACAAAAGTGCCTTTTCCTTGGCGGCGCACCAGCAGGTTGTCGATGGACAGCTCGTCAATCGCCTTGCGAACCGTCCCTTGGCTAACCCTGAACCGTGCCGCCAACTCCTGTTCGCTGGGGATGGCGGCTCCCGATTTCCATTCCCCCGCTTCCAGACTTTGTAACAACAATGCTTTGATTTGCTGGTACAGCGGACTAAACGCCGGCGTGGCTTGCGATGCGGCGGCGCCAGGCGTTGCGCCTTGCCCACTGGGCGAGGTTTCCGCGTGCGGGCTCAATGCACCAGGGTCGCTGGAAAGTGGGAGCGTAGCAGCCATAAAGGGGTACTTTTGTCAGCGTAAAGTCAGTATCGAAGTTGGACTAATCATATCTTATATAAGACATAAGACAGATTGACATTTCCAAAGAAACAAGGGTAAACTCTTAGGAGTCGCTGCACTGCAAATGGCCTCTGGGTCGGTACCGGTCAGCCCACGCTTTCACAACACTTCCTGGAGTTTTGTTATGAGCAAGAAGCCCGTTCGCGTTGCCGTTACCGGCGCAGCAGGTCAAATCGGATACGCGATTTTGTTTCGCATCGCCTCGGGCGAAATGTTGGGCAAAGACCAACCCGTGGTGCTGAGTTTGCTCGAAGTCCCGTTCGAGAAGCCCCAGCAAGCATTGCAAGGCGTGATGATGGAGTTGCAAGATTGCGCGTTCCCCTTGTTGGTGGGCATGGAAGCGCACAGCGACCCCATGACCGCGTTCAAGGATGTGGATTACGCCTTGCTGATCGGTTCGCGCCCCCGTGGCCCCGGCATGGAGCGTGCTGAACTGCTCGCCGTAAACGCCGAAATCTTCACCGCCCAAGGCAAGGCCTTGAACGCAGTGGCCAGCCGCGACGTTCGCGTGCTGGTGGTGGGCAACCCGGCCAACACCAATGCCTACATCGCCATGAAGAGCGCGCCCGATCTGCCGCGCAAAAACTTTACTGCCATGCTGCGCCTGGACCACAACCGCGCTTTGAGCCAGTTAGCGGCCAAAACCGGCAAGGCCGTGGCCGATATCGAAAAACTGGCGGTCTGGGGCAACCACTCGCCCACCATGTACGCCGACTACCGCTTTGCCAGCGTGCACGGCGAATGCGTCAAGGACATGATCAACGACCATGACTGGAACGCCAACACCTTCTTGCCCACCGTGGGCAAGCGCGGCGCGGCCATCATCGCCGCACGCGGCGTGTCGTCGGCAGCTTCTGCTGCTAACGCCGCCATTGACCACATGCGCGACTGGGCCTTGGGCACCCATGGCAAATGGGTAACCATGGGCGTTCCCTCAGACGGCCAATACGGCATTCCCAAAGACACCATGTTTGGCTTTGCCGTGACCTGCTCGGGTGGCGAATACAAAGTGGTGGACGGTTTGCCAGTGGACGCATTCAGCCAAGAATGCATCAACAAAACCCTCAAAGAGCTGCAAGACGAGCAAGCGGGCGTCGCCCACCTGCTCTGATCGTGCTACGACCCGTGTACCGTTTTGGCGCACGGACCGGCGCCACCGCGCAATGCAACACCCCCGCGACATTCTCTTAGGTCCCCAGGCGCTCACCGGGGTGTTGCCGGTTTGCGACCATTACAGCGGCGCGCCGGCGCGCATGCGCAAAAGTTTGCTTTTGCAGGCCGAACTCATCGAAGAGTTTGGCGCATGCGTGTTCGATGTCACCCTGGATTGCGAAGACGGCGCCCCGTCTGGAGGTGAAGTCGAGCAGGCCCACTCCATCCGTGAGTTGTTGAGCGCGTTGCCGACCACGACGGGTGGCGGTATCCGAGTACCTCTGCCGCGCGTGGGTGCGCGGGTACACCCGGTGGACCATGCGTCTTTTGCCTCCGATGTGGCCATCATCGTCGGCGGAGCCGCAGCAGCATTGAGTTACCTCATGGTTCCCAAGGTGGAGTCGCTGGATGATGTCGAGCGGGCGTTGAAAGCTGTTGACGCTGCCGCCGGTAATTTCCCGGTGCCTTTGCATGTGCTGATTGAGTCCCCGGCTGCGGTCCAGCAGGCATTTGCCATTGCCGCCCACCCCCGCGTGCAGTCGCTGAGTTTTGGGTTGATGGATTTTGTCTCGGCGCACGGCGGTGCCATCCCTGCCTCGGCCATGGGCTTGCGCGCCAGCCAGGACCATGACACACTGGACCAGTTTCACCACCCGCTGGTGCTCCGGGCCAAGCTAGAAATCGCCAGCGCCTGCCACGCCCACGGCAAAGTGCCGTCGCACTGCGTGGTGACCGAGTTAAGGGATACGGCAGCGGTGGAGCGCGCCGCGCTTTACGCTGCCACAACCCTCGGCTTTACCCGGATGTGGAGCATCCACCCCGACCAAATTCGCCCCATCGTGCGCGGCTTTGCGCCGCTGGCGTGCGAGGTGGATCTGGCTGCACGGATCGTGGAAGCAGCAGCCCAGTCTGACTGGGCGCCCATTGCCTTGGACGGCAAGCTGCACGACCGGGCGAGCTACCGATATTTTTGGCGGGTTTTGGAGCGCGCGCAGCAGACCGGCCAGGCCATTCCTGCAGAGTTGCAGCATTATTTTGTTTGATTGAATTAGGAGAAATAACCATGTTGAACGCCTACCGAGCCCATATTGCCGAGCGCGCCGTGCTGGGAATCCCCCCGCTGCCCCTGGACGCCAAGCAAACCGCCGAGCTGATCGAGTTGATCAAAACCCCTGTCGCGGGCGCCGAAGCCTTTTTGCTCGACATGCTCACCCACCGCGTGCCACCGGGCGTAGACGATGCGGCCAAGGTCAAAGCCTCGTTTTTGGCCGCCGTGGCGCATGGCGACTTTGCCGTGGCCTTGGTCTCCAAGTCCAAAGCCACCGAACTGCTGGGTACCATGGTCGGCGGTTACAACGTCAAGCCGCTGATTGATTTGCTTGACGACGCCGAAGTGGCCGCCGTGGCCGCTGCCGCACTGAAAAAGACGCTGCTCATGTTTGACTTCTTCCATGACGTCGAACTTAAAGCCAAGGCCGGTAACGCCCACGCCAAAGAAGTGATCCAAAGCTGGGCCGACGCCGAGTGGTTCACCAGCCGCCCCGAAGTGCCCCACACTATTACTGTGACCGTGTTCAAGGTGCCCGGCGAAACGAATACCGACGATTTGTCGCCCGCGCCCGACGCCTGGAGCCGCCCGGACATTCCGCTGCACTACCTGGCCATGCTGAAAAACACGCGCGAGGGCGCGGCCTTCAAACCCGAAGAAGACGGCAAACGCGGCCCCATGCAGTTCATCGACGACCTGAAGAAAAAAGGCCATCTGGTGGCCTATGTCGGCGACGTGGTGGGCACCGGTTCGAGCCGCAAGTCCGCCACCAACAGCGTGATCTGGGCCACTGGGCAGGACATTCCCTTTGTACCCAACAAGCGCTTTGGCGGCGTCACCCTGGGCGGCAAGATTGCCCCCATCTTCTTCAACACGCAAGAAGACTCCGGCGCCCTGCCGATTGAAGTGGACGTGACCAAGCTGGAAATGGGCGATGTGATCGACGTGCTGCCCTATGAAGGCAAGCTGCTGCGCAACGGCGAACTGGTCGAAAAATTTGCCCTCAAGAGCGACGTGCTCCTTGACGAAGTGCGCGCCGGTGGGCGTATCAACCTGATCATTGGCCGCTCACTCACCGCCAAGGCGCGTGAGCTGTTGGGCTTGCCCGCGTCCACCGTGTTCCGCCTGCCCACCGCGCCCATCACCACCAAAGCTGGGTTTACCCTGGCGCAAAAAATGGTCGGCCGCGCCGTAGGTTTGCCCGAAGGACAGGGCGTGCGCCCCGGCACCTACTGCGAGCCCCGCATGACCACCGTTGGATCGCAAGACACCACCGGCCCCATGACCCGCGACGAGCTCAAAGACCTGGCCTGCCTGGGCTTTAGTGCCGATTTGGTGATGCAGTCCTTTTGCCACACCGCCGCCTACCCCAAACCCGTGGACGTGAAAACCCACCGCGAACTGCCCGCCTTTATCAGCAACCGCGGCGGCGTGGCCCTGCGCCCGGGCGACGGCGTAATCCACTCGTGGCTCAACCGCCTGCTGCTGCCCGACACCGTTGGCACCGGCGGCGACAGCCACACGCGCTTCCCCATCGGCATTTCCTTCCCCGCAGGCTCTGGCCTGGTGGCGTTTGGCGCGGCCACGGGCGTCATGCCTTTGGACATGCCTGAGTCAGTGCTGGTGCGCTTCAAGGGCCAGATGCAACCAGGCATCACATTGCGCGACCTAGTGCACGCGATTCCCCTGTACGCGATCAAGGCCGGTCTGCTGACCGTGGCCAAGGCCGGCAAGATCAACGCCTTCTCGGGCCGCATCTTAGAAATCGAAGGTTTGCCAGACCTCAAGGTGGAACAGGCTTTTGAGTTGTCCGACGCATCTGCCGAGCGTTCAGCCGCCGGTTGCACCGTCAAGCTCAACCCCGCGCCCATCAAGGAATACCTCACCAGCAACGTCGTGCTCATGAAAAACATGATCGCCGACGGCTACGCCGACAAGCGCACCCTGGAGCGCCGCATCCAAAAAGTCGAAGCCTGGCTGGCCAACCCCAGCCTGTTGGAGGCCGACAGGGACGCCGAGTACGCGGAAGTCATCGAGATCGACCTCAACGACCTCAAAGAGCCCGTGTTGTGCTGCCCCAACGACCCGGACGACGCCAGGCTGCTCTCGGCCGTGGCCGGTGCCAAGATCGATGAGGTGTTTATTGGCTCTTGCATGACCAATATCGGCCACTTCCGCGCCGCCTCCAAGCTGCTCGAAGGCAAGCGCGATATCCCGGTCAAGCTGTGGATTGCGCCGCCGACCAAGATGGATGCGGCTGAATTGACACGCGAAGGCCATTACGGCGTGTTTGGCGCCGCTGGCGCGCGCACCGAAATGCCCGGCTGCTCTTTGTGCATGGGCAACCAGGCGCAGGTTCGCGAAGGTGCGACCGTGGTGTCCACATCCACACGTAATTTCCCCAATCGCCTGGGTAAAAACACCAACGTCTATCTGGCCTCAGCCGAGTTGGCGGCGATCGCGTCTAAATTGGGCCGCATTCCCACGGTGGCCGAGTACCAGGCTGACATGGGTGTGATCAACAAGGACGGCAGCAAAATCTACCAGTACCTGAACTTTGACCAGATCGAGGAATACGCTGACGTCGCCAAGGGCGTGGTCGCCTAAACCAACTCCGGCCCTGCGGTGCACGACCCGCAGTGCAGCTTAGGTATCAGGCCAGCCAATGGTCTAAACCGCTGGCGCGCTGCGATGCGTTCGCGATCGCCTGCGCCAGCAGCCCCGCTTGCCCCTCAACCAGCGTGAACTGCTGGCGGGCGCGGGTGATGCCGGTATAGACCAGCTCCCGACCCAAGACTTTGCTGCCCCCGGCGGGAAGGACTAGCACGGTGTGCTCAAACTCCGATCCCTGGGATTTGTGCACTGTCATGGCGAAGGCGGTTTCCACATAGGCTAATCGGCTGACGCTGACCGAGCGCAGCTGGTCGCCATCCAAAAAATACACCCGCAACGCCGCACCCTTGCCCAGCCCTGGTAGGGCGACGCCAACGTCGCCATTAAAGACACCGAGCTCCGGGTCGTTGCGGGTCACCATCACCGGGCGCCCACTAAACCACGCACCGCTGGGGGCTAGCAGCCCGGCTTGGGCCAGCGCTTTTTGGATGGCACGGTTCAGGTTCAACGTGCCCCAATCACCGGCATGGACGGCGCACAAAATCCGAAAACGGTCAAAGGCACGCACGACCGCCTTCACCCACGCGCTGTGGCTGTCGGCGTCTTGCAGGCTGTCGTGTGACCGTGCGTGCATGGTGTGCAGGTAGTCGGCGTAGCAGGCGCCTGCTCCGACTCGCCCGTGCACCGCGAGTTGCCACGCGGTATCGGGCCCGGTCGGCTGGCAGCCCTGCAAGGTGCCCTCGGGGTCAGCGGCCAGCAGTTGTAGTGCCTGCGCGCTCTGGCCGGCGTTGACGGCCAGAGCCAGTTGGCCAATTGCGCCCCCAAAACGGCGGCTGTGTTGCAACACAACCGTTTGCTGCGCCAGGGGATGCGCGGGCTGCGCGTTGGCCACAAAGGCCTGTGGCAGTGCGCCGCCGGTGACTGCGAGCGCATAACGCGCGGTTTGGCTGTCATACACCGCGCTGGCCGCACCACGGCA
>CANHZG010000130.1 GCA_947464995.1 Comamonadaceae bacterium | reverse complement strand
TTGCCCCACGCTCATGCTGCCACGCGCGGCCACAAAGCGCATGCCAATGGCGCGTGCAGCCTCGATGCTGTCGTCCAAGGTTACGCTGTTGGGGTAGATGTAGAGGTGGTCGCTGCTGGTGGTGCAACCGCTGAGCAGCAGCTCGGCCATTGCCACCTGCGTGCTGGTGTAAACCATGTCGGGCGTCAGGCCCGCCCAAATCGGGTACAGCCCGCGCAGCCAGCCAAACAGCTCGGCGTTTTGCACTGCCGGGATCGCCCGGGTGAGTGACTGGACCATGTGGTGGTGCGTGTTAACGAGGCCCGGAACCAGCAGGTGGTGGCGCGCGTCGATCACGACGCCAGCTTGGTGTGGCAGGGTGTCGGCGGGGCCTATGGCGGCAATCAGCCCGTCGCGCACCAGCACCGAGGCATTGCGCAACTCGCTGCGCGTGTCGTCCTGTGTGGCGATGGTGTGGGCGTTGTGTATGAGCAAGGTGGGCATGGGGGCATTGTGCCGTGGTGCAAATGGCTGGGGCCTATGATTGGCTGCATGAAG
Source organism: Comamonadaceae bacterium (assembly GCA_947464995.1). Classification (GTDB taxonomy): domain Bacteria; phylum Pseudomonadota; class Gammaproteobacteria; order Burkholderiales; family Burkholderiaceae_C; genus Allorhodoferax. The sequence continues at coordinate 7,480 of CANHZG010000130.1, read as the reverse complement.
TCCTCGATGCCTCACGCACCCACGCCCCAGCAAGAGCCGCGCGCTTTTCTGCGGGCTTTGTTCCACGCTGCCGTGCAACGCGCCTTGCCCTTAAACAACACCGCCGCTTTTTTGCCATCACCACCCATTGGCCGCACCCTGGTGCTGGGCGCAGGCAAGGCCGGTGGCGCTATGGCGCAGGCGGTGGAGGCCTTGTGGCCAGCGGGTGCGCCGCTGTCGGGCTTGGTGGTCACGCGCTATGGCCACACACCGCCGCGCCCCCCCGGCCTGGCTCAGCGCATTGAGGTGGTGGAAGCCGCCCATCCGGTGCCAGATGCAGCGGGCCTGGCGGCGGCGCAGCGCATCCTTGCCCTTACCCAGGGCCTGAGCGCAGACGATTTGGTGCTGTGCCTGATCTCTGGCGGCGGCTCGGCCTTGCTGACGCTGCCCGCCGACGGTTTGAGCCTGCAAGACAAGCAACGCATCAACCAGCAGTTGTTGGAGAGCGGCGCCCACATCGGCGAGATGAACTGCGTTCGCAAGCACCTCTCGCGCATCAAGGGCGGGCGCCTGGGCGCGGCTTGCGCCCCCGCCCGGGTGGTGACACTGACCATCAGCGACGTGCCCGGCGACGACCCGTCCACCATCGCCAGCGGCCCCACCGTGGCCGACGCCACCACGTGCCAGGACGCACTCGACATACTGCGCCGCTACGGCATTGCGCTGCCTGCGGCGGTGGAGCAGGCCTTGCAAAGCGGCGCCCTGGAAACGCCCAAGCCGGGCGACGCAGCCTTTTGTGGCCATGGCCTGCATCTGATTGCTACACCACAGCAAAGCCTGCAAGCCGCGGCCGACGCCGCACGCGCGGCAGGAATTGCCGCCTACATCCTGAGCGACGAGGTGGAAGGCGAATCGCGCGAAGTGGCCAAGGTGCATGGGGCCATAGCCCGCGCAGTCGCCAAGGGGCAGGGTGCGTTCCAAAAACCGTGTGTGATTTTGAGTGGCGGCGAGACCACGGTCACCATTCGCCCCCGCGCGCCAAACGCGCCCAAGGGCAGGGGTGGACGCGCAGGCGAGTTTTGCATGGGCCTGGCGCAGGCGCTCCAAGGCATGGACGGAGTGTGGGCGCTGGCGGCAGACACCGACGGCATTGACGGCGTGGAAGACAACGCGGGCGCCCTAGTCGCCCCCGACACCTTGGAGCGCGCCGCCGCCCTGGGCCTGAAGCTAGCCGACCACCTGGAGCGCAACGACGCCTACGGCTTCTTCGCCGCGCTCGGCGACCTGGTGGTTACTGGCCCCACGCACACCAATGTGAACGACTTTCGGGCGGTTTTGGTGGTGTAGGCATGGCCGTCCCACGAAAAAAGGGCCCCGACAGTGGGCCCTTTTTTTTACAGCCTTGCCGCTATTTCGCAGTTGGCGCGCTGGCGGGCGCCTGGGGCTTCTTCTGGTTGAACTTCTGCGCCGCCTCGGCTAGCTTGCGCTTGCGCTCCACGTTGAGGCGCTCTACCTCCGCGCGGGGGTTCTTTTTCATGTGGGGGTCTTTGCCGAATACGCCTGCCATAGTGATATTTCCTTTGCTTCAGTCTAACGGACGGGTCGCCGCAAGCCAGCGACCAGAGTGGGGGCACACGTCGCCCGGCGCGCCTTGGTGCCAGAGCTGCGGCTCTTTTATCTGAAGGGCGGTGGCGGACGCGGTGTCAAAGGCGATACCCAGCGCATGGGCCAGCGCCGGGGTTTCGATCGGCAGTTCCCAGGTCAGGAACACCTGGGCGCAGTCCAGGTCGGGCGGGAAGTCGGCCTCGTCGAAGCTGCTGCGGTGGCGGGGTATGACGGCGTGGGGCTGGCCGGTGTCAAACAGCACCACCGCGCCCCGGCGCAGCTCTATACGCTGGCCCGTCAGCGGGAAATGCAAGTCCAGCGCCCGGTCCTCGCTGAGAAACAGATTGCAAAACGCCGCGCCGCCGTACTGCGCGGCGTCGTGGTGGTAGCGGGCGCCCCGGCAGGCCATTAACGCCACATCGCTTTGGGCGAGCAGGTCTGCCAGACCCAGAGCGTGCGTCCAGTCAGCCACTGCTTGCATGCACAGGCGGTAGTCGGGCCAGCGCAGGCGCGCGCGCGCCAGAGCCAGCGCCTCCACATCACCAGGCGCCAGTGCCAGTTGCTGCGCCATGTCGCGCGTCCAGTCGGTCGCCAGGCGGGGCGGGGGTGCGGGCACGTCCAGCAGGCCGACCAGCACGGTGTCGCTGACGCTGCGGCTGCGCATGCGCTCGCCGGCGCGGTAAAAAGCGGTGGCGTGCTGCGGGGCAGGCGCGTGCATGGACTGCCCGCTTAGCGGCTGTACGCCAGGCCCGAGGCCACGCCGCCAAACAGGTCGCCTTCCACCAGTGGTACGCCGGGAAACGCCGCCTGCAAGGCCGTCTGAAAAGGCCGCAACGCCGACGAACCGCCGGTCAGGTAAATCGCGTCCACTGCCTGCGGGCGCAGGCTGGCGGCTTGCACGCAGTCCAGTGCGCAGGCCACGGTGCGCGCCAGCAGCGCGTGCAGGTGTTCTTCCAGCGCGTCCACCGTCATGGCCACTTGCAGGTGGGGCGCGACATAAGACAAATCCAGCACCGTGTCGCCGCTGCGTTCGGAGCAGCCAATCTTGGCCTGCTCCACGTCGTGCGCCAGATGGTGGCCCAGGCGCTGGAGCAGCACTTTTATGAGGCGCTGGTGCAGGGCGGGGTCGGCGTAGTTGGTCCACAAGGCCTGCGCTTGGGCCACGGCGCGCGGCTGGTACAGCCAGTGGATCAGGTGCCAGGTGGAGAGCTCAAAAAACACGCGACTAGGCACCTCGCGCCCCTGCGGCCCCAGGTGGCCGTAGCCCAGCAAAGGCATCACCAGTTCCAGGCTGAGTTGGTGGTCAAAGTCGGTTCCACCAATGTGCACGCCGCTGGTGGCCAAGACGTCTTCCTTGCGATTGCGTTGTTGTATGCGCTTCGGCCCCAGGCGCACCACGGTGAAATCCGAGGTGCCGCCCCCAACATCCACCACCAGCACGGTGCTCTCAGCAGAAAGGCGGCGCTCGTAGTCCAGCGCGGCGGCAATGGGCTCGAGTTGGAACGACACTTCTTCAAACCCCACCGCCTGCGCGGCCTGCAGCAAAGAAGCCTGGGCTTGTGCATCGCGCGCCGGGTCGTCGTCGACAAAATGCACTGGCCGCCCCATCACCACGCGGGTGGGCGCGTGTCCCAGCGCCTGTGCCGCGCGCTCGCGCAGCGTGGCCAAAAAGGTGGCGATGATGTCCTGAAAACTCATCTGCCGGTGGTTCACCTCGGTGGTCTCGAGCAGCAGCGGGCTGCCCAGCAGGCTCTTGAGCGAGCGCATCAGGCGTCCCTCGGTGCCTTCCAGGTACTGGGCCAAGGCGTCGCGGCCAACGTGGGTGCTGAGTTCTTCGCTATTAAAGAACACCGCCGTCGGCATGGACAGTGCGGCACCCTCTAGGGCAATTAGACGCGCCGTGCCGTCGGGCGCGGCCCAGGAGACCGCCGAATTGGAGGTGCCGAAATCAATGCCGAGCGTACCCGCCAGGGGAGGATTCATGAAGCAATGGGATGGATAGCGGGCCTTGCGTGGAGCGGTTCGCCCGGTGGCTAGTAAGCATGCGAGGCGGGATTGTGCCAGCAGGGCCTGCCTGCGTCAGCGCGCAGCCATGGCCCGGTCTTTGCCGAAGTGCGCCGCTCGCACTGCGTCCAGCGCGTCCTCGCGCCACCAGTCCAGGGCGTTGTAATAGGCCTCCCATACGCAGGTGCCGCAGCCCCGGCCGCAGCAGGTGCTGGGCAAGGGCGGCGGGGCGCGCAGGTTCAAACCAAAGTGCGCCGCCAGGTTCTGCACCTGGGCCTGCATGGCGTCGCCTATGGTGGTGCTAGTCAGGCGCTGGTCTTCAATCTGCTTCAGCACTGCCGGAGTAATCTGCATGGCCAATCTGTGCCGGGCTTAGCCGCCCAGGGCCCCGAGCACGTTTTCGGCCGTGGCGGGGGCGTTGAGGTGCACCGGGCCAGCGCCAGGTCCGCGCGCTTGTGCCACGGCGTCGCGCAGCGCCTCGAACACGCTGATGGCCAACATAAAGGGCGGTTCGCCCACCGCTTTGGAGCCAAACACGTTGTCCTCGCGGTTGGGCTCGGGCCACAGGTCCACTTTGAAGTGCACCGGCACATCGCCCGCCGTGGGGATTTTGTAGGTGCTGGGGGCGTGGGTGGAAAGCACGCCTTGGTCGTTCCAGACCAGTTGCTCGGTGGTAAGCCAGCCCATGCCTTGCACAAAACCGCCCTCGATCTGGCCGATGTCCAGGCCGGGGTTGATGCTGCGCCCCACGTCGTGCAGGATGTCCACCTTGAGCACCCGACTCTCGCCGGTGAGCGTGTCAATTGCCACCTCGGTGCAGGCCGCGCCGTAGGCAAAGTAATAAAACGGCCGCCCAGTGAGGGTGGTTTTGTCGTAGTGGATTTTGGGCGTTCGGTAAAAGCCATCACTCCAGAGCTGGATGCGGTTGGCATAGGCCATTTGCACCACAGCGTCAAAGCTGCGCGTGGCGGTGGGTGATATCACCTGCCCGCCGCGAAACGCAATGGCCCCGGCGCCACAGCCGTCCAGGCCACACACAAAAGCGGCCAGGTTGTCGCGCACATGGCGGGCGGCAAATTGGGCCGCGCGGCCATTGAGGTCGGTTCCCGCTGACGCGGCCGTGGCCGATGCGTTGGGAATGGCGCTGGTGTCGCTGGCGCTGCACAACACGCGCTCAAATGGAACGCCGAGTTCGTCGGCGACGATTTGCGTCACCTTGGTGTGCAGGCCCTGGCCCATTTCGGTTCCGCCATGGTGGATGCGCACGCTGCCGTCCAGGTAGACATGCACCAAGGCGCCTGCCTGGTTGAACAAGGTGGCGGTAAAGCTGATGCCAAACTTGACCGGAGTGATCGCCAAGCCGCGCTTGAGCACGGGGCTGCCGGCGTTCCAGGCGGCAATCTCGGTGCAGCGCTGGCGGTAATGCGAGGTGGCTTCCAGCGTGCCCAGCAAGGGAGCGAGGATGTTGTCTTCCACCCTCATTTGGTAGTGCGTGGTGTCGCGGCGCAGCACGGCGCGGGTGGCGCCCGCACCTTGGTCGGTGAGCGCCTCGTCGCTGTACAAATTGCGCATACGCACGTCGAGCGCATCCAGGCCAAGGTGGCGGGCAATGTCACCCAAGATGGCCTCGATCACCACCACGCCCTGCGGCCCGCCAAAGCCGCGAAACGCGGTGTGGCTTTGGGTATTGGTTTTACAGCGGAAAGAGGCAATGGCCACGTTTTCCAAAAAGTAGGCGTTGTCGCTGTGGAACACCGCGCGGTCGGCCACCGGGCCTGACAGGTCGGCGCTAAAGCCGCAGTTAGCCGCCATCATCAAGTCCAGCGCGGTCAGGCGCCCGGTGGCGTCAAAACCGGCCGTGTATTCATAGGCAAAGGGGTGGCGCTTGCCAGTGACCATGAAGTCGTCGTCGCGGTCCAGGCGCAGCTTGACCGGCACCTTGAACTTGTGCGCTGCCACCGCCGCCCACACCGCCACGTGGCCGGCCTGCGTCTCTTTGCCGCCAAAGCCGCCGCCCATGCGCCGGCATTCCACCCGTACCGCGTGGTTGTGCAGGCCCAGCGCATGTGCCACCCAGTGCTGCACTTCACCCGGGTGCTGGGTGCTGCTGTAAACCGACCACTGGCCTTGTGCGTGCGGCACGGCGTAGGCGACCTGGCCTTCCAAATAAAAGTGCTCTTGCCCGCCCACTTCGAGCGCGCCGTGCAGCGTGTGCGCGGCCTGCGCCATGCCTTGTTGCACATCACCCCGGCGCACGTGCACCGGCGGCAGCACATAGCTTTGCGCGGCCAGCGCGTCTTGCACCGTCAGGATGGCGGGCAGGGCGTCGATGTGCAGCGCCACCTTGCGCGCGGCGCGGCGCGCCTGCATCACGGTTTTTGCCACCACCAAGCCGATCACCTGGCCCACGTGCTGCACCGTGTCGATGGCAAAGACCGGCTCGTCGCCCGCAAAGGCGGCCAGCATGGCGTCGCCCGGAATGTCGCCGCTCAAAACCACGCCGACCACGCCCGGCATGGCCAGCGCCGCCGTAGCGTCCACGCCACGCAAGTGGCCGTAGGCCTGGGGGGACAGGATGGGTGCCGCGTGCAGCGTGCCGCGCAGTTCGGGCATGTCGTCGATGTAGGTGGCCGCACCCGCCACCTGGGCCAGTGCGCTTTCGTGGGCGATGGTGCGGCCGCTGGCCGGGGCGTTGGGTGCCGCCGACGGTGCTGGTGTGGCGGCCTTGCCTAGCGAGCCGGTCTTTGCGGGCATGGCATTTTTCATGGTTGCGGCCCTTCAAGGACCAGGCTCTGCAGGTCGGTGGCGGTGTTGCCTTGGCTCTCCAGCCAGTAGCGCCATAACAAGTTGCCCAACACCTCGCGGCGGTAGCCGCTGCTGGCGCGCATGTCAGAAATAGGCGTGAACTCGGAGCGCAAGGTGGCCATGGCGGCGCGCACCGTGTCTGCGCTCCAGGGTTGGCCCAATAGCGCCGCTTCGGTGGCGCGGGCGCGCACGGGGGTGGCGGCCACCCCACCGGCGCCGACGGATGCGTCCACCACGCGGCCTTTGTTCAGGCGCAGTTGCAGCGCCAGGCATACCGCCGAGATGTCGTCCTCTTGGCGCTTGGATATTTTGTAGACCCGGCAGAACTCACCCTGGGTGACCAGCGAATTGCTGCGCTTGCGCGGTGCGGCCAAGGGATTGGGCACAGTGATCCAGCCCACGATTTCATCGGCGCGCAGTGCGGTTTTGCGGTAGGCGAGGTAGAAGTCCTCCAGCGGCATTTCGCGGTAGCCGCGCGCGCTGGCCAGGACCAGGTGGGCGCCCAAGGCGATCAAGAGCGGCATGGAGTCCCCAATGGGCGAGCCGTTGGCTACATTGCCGCCCAGCGTGCCCGCATTGCGCACCGGCAGGCCGGCAAAGCGATGGGCAAAGCTTTGCAATTGCGGACGCTGCGCCACCAGGGCGGCATAGGCATCGGTCAGGTTGACCGCCGCGCCGATGGCGATGTGGTGTGCGTAGTGGTCGATTTGGCGCAGTTCTTCGACACGCGTCACGTCCAGCACCTGGGCAAAGTCGCGGTGCTGCTTGGTGATCCACAGGCCGACATCGGTGCATCCGGCCACGAGCTGCGCTTGCGCATAGGCTTTGCGCAGCGCCAGCAGGCTGGCGAGGTTGTTGGGGGCAGCGTAGGCGCCCATGTGGGGCTGGGGGGCGCGCTTGGGCGCTGGTTTGACTGGTGCCAGAGCAGCGGCCTCAGCCAGTGCTACTTGGCCCAGGGCGCGCAAGCCGGCGCGCACGGGGGGCGTGTCCAAGGGCTGGCGCGGCAGTTGCGTCATGGCCTGGGCGGCATCCAGTATCGGCCGGTAGCCGGTGCAGCGGCACAGATTGCCAGATAGTGCTTGGGATG
>CANHZG010000129.1 GCA_947464995.1 Comamonadaceae bacterium | reverse complement strand
GCAAATCCTGGTGGCCGCTGCCTTGCCGCTTCTCCAATCGGGCTCGTAGATTGCTGTGGCGGGGATGATGCAATGGCGGGACTTTTTCCACGCGTCGCGAAAGCTAGGCTTGCTCGCAGCTGTCTCTGACCTGGCGTTATAGGTGCTTCGAGAGAGCTTCACATCCCTCGCCCAGTGCGGCACCAGGCCGAAAACGCCACAGACGCCTTCGCGCTCGGGCACCGATGCGTCTCCCGCATCGCCGAGCGGATGCCTTCGGATGAACGACCCTACGTAGCCCGGCCACAAGTCGGCCTTGCCAGACTCGGGTGGCGCCGCAGCAAGAAATATTTCAGCGTAGGCCCTTGGGTCTGAGACCCCTTCGTAATGCGCGCACATGGGTGGATCGTAACGCCAGGAATGTTGATGCAAAAAAGTCAATGCCCAGATTTTCAAAACTGAATCAGGGCGCACGCGACCTAAGCATCTTTACTTTTTCCGAAAAAGTGGCAGCTCATTTTGGCTGTAATACGTGGCGATTCGCAAACCCAAAACTAGGGATCAAAATACCATTGCGCATCGCCGCCAACCAACTTCCTACAAGCGCCAACCATTAGGCACAGAACCTCAGTCTGAATGATGGGCGCGCGAGCTGTGGCCGCACCTTAGCTGTGGCAACATAAGCCGCTGTGGGTTGGGCTAACTTGGACTGCGGTTGACTCCGCGCAACAGCGCCGTCGGCCTCGCCTAGTTGGCGCGAAGCTTGATAGGCTGGCGCTTTTTTTTCCCAGCCAGGGCCATTTGAAACGCTTGCTTTACAAATACCCACAACGCGGATTCATGGGGTTGAGGCAACGCGCCCCGCCCGATGCGCTTGAGTTGCCCTGTATACCAACTCACTTCTAACAGTCCCATCTTGTCAATCGCTTTGATGCCGGTGCGCAGGGGTTTGACAGCGTGTTGCGCTGGGTTGCCAGCGAGCAGTCGCGATGGCACATCAGGCTCTATGGCCATGATGCGGGCAATCCCCACCATGTCAACAGCGCCTGAATGAATCGCCTGGGCCATCCCTTGGGCGCTGCGAAAGCCGCCGGTAACAACAAGCGGCGTTCGCACTGCTTGGCGGGCTTTTCCCGCAAACTCTAAAAAATAGGCTTCGCGTTGTCTCGTACTTTCTTTTTTCTGTGGCGGCGCATTATTTTGTACGCCTGTCATTGCGGGCGCTTCGTACGTACCGCCTGAGATTTCAACCAAATTAATTCCCGCATCGGCCAAGGCGCGGATCGTCTCAATCGATTCTTCTTCGGTAAATCCGCCGCGCTGAAAGTCTGCAGAATTGAGTTTGATCCCGATGGGAAACGCGGGCCCAACAGCCTCTCGCATAGCGCGGTACACCTCCAACACAAAATGCCTGCGTTTTTGCGTAGTACCACCCCAGGCATCGGTGCGTGTATTGTGATGGGGTGATAAAAATTGGCTTACCAAATAGCCGTGCGCGCCGTGGATTTGAACCCCAGAAAAGCCCGCCTGCTTCACCACCCCAGCGGCCACTCCAAAACGATGAACCAGTGCTTGGACTTCGCTGTCCTCCAAGGCGCGTGGGGTGGCAAAAAACGCTTTCATATCGGATCTAAAGGGGACTGCAGATGGGGCGACCGTTTCACGGTTGAGCCCTTTTGGGGCTTGTTTCCCGGGGTGGTTGAGTTGCACCCAGCATTGCGTGCCGTTGGCAGTCGCTGCTTGGGCCCAACTCTGCAATGCCACTAAATGCTTTCTGTCCTCAATCACCACGTTGCCCGGCTCTCCGATGGCGCTGGCATCGATCATGACATTACCGGTGACGCACAAGCCGATCCCCCCGTGTGCCCACGCGCTGTACAAGCGCACCAGCTCCGGCGTTGGCGCACCGTCGCGCCCGGCCAAGGCCTCAGACATGGCCGATTTACAAAGGCGATTTTTGATACATATGCCGTTAGACAGAGTTAGCGATTGGGCGAGGGTGGCTTGGTCGGTCATGAGATGCCATCGAAGGTCTAGTAATGGGTTTGAATAGTATCTCTGCAGGGGGTTCTAAGCTGGAACCGGTGGGATTGTCAGGAGGCGTAAAACGGACGGTGTTGTTGACCTTTTCAAAGATGCCCCCAAGATAAGTCCTCCTCTTTAAGTAAAAAAATCGTGTAGGCGCTTTTTTTGATTACGGAAGCATGCATCTACCAATACAAATCCGCACAGCTTCTACCCCTTTGCTTGGCCTGACGACCTATTGATCCAAGCTCGGCGTACGAATACGATTAATTCGCCAACGACCGCAGATGGCCCCATCCTGGAGCCCTCACCCCCGCCGCAACCACTCCCCTAGCCGCTCCACCCCCAGCGTCAAACGACCCAGGTCTTTGGACGCAAAGCACCAGCGCAGCCAGCCCGCCGCCTCGGGCGCAAAAGCGCTTCCGGGGGCCAAGCCCAGGCCGGCCTCGGACACCAGGCGCTTGGCGGTGGCCAATGAATCGGTGTGGCCGGGCAGTTGAAAAAAGGCGTACATGCCGCCCAAGGGCAGCGCCACCTGTACTTCGGGCAGCGTGCGCAGCGCCGGTATCAGGGTGTCGCGGCAAGTCTTGAGGTGGGCCACCACGCGGGGCGTAACTTCATCACGCCGCGCCAAGGCCACGATGCCTGCGCGCTGGGTGAACACGCTGGCGCAAGAGGTGTTGAACTCCACCAGCTTGCCCATGGCCGTGGTCATGGACGGTGGCATCACCAGCCAACCCAGGCGCCAGCCGGTCATGAGGTAGCTTTTGGAAAAGCTGTGCACCACCACCAGCCGGTCTTCGGGAACCGAGATGTCCAAAAAACTGGGGGCGCAGGCATTGGCGCTGGGGGCGTAATACAGGTTTTCGTACACCTCGTCGGCCAGTATCCAGGTGCCGGTGCGGCGGCAGTGCGCCAGGATGGCGGTTTGCTCGTCACGGCTCAGGGTCCAGCCGGTGGGGTTGTTGGGGGCGTTGAGGATCAGCAGCTTGGTGCCGGGGGCGATGCTGTCCAGCAGCCGCGGCAGGTCCAGCGTCCAGGCGCCTGCGTTGGCTCCGGTGGTTTGCGGGGTGAGCGCCACGGTGCGCAGTTGCGCGCCCATGATGAGCGCCTGCGCCGTCAGGTTGGGCCACACCGGGGTGACGGCCACTACGGGGTCGCCCGCGTCCACCAGCGCCTGCACCGCCAACATCAGCGCATTGACCCCGCCGGTGGTCACGGCGATGCGCTCCATGGCAATCGGCGTGGCACCTGGCTGGCTGGCGTGTTTGGCGGTCATGGCGCCGGCAATGGCGTGGCGCAGCTCGGGCAGACCCAAGTTGTGGGCGTAAAAGGTCTCTCCACGTTGCAGCGACTCGATGGCAGCGGCGCGAATGAAGTCGGGCGTCACTTCGTCGCTCTCGCCGAACCAAAATGCCAGCACGTCGCTGCGGCCAAGGCCAGCATTGGCAACTTCGCGAATTTGCGATTCTTCGAGATTTTGGATGGCTTGGCGCATAGGGATTGTCGAATGGGATTAGCTAAAAAGCGCCTGGTACTGCGCGCGCAGCAGGTTTTTTTGCACCTTGCCCATGGCGTTGCGCGGCAGCTCGGACACCAACACGCAGTGCTTGGGGATTTTGAAGTTAGCCAGTTGTGTTTTTAGCGCGGCCACGATGGCGCCAGGCTGCGGCTGCACGCCGGGCTTGGCAATCACCACGGCCACGCCCACCTCGCCAAAGTCCGGGTGCGGCACGCCCACCAGGGCGCTCTCGGCCACACCAGGCAGCTCGTTGATGTAGCCCTCAATCTCGGCTGGGTAGACGTTGTAGCCGCCGCTGATGATCAGGTCTTTGCTGCGCCCGACGATATGCACATAGCCGCGCGTATCCACCTGGCCCACGTCGCCGGTGCGGAAATAGCCGTCTGCGGTGAACTCCTCGGCCGTCTTCTCGGGCATGCGCCAGTAGCCGGAAAACACATTGGGGCCGCGCACCTGGATGCCGCCGATCTCGCCCACTGCCAGCGGGGCGTCATCGTCCCCTGCCACGCGCAAGTCCACCCCGGGAAGGGGAAAGCCCACGGTGGCGCCTCGACGCTCGCTTTGCGCCTGAAAACGGGCGTCGGCCGTGTAAGGGTTGGACGTGAGCATCACCGTCTCGCTCATGCCGTAGCGCTCCAAGATGGTGTGGCCGGTGCGCGCCGTCCATTCCTTGAAGGTTTCCAGCAGCAGAGGTGCCGAACCGGCAACAAACAAGCGCATGTTGCGGCTGGACTCTGGCGTCAGTCCGGCTTCGGCCAGCAGGCGCACATAGAGAGTTGGCACGCCCATAAAGACGGTCGCCTTGGGCAGATGCGACAGTACGGTCTTGGGGTCGAACTTGGCCATCCAGACCATCTTGCTGCCGTTCAAGAGCGCGCCGTGGATGGCCACAAACAGGCCGTGCACGTGGAAGATGGGCAGGGCGTGGATCAGCACGTCGTCCGCCTTCCAGCCCCAATAGTCTTTCAGCACACGCGCGTTGCTAAGCAAATTGCCGTGGCTGAGCATGGCGCCCTTGCTGCGCCCGGTGGTGCCGCTGGTGTAGACGATGGCGGCCAGGTCATCGGCCTGGCGAGGCGCCACGGTGTGCACGTCGCTGTGCATCGCAGCGCGTTCCAGCAGGCTGCCGGTGCGGTCCTCATCCAGGGTAAACACATACTGCGTGCCCGCCTTGAAGGCGATCTTGCTGACCCAGCCAAAATTGCGGCTGGCGCACACCACCACGGCGGGCTCGGCGTTGCCGATGAAGTATTCCACCTCGGTGCTTTGGTAAGCCGTGTTGAGCGGCAAATAGACATAGCCTGCGCGCAAGGTCGCTAGGTACAAAACCATGGCCTCCACCGATTTTTCGGTGTGCGCCGCAATACGACTGCCAGCGGGCAGGTCGAGCGACTGCAGCAAATTGGCCACCATGGCGGTGGCGCGGTCCAAATCGCGCCAAGAGTAATTCAGCCCGCTGTCGGTCTCAACGGCGGTGGTGTCTAGTTCAGCGGGAAAGGCCGCACGCAGTGCGGCAAAGAGGTTGTGTTGGGCCATGGCGCGATGCGAAAACGATTCGATCAGTCCAGCTTGGCACCCGACGCTTTGACCACTTTGGACCATTTGGCCAGCTCGCTTTTGATAAACCCGTCAAACTGCGCTCCCGCCAGGTTGGGGAAATCCGCACCTTGGTTGGCCCAGATGGCTTTTGCCTCGTCGGTTTGGCAGGCGCGGCGAACTTCTTCAATGGCGCGCGCCTGCGCTTCTGCTGGCGTGGCTTTGGGCGCCCAGATGCCGTACCAGGTGCTAACCGTGTAGTCGGGCAGGCCCAGCTCAGCAGAGCATGGCACATCGGGAAAGGCGGGGTTGCGCTTGCCGCCAGACACCATCAGCGCCTTGATGCGCCCACCCTTGATATGCGCAGCCGATGAGCCCAGACCGTCAAACATCATGTCCACATTGCCAGCAATCAGGTCCTGCAGAGCGGGGCCCGCGCCACGGTAGGGAATGTGGGTGATAAAGGTGCTGGTTTGCAGTTTAAACAGCTCGCCCGCCAGATGGTGTGAGGTGCCACCGCCCGCTGAGCCATAGTTGAGCTTGCCGGGGTTTTTGCGCACGAACGCCAAAAATTCAGCATAGTTGGCCGCCGCCACCTTTTTAGGGTTGACCACCAAAATTTGCGGCACGCTGGCCACTAGCAACAGGGGAACAAAGTCGCGCTCAAGGTCGTAGTCGAGCTTGGGGTACATGCTCGGCGCAATCGTGTGGTGCACCGCACCCATGAACAAGGTGTAACCGTCTGGCGCCGCCTTGGCCGCCACCCCGGCGCCCAAGGTACCACCCGCGCCGCCCTTGTTGTCGATGATGAGCTGCTTGTCCGTCAGACGGGAAAACTGCGCCGAAAGGGGGCGGGCAAAGGCATCCGTACCACCGCCGGCCGGAAAGGGCACCACCAGCGTGACCGGTTTTACGGGCCAGGTCGATTGGGCCCAGGCGGGCAGGCACAAGCCGGCAGCGCTGGCCAGGGCGGTTTGAAGCAGAGCGCGGCGGTCAAGCGTAGTCAGCCCGCTGGGCTGGGATTGGGATTGGGATTCGGGCATGGTTTGGGTCTCCGTTTTTGGTGTTGAACAGCGTCGCGTCAGCGGGGCATACATTGACGTACAGGTCGGCGCCCGACGCCATTGTCATGCAATCAAGCCAAGGCGGAGGGCCTAGCGCGAGAATCCTCAGGCGTCCAAACCCAATTGGCGCAAGGCAGTGGTTCAACAAGGGTGGTCCGGGATCCTGCGGGGGGAATCCACATAGCGCTGGACTGTTTGGTCCGCGCGGCGCCGCCAGCCGCTTAGAAGCGCGGCAAATCCGGGTGCTTAAGCTGGCCGCCGCGCACCAGCATCTTGCCGTATTCGGCGCAGCGCTGGAGGGTCGGAATCACCTTGCCGGGGTTGAGTAAGCCTTGGGGGTCGAAGGCGCGTTTGACCGCAAACATCTGTTCGTTTTCTTCCAGGCTGAACTGCACGCACATGCTGTTGAGCTTTTCTACGCCCACGCCGTGCTCACCGGTAACCGTGCCGCCCATGGCCACGCTGGTTTCCAAAATGTCGGCGCCAAACAGCTCGCAGCGGCGCAACTGGTCGGCGTCGCTAGCGTCAAACATGATGAGCGGGTGCAAATTGCCGTCCCCGGCATGGAACACATTGGCGCAGCGCAGTTGGTACTTTTTCTCCATCGCGCTGATGGCCAGCAGAATGTCTGCCAGGCGTTTTCGCGGAATGGTGCTGTCCATGCACATGTAATCTGGGCTGATGCGCCCGCTGGCCGGGAAGGCGTTTTTGCGCCCGCTCCAAAAGCGCAGGCGCTCGGCCTCGCTTTGGCTCACAGTGATTGCGGTAGCGCCATTGTTGCGCAGCACGTCGCTCATGCGGCCGATTTCTTCTTCGACTTCTTCGGGCGTGCCGTCGCTTTCGCACAACAAAATCGCCTCGGCGCTCAGGTCGTAGCCGGCGTGCACAAAGTCTTCCACGGCGGCGGTCATGGGTTTGTCCATCATTTCCAGCCCGGCCGGGATGATGCCTTCGGCAATTACGGCGGCCACCGCTTCACCCGCCTTGCGCACGTCGTCAAAGCTGGCCATGATGCAGCGCGCCAGCTGCGGCTTGGGAACCAGTTTGACCAGAACTTCCAACGTCACAGCCAACATGCCTTCGCTACCCACCACCACGCTCAGAAGGTCATAGCCTGGCGCGTCCAGCGCCTGAGCGCCAAACGTGATGGGCTCGCCCTCAACGGTGAGGCCGCGCACCTGCAGCACGTTGTGCAGGGTCAGACCGTATTTCAGGCAATGCACACCGCCGGAGTTCTCAGCCACATTGCCGCCAATGGTGCAGGCGATCTGGCTGCTCGGGTCGGGCGCGTAGTACAGGCCGTAGGGCGCAGCGGCCTCGCTGATGGCCAGGTTGCGCACACCACATTGCACGCGCGCGGTGCGGCTGTGCGCGTCAATCTGGATGATTTTGTTGAACTTGGCCAGGGACAGCGTCACGCCCAGGGCGTGCGGCATGGCGCCGCCGGACAGGCCGGTCCCCGCACCCCGCGCCACCACCGGCACGCCCAGCGCATGGCAACTGCGCAGCACCGCCTGCACTTGTGCCTCCGTCTCGGGCAGGGCTACCACCAGCGGGCGCTGGCGGTAGGCGGTTAAGCCATCGCACTCGTAGGGGGTGGTGTCTTCGGTTTGGTAGAGCAAGGCGTGGGCGGGCAGATGCTGGGACAGCGCCTGCACGATGGCGGCTTGTAGGCTAGAGCGTCGCAGCAGCTCTTCGGTACTTGCATTCAAAGGGGCGTTCATAGCCTGGACTGTACGGGAACTGGGCGCGGACGCGCGTGAAGAAACTTGCAGTTGGGCGTGAATTTACCCCCCCTATCCGCCCAGCCCCCTTTCCACCCCCACCGGGGCGGAAAAGGGGAGCGAACAGCCACATTTGGTTTCGTCGCGTCGGCTAGGGCACCACTGGCCACCGTC
>CANHZG010000128.1 GCA_947464995.1 Comamonadaceae bacterium | reverse complement strand
TGCCTAACTTGAGCAAGCCGCCGGTCAACGCAGTGTTAAATTTCACCCTGCGTTCCTTTATTTTGTAGATACAATTAAGTATGCTCACATGGGGCGAACCAAAGCGCAAGCTGAGCCTCAAGAATCACGGGCTTGACTTCGTTGGATGCGATGCAATCTGGGACTACTTCACAGTGACACGCGAGGACAAACGGCAAGACTACGGCGAAGAGCGCTTGGTCTGTTTCGGTCTTCTCAAGTCAGAGGTGGTTGTGATGGTTTACACCGAGCGCCCGAAAGGGCCTCACGTAATCTCGCTGCGAAAGGCAGAAAAACATGAAGCTCGCTACTACCGCCAAGTTGCCAAAGAAAGTCTCGGCTAAGGTCAACGACCCGGACAATCCAGCATGGACTGAGGACATGCTGGGTGCGCCAGTGCTGAAGCGGGGCCGTGGGCCGCAGGCTACACCCACCAAGGTTCTCACCTCTGTCCGTTTGGACGCAGACATTTTGGAGTTCTTCAAGTCGAAGGGGGCTGGCTATCAGTCACGCATCAATGCAGCGCTTCGCATGGAAGTGGAAAGAAATTTAACTGCTCGTCCAAGAACGACAACGCGCAAGCGGGTCGCGGCTTGACTTTGACTTTCGCGGGAGGAGACGCGCATTCACGTCCATGGTTCGCTAGCGGACGGGGAAGCGAAGTTTTGGTTGACGCCACAGGTGGCTCTCGCCAACCATACCGGTCTTTCTGCTACGCAACTTCGGCAGGCGCACGCGGTTGTGAATGCACACTTTAAGGAGATCCAAGATGCCTGGAACCACCACTTTGGCAGCTGAAGTTACCCATGTTTCCAAGCACGGTTTTTGGCTTTTGCTTGGCGACGAAGAGCTGCTCGTGCCCTTCGATCAATTCCCATGGTTTCGAAAGGGGACCATCGAACAGATTTCCGAAGTGCAGTGGCCGACCCCCGACCATCTCTATTGGCCAGGATTGGACGTCGACTTGTCGGTGCAGTCCATTCGAAACCCATCCTCGTTTCCGCTGGTTTCGGGCGTAGCAGGCTAACAATCAACGTTTATCTGCCGCACTTGCTCCCTTGGCAGTGCGTGCCGCTGGTTAGGTATCCTGCACAGCACATTTGTTAGAGGGCAGACAAACCCATGGAAAGGATGCTCATGACCGACCACCCCATCGCCACCTGGCACCGCATGGTGCACGAGCGCAGTCCACTTGGCTTGGACGCGCTGCTCGACGAAAACGCCGTCTTTCTTTCGCCGGTCGTACATGCCCCGCAAGTGGGCCGCAAGCTCACCGCCAAGTACCTGTCCGCCGCCTTGCACGTGTTCGTCGGCCCTACGTTTCACTACGTCCGTGAGATCATTGGCGCCAACGATGCGATGCTCGAGTTTGAGACCGAGATTGACGGAATCTTGGTTAACGGCGTGGATATCATCAAGTGGAACGAGGCGGGCAAGATCGTTGAATTCAAGGTGATGCTTCGCCCGCTAAAAGCGGTCAACCTCATTCACCAAATGATGGGCGATATGCTGCAGGCTGGACAGCGCCAGACTTAGGCTGTCATTCACAACCGGTCAACTTTCAAAGGATCCCACCCATGCCCATCACCAAAGGTTTTCGCCAGCTCGTGGACGAAGCAAACGCCCAGATCACCACCTACAGCGTGGCGCAGGTGCTTGCGCGCCTGCAAGACCCCACCGTGCAACTGGTGGACATTCGCGATATGCGCGAGTTGGAGCGCGAAGGCACCATCGACGGTGCGGTGCTGGCGCCGCGCGGCATGCTGGAATTTTGGGTGGACCCGGCCTCGCCCTATTTCAAACCCGTTTTTGGCGATGAGGGCAAAGAGTACATCTTGTTTTGCGCCGCCAGTTGGCGCAGCGCGCTGGCCGCCAAGGCTCTGCAAGATATGGGCATGACCAATGTGGCCCACATCGATGGTGGTTTTGCCCAATGGGTAAAAGACGGCGCGCCCACCGAAACGCTGGAACAACAAAAAGCCAAGCGCCACGCCAAGGGATGAAACAGCTGGCGCCGGACTCGCCCTGCCCATGCGGCGGAGTGGTCGGTGGCGGCGAGTCCACAGCCGCAGCCCACCCGATGCGCAAAGCAAGCACGAAATCCGCGCCAACGCAGAATTACGGCCAGTGCTGTGGCCGCTGGCTGGAGGCTGACGCCATACTCGGCGCCGTCGCGCCTGATGCGCAGCAGCTGATGCGCTCGCGATATACCGCCTTTGCACTGGAGCGCGAAGCCTATTTGCTGGCCACCTGGCACCCTAGCCAGCGCCCCGCGCAGATTGTTTTTGAGCCTGGCGTGAAATGGCTGGGGCTGGAAGTGCGCGACTACCGTCTGACCGGCGCTGACACTGCTACGGTTGAATTCGTCGCCCGCCAAAAGCCTGTGCAAGGCCCTGCCATTCGCCTGCACGAGCGCAGCCGCTTTTTGCTGGATGGCGACCGTTGGTTTTATCTGGACGGGACGCAGTATTGAATTTGCTGGGGCCGCACGTCTAGCAGGACGATCCGGTTTGCCTTGGTTTTCGGGTCGCCGAACTTGGACGCTGCATCGGTTTGGTGCGCAATAACCGCGCTGCCAATGGCAGTGTTGAGAATGGTTCGCATTTGCATTAAACTTGGACCCTGGCGTTTATAGGGCAACCGATTGCCTGGCACCACAAGAAAGATTTTTCTTATGTATTCGATTTACCCAAGGCGCGCCTCTTGCGCTGCGGCGACGCCCCAGCGCAAGGCGGTCAGCCTTCTTGCCGCAGCAGCTCTGTCTGCCTTGTTCGCTTTATCCGCACCCGCGATGGTGCTTGCTGACACGCTGACGGTGTATTCCGCGCGTAATGAGCAACTGCTCAAGCCGCTGCTGGACCAATTCACCAAGAGCACGGGCACTCAGGTGCAGCTCCTGACTGCCAACGAGGGCGCCCTGCTGGCACGCCTGAACGCCGAGGGCGCCAGCACCCCGGCCGACGTGCTGATCACGGTAGATGCGGGCAATCTCTGGCAGGCGGCGCAGCAAAACCTGCTGCAAGCGGTGGCGTCGCCCGTGCTAGAAAAGAACATTCCGGCCCACCTGCGCGACCCGGCCAAGCAGTGGTTTGGCATGTCGGTGCGCGCCCGGACCATGGTGTACAGCAAGGCGCGTGTTCCCGCCGCTACCTTGTCCACCTACGAAGACTTGGCGGACCCCAAGTGGCGCGGCAAGCTGTGTCTGCGCAGCAGCAAGAAGGTGTACAACCAGTCGCTGGTGGCGATGATGATGCAGGACCTGGGCGAAGCAAAAACCGAGGCAATTGTCAAAGGCTGGGTGGCGAACCTGGCCACCGACGTTTTCGCCGACGACACCGCCTTGCTCAAAGCCATCGCTGCGGGCCAGTGCCAGGTCGGCATTGTCAACACCTACTACTTGGGGCGCTTGCTGCAAGCGGACCCCGCATTTCCGGTCGGTCTGTTTTGGGCGAATCAGGCGACCACGGGCGTGCATGTGAATGTGTCGGGTGCCGGTGTGGCGCGCTACAGCAAGAACCCGGCGTTGGCACAAAAGTTCTTGGAGTACCTGTCCTCAGATGAGGCGCAAAAAATTTACACCGACAAAGACCTTGAATTCCCCGCCAACCCGGCGGTGTCTGCCGATTCCGTCATCAAGTCTTGGGGCAGCTTCAAGCCCAACCTGATCAACGTGTCCAAGGCGGGCGAGCTGCAAGCGGCCGCTACGCGCCTGATGGACCGTGCGGCCTACAAATAGCCTGTCCATGACGCTGCCCCGCTGGCCACTGTGGGTGGCGCTGCCCCTGGCCCTGGTGACGCTCACTCCGCTGGCGGTGGTGGGGGCCAGCTGGGCGCAGCGCGCGCCTGAAATCTGGCAACACTTGCGCGACTACGTGCTAGCCGGGGTGTTGCTCAACACGCTGGTGCTTACCGTGTGCGTCGGGCTGGGGGTGGCGGCGCTAGGCGTGGCGCTGGCGTGGATCACGGTGATGTGCGAGTTTCCGGGGCGGCGCTGGCTGGGTGGGGCGCTGGTGCTGCCGCTGGCCTTGCCCGCCTACGTGCTAGCGTTTGTGCATGTGGGCCTGATGGACTACAGCGGCCCGGTGCAAACCCTGTGGCGCGCAGCCACCGGTTGGTTGGGTGGATTCCCCTCCGTGCGCAGCACTGGGGGTGCGGTGCTGGTGTTTTGCCTGGCGCTTTACCCGTATGTGTATTTGCTGGCGCGCCAGGCGTTTCAAACCCAGGGCGCGCAATGCATGCAGGCTGCGCAGACGCTGGGCCTGAGTTGGAACCAGGCGTTTTGGCGCGTGGCCATTCCCATGGCGCGACCCTGGTGGGCCGCAGGCATCGGGCTGGCGCTGATGGAGGTGCTGGCGGACTTTGGCACCGTGGCGATCTTCAACATCGACACCTTCACCACCGTGATCTACAAGACTTGGCTGGGCATGTTCAATCTGGCAGTGGCCTCACAACTGGCATCCCTGTTGGCCCTGGGCGTGCTGGCCCTGGTTTGGCTGGAACAAAGCGCGCGCGCACGCCGCCAGTTTGCGCCCTCGGCCAAGGGCCAGTCGCGCACGCGCATTGCGTTAACTGGCGTGGCCGCCTGGTCCGCTACCGGGGCTTGTGTGCTGGTGCTCACAGCCGCCTTTGTCGCGCCGGTGCTGCAACTGCTGTATTGGGTGGTGCAAGTGGCAGCCAACGATATGGACGCGCGCTACTGGCAGTTTGTGTTGCATTCGCTGATGCTCTCGGGCCTGACGGCGCTGGTGGTGCTGGCTGCGGCGCTGGCGCTGGCCTATGCCGCGCGCGCCTCTGAAGGCCAGCGCGGGCAGCGCGCGGTGGCTGCACTGGTGCGTGTGGCAAATTTGGGATACGCCTTGCCCGGCATGGTCTTGTCGGTAGGCTTGTTTGCGCCAGTGGCCTGGGTAGACGGTCGCTTGCTAGCCTGGACGCAAGGTCTGGGTTTGGCGCCGCTGCCGGTGCTCAAGGGCGCGCTGGCCGTCATGGTCACCGCCCTGGCCGTGCGCTTTATGGCGGTGGGCTTTAACCCGATCCAGGCCGCCATGCAGCGCATCACCCCCAACCAAGAGCGCGCAGCGCGCAGCCTGGGTTTGGGCGCCTGGCAATTCCTGCGCCGCCTGCATGTGCCCCTTTTGCGCCCGGGCTTGCTAAGCGCGGCGCTGCTGGTGTTTGTGGAAGTGATGAAAGAAATGCCCATCACGCTGATGACCCGGCCCTTTGGCTGGGACACGTTGGCGGTGCGCATTTACGAGATGACATCGGAGGGCATGTGGGAGCGCGCCGCGCTGCCCAGTGTGTGTGTGGTGCTGGCGGGTTTGCTGCCGGTATTTTTACTGGTCCGAAAGAGCGAGCAAGATTAGCCATGGCAATTTCAACAATGCTTTCCCCCGAGCTGGGTGCAGCTTTAGGCACGGTGGCCGCCTTACAAATGGCGCAGGTGACATTGGCCTACCCCGGCCAGGTGGCGCCCGTGGTGAGCGATGTGTCCTTACAACTGGCGCCGGGCGACATCGCCTGCCTGCTGGGCCCGTCGGGCTGTGGCAAGACCACGCTTCTGCGCGCCATTGCCGGCTTTGCGCCGCTGCAGGCCGGGCGCATCGCCATCATGGGGCGCGAGGTGTCTGGCGCTGGTTTGCATGTGCCCACCGAGCAGCGCAACGTCGGTATGGTGTTTCAGGACTACGCGCTGTTTCCCCACCTCACGGTGCAAGGCAATGTGGGCTTTGGCTTGCGCGGCCTGGCGGCCAAGGACGCAAAAGCACGGGTGCAGCAGATGCTGCAAATGGTCGGGCTGGAAAGCCTGGCGCAGCGCTATGTGCACGAGCTATCCGGCGGCCAGCAACAGCGCGTGGCGCTGGCGCGCGCACTGGCGCCCAAGCCCCAGCTGCTCTTGCTTGATGAGCCTTTCTCCAATCTGGACGTGAGCTTGCGCGAGCACTTGGCCCGCGAGGTGCGTGCGCTGCTCAAAGCCACTGGCACAACCGCCGTGCTGGTCACCCACGACCAGCAAGAAGCCTTTGCCATGGCCGACTATGTGGCGGTGCTGGCCCAGGGGCGCGTGCAGCAGTGCGGCACGCCCATGGCGCTGTACCACGAGCCGGTGAACCGGCTGGTGGCGAGCTTTCTTGGCGAAGGTGCGTGGATTCCTATGCACCATAGCGCCAGCGGCGAACTGGTGACCGAGCTGGGTACGTTTGCGGCCCCCTCTGACGCAGACCTTGCGGACATGAACGGCGCAGTGCAGCCACCGCAGGAGCTGCTGGTGCGCCCCGACGACATCTTGCACGACGACGCCAGCCCGACCAAGGCGCGGGTGGTGTCCAAAGTGTTCCGGGGCGCCAACTTTCTCTATGCGCTCGCGCTGCCGTCGGGGCAAACGGTGTTTTCGCTGATACCCAGCCACCACGACCACGCGCTCGGTGAGCACATTGGCATCCGGCTGGAGCTGGACCACCGCGTTCACTTTGCTTGTGTGGCCCATACGGCGGACTTTGCGCCAGCACCTGGCCAAGGTACGGCGCCACTTGGGCGGTGACGGGCCCATGCTTTCGCACGAGTGCCCAATGCGCATCGGCGCGGCCCCAGGACATGGGCCAAGCCCGCTAGCGTTATGCAACCATCTTTTAGCGCTTCGCGGACGTAGTCTCCCGGGTGGATGGGCGGCCATCAGAGCTTCTGCCTAAATGCCTCCGGCGTCTGCCCGGTCCAGCCCTTGAAGGCACGGATAAAACTCTTCTCGTTGTTAAACCCTGCCAGCGCTGCAATTTGCTTAACCGGGCGGCTGCTGCGCTGCAATTGCGCCACGGCCACGTCCCGGCGCACGGCGTCTTTGAGTTGCTGCAAAGAGGCGCCTTCGTCTTTGAGCTGGCGGTGCAGGGTGCGCGCTGACATATGGAGCCAGTGCGCCAGGTCCTCAGCGTTGCGGCAGTGTTCCGGGTGTTGGGCCAGGGCTTGGCGCACTTTTTCGACCAGCAGGCGGTCGCGCCGGTAGGGGCGCACCGTGAGCAGCAAGGCGCGTTGCAGCATGTGTTGCAGCGCCGCCTCGTCGCGGCGCACTGGCAGCGCCAGGTAGCGCGCGTCAAACAGCAGGCGGTGCACGGGGGCGTCAAAACGCGTAGGGCCGTCAAACAGCACCTGGTAGCTGGCTTGGTGCGTGGGGGCGGCAAAACGCAGCTCGGTGCCTTGCAGGGGAATGCGCGAATCGGTCAGCCAGCACGCGACGCCCAAGGCGTTGCGCAGCACGGACACCACACAAAACTCCTGCAACCCACCAAGGCCGCGCACCTCGGTGAGTTGCAGCGACGCCAGCCCGTCGTGTTCGCTCAGGGTGAGCGCAATGTCCTCGGTCAACAGGCCGTGGTGGCGGCACCAGCGCTGCAGCGCCAACCGCAGCGTGGGCGCGGTCAGCGAGGCGCGCACCAGCATGCCGTAGCTGCCCCAGGGCAGGCGGCGGCTGAACCAGCCCAGGCCTTCGTCGTCCAGTTCCTGCATGGCCAAGCCCGAGATTAATTCCATTTGCATGGCAGTAATACGCGCCTGCGGCTGGGTCAATAATCGCGGCTCGATTTGTGCCTTGGCCAGCGCGCCGCTAGCGTCCTTTCCGTGCTTCGCATAGGCTGCCACGATGGCTTGCACAAAGGCTATAGGCGTGGCGGCACGGCCTTGTGTAGGTGCGCCAGCGGAGGGCAGAACGGCTAGTGTGGAAGCGTGAGGTATTGCCATGGGTGTGGTGCATTGTGGCCCAAACAGTGGCACGATTTGCACCCTTTGTGGCGCAAACGCGGTTCGGCACGCGCTATGCTGGTGCCCATCTGAAAAATGAGGTCGCTCCATGTCCGTTTTGCAAAGCCAGCTCAACCCCCGCACCGCCGACTTCCAGGCCAACGCCGCAGCCATGCGCGCCTTGGTCGATGACTTGCGCTTGCACTTGGAAAAGGTGGCCTTGGGCGGCGGCGAAGCGGCGCGCGCCAAACACACGGCGCGTGGCAAGCTGCTGCCGCGCGAGCGGGTGCACATGCTGCTCGACCCCGGCACGCCGTTTCTGGAGCTCGCGCCCTTGGCC
>CANHZG010000127.1 GCA_947464995.1 Comamonadaceae bacterium | reverse complement strand
TGCCTACAACGCAGAAGAGTTCGAAACGATTTGTAAACGGGGTATCGAAGCCTCGCCCACCTCGGAGTTACTCATTGAGGAATCGTTAATCGGCTGGAAAGAGTATGAGATGGAAGTCGTTCGCGACCGTGCGGATAACTGCATCATCGTCTGCTCGATTGAAAACCTGGACCCCATGGGCGTGCACACCGGCGACTCCATCACCGTGGCTCCAGCACAAACGCTCACCGACAAGGAATACCAAATCTTGCGCAATGCCAGCCTGGCCGTGCTGCGCGAAATCGGCGTGGACACCGGCGGCTCGAACGTGCAGTTTTCCATCAACCCGGTCGATGGCCGCATGGTCGTCATCGAGATGAACCCGCGCGTGTCGCGCTCCAGCGCGCTAGCGTCTAAGGCCACGGGCTTTCCGATTGCCAAAATCGCTGCCAAACTGGCGGTCGGCTTCACGCTCGACGAACTCCGCAACGACATCACGGGCGGCGCCACACCGGCCAGTTTTGAGCCCAGCATCGACTACGTGGTCACCAAGATTCCGCGTTTTGCGTTCGAGAAATTCCCCGCCGCCGACAGCCGCCTGACGACCCAAATGAAGTCGGTGGGCGAAGTGATGGCCATGGGCCGCACCTTCCAGGAGTCCTTCCAGAAAGCCTTGCGCGGCCTAGAAGTGGGCGTGGACGGCATGAACGAGAAAACCCAAGATCGCGAAGTGCTGGAAAAAGAGCTGGGCGAGCCTGGCCCCGAGCGCATCTGGTACGTGGGGGACGCCTTTGCTCAGGGCATGAGCGTGGACGAGGTGTTTGCGCTGACCAAGATCGACCCCTGGTTTTTGGTGCAGATTGAGCAAATCGTCAAGATTGAGCTCGAGCTCGAGCAACTGCCCCAACCTGCTACGGGCTCTGCGCTGGACGCTGTGGACGCGCCCACGCTGCGCGCACTCAAGCAAAAAGGTTTTTCGGACCGCCGCCTGGCGCGCCAGTTCAAAACCACTGACACCGCCGTGCGCAACAAGCGCATCGCCCTGGGCGTGCGCCCGGTCTACAAGCGGGTGGACACCTGCGCGGCCGAATTTGGGACGCACACGGCCTATATGTACTCGACCTACGAGGCTGAAGGGGCCGAGTGCGAGGCCGCTCCCAGCAACAACAAGAAAATCATGGTGCTCGGTGGCGGCCCCAACCGCATCGGCCAAGGCATTGAATTTGACTACTGCTGCGTGCACGCGGCGCTGGCCATGCGCGAAGACGGGTACGAGACCATCATGGTCAACTGCAACCCCGAGACCGTCTCCACCGACTACGACACCTCGGACCGCCTGTATTTCGAGCCGCTCACGCTCGAAGACGTGCTGGAAATCGTGGATAAGGAAAAGCCGCTCGGCGTGATCGTGCAATACGGCGGCCAGACGCCTTTGAAGCTCGCACTCGATTTGGAAGCCAACGGCGTGCCCATCATCGGCACCAGCCCCGACATGATTGACGCCGCGGAAGACCGCGAGCGTTTCCAAAAGCTGCTGCACGCGCTGGAGCTACGCCAGCCGCCCAACGCCACCGCGCGCACAGAGCCCGAAGCGCTGGAAAAGGCCGCCGCTCTGGGCTACCCGCTGGTGGTGCGCCCCAGCTATGTGCTCGGTGGCCGCGCCATGGAAATTGTGCATGAGCAGCGCGACCTGGAACGCTACATGCGCGAGGCCGTCAAAGTCAGCCACGACTCCCCCGTGTTGCTGGACCGTTTTTTGAACGACGCCATCGAGTGCGACGTGGACTGCATCCGCGATGCAGAAGGCGCCACCTGGATTGGCGGCGTGATGGAACACATCGAACAAGCCGGCGTGCACAGCGGCGACTCAGCCTGTTCGCTGCCGCCTTACAGCCTGGGGGCTGCAACCGTGTCTGAGATCAAGCGCCAGACAGCGGCCATGGCAGAGGCCTTGCACGTGGTCGGCCTGATGAACGTGCAGTTCGCCATCCAAAACGTGGACAGCAAGGACGTGATTTTTGTGCTCGAAGTCAACCCGCGCGCCAGCCGCACCGTGCCTTTTGTCAGCAAGGCCACCGGCGTGCAACTTGCCAAAGTGGCGGCGCGTTGCATGGTCGGGCAAACCCTGGCGCAGCAGGGCGTGACCAAAGAGGTCACGCCGCCGTATTTCAGCGTCAAGGAAGCCGTGTTCCCCTTCGTCAAATTCCCGGGCGTTGACACAATTTTGGGCCCCGAGATGAAGTCTACCGGCGAGGTGATGGGCGTCGGGAAGACCTTTGGCGAGGCCTTTGTGAAGTCGCAGCTCGGCGCAGGCACCAAACTGCCGCGCTCTGGGAGTGTCTTTATTTCTGTCAAGCAAAGTGACAAGGCGCGCGCAGTGGACGTGGCGCGCAAGCTTGCCGCCATGGGTTTCGAGCTGCTGGCCACCAAAGGCACGGCCTCGGCCATCAGTAGCTCAGGCGTGGCTTGTCGCACCGTGAACAAGGTTACCGAAGGGCGGCCCCACATCGTCGACATGATCAAGAACAACGAAGTGGCCCTGGTGGTCAACACGGTGGAAGAGCGGCGCAACGCGATTGCCGACTCGCGCCAGATTCGCACCTCGGCGCTCCTAGCCCGGGTGACGACCTTCACCACAATAGCTGGCGCCGAGGCCGCGGTTGAAGGCATGAAATATCTTGACGATCTGGGTGTGATATCCGTGCAGGAAATGCACGCGCAACTCTTGGCATAATCCGCGCATTCTTCGCAGGGACAGTGCGGCGCTTGGGCGCGGTACTGTCCCGCTTCATTTTTGCCTGTCTGTTTTACCGAGCTTTCCTATGGCCACCATTCCCCTGACCAAACGCGGCGCCGAAATCTTGAAGGCCGAGTTGCACAAACTCAAGACGGTGGAGCGTCCCTGGGTGATTAACGCCATCTCAGAAGCCCGCGCCCAAGGGGACCTGAGCGAAAACGCCGAATACGACGCTGCTAAGGATCGTCAGGGCTTTATCGAAGGCCGCATTCAGGAAGTCGAAGGAAAGTTGTCAGCAGCTCAGGTGATCGATCCGGCCGCGCTCGATGCCGGTGGGCGCATCGTGTTTGGTACTACGGTGGAACTGGAGGAGGAAGAAACCGGTGAGCGGGTGACCTACCAGATCGTCGGCGAAGACGAAGCCGACCTCAAACTCGGCCTCATCAACATCAGCTCACCCATTGCCCGCGCCCTGATCGGCAAGGAAGAGGGTGACACCGCAGTGGTCATTGCCCCGGGTGGCGACAAGGCCTATGAAATCGTGGGAGTGCGCTACGTCTGATCGCAGCCAAGCCGTGGCGGATC
The DNA here is from genome assembly GCA_947464995.1 of Comamonadaceae bacterium. GTDB lineage: Bacteria > Pseudomonadota > Gammaproteobacteria > Burkholderiales > Burkholderiaceae_C > Allorhodoferax. The sequence continues at coordinate 4,842 of CANHZG010000127.1, read as the reverse complement.
GGCTGTCTCTTTGGGTTTGCGCCGCGTGGTGGGCCAGTTTGAGCACCCTTGGGTTTTTTGTCGTGCCGATGCTGTTTGTCTACCTACCGAGTCCGGCATTGGCGGGTTCCATGGCCGGGCATTTGTTTGGCATGCAAACCGTGGTGTCTGGCGTGTGCACGGTCTTATTGCTGCTGCTGGCGCTGATGCGCGGCAACAGCCGAGTGTTTTCGCGCTACCCGACGCCTGTGCGATGGGTGCCGGTGTTGGTGGCGCTGGGTTTGTGCTGCGCCTTGGTATCCGAATGGATCGTCTCACCCCACATCCTGGCACGTGAAGACCTGGCCCTGTGGCACCAGTTGGGTAGCGGCTTGTACCTGCTGCAGTGGCTGTGCGCGGTGAGCGTCTTTCAGCTCGAACTCCGGCGCCAGTTTGCCGGTCTGGCGCGCTGGCACGCTTAGGTCTGGCTTCGTTTTTTGACGCTGACTTTGGGCTTGGGTTTGGCGCGCCGCACATTGCCGCCCGCTGTAAGGCGTTGGTTGCCCAGTACGCGCAAGGTTTTAACTTCGGGGCGCTGACCGGCGCGCTTGCTGTATTTCAGCACCTTGAAGTCGCGCGGGCCGGCCATGCGGTCCTCGTCCACGGCCTTTTCTTTTTCGATGTCCGGTTTGGGCCGCCATAGCACCAGCAGCTTGCCGATGTGCTGGATGGGGGCTGCGCTGAGCTCATCGGCCAGCGTTTGGAACATGGTCTCGCGGGCAACGCGGTCGTCTGAAAACACCCGGACTTTGATCAGGCCATGGGAGTTGAGGGCTGCGTCGGCTTCTTTTTTTACATTGGCGGTGAGGCCGTCGCCACCGACCATGACCACGGGGTCCAGGTGGTGCGCCTCGGCGCGGTGAACTTTGCGCTGGGCGGGGGTAAGTTGGATGTGGGGCATGCCGGTATTATCGGCGCAATGAAGAAAACTCCCTCTGCGCCCAGCCCTGCTGCTGCCGCTGCTGGCACGCCCAAGCCGTCGATCAAAGGGAAAAAGGTTAATAAGGCTTGGTTGCACGACCATATCAACGACCCTTACGTCAAACTCGCCTCGCGCGAAGGCTATCGGGCCAGGGCCGCGTACAAACTCAAGGAAATCGACGAAGTCTTCGGCCTGGTTAAACCCGGCCAACTGGTGGTGGACCTGGGTTGCACCCCAGGCGCCTGGAGCCAGTACCTGCGCCGGCGCATGTCGCCCCAGGGTGCGGCGGTGGGAGACCTCAACGGCACCATCATTGCGCTAGACCTTCTGGCCATGGAGCCGATCGAAGGTGTGCATTTCATCCAGGGCGACTTTCGCGAGGCCGATGTCTTGGCGCAGCTGGAGGTGGCGCTTGCCGGGCGAGAAGCCGATTTGGTGGTCTCCGACATGGCCCCCAACTTGTCGGGCATATCTTCGGCCGACGCTGCGCGCATTGAATACCTGGTGGAGCTGGCGATTGAATTTGCCCAAAACCACATGAAGCGCGAGGGTGCCTTGGTTGCCAAAGTCTTCCACGGTGGCAGCTACAACGACGTGGTCCAGCACTTCAAAACCGCCTTCCATAGCGTCAAACCCTACAAACCCAAGGCCTCGCGCGACCGTTCGTCGGAAACCTTTTTGGTCGGCGTCGGTCTGAAATAGCGGCGTGGGCCTTTGGCGTTCCAGGCCACAAGGCCTTGGCAGCCCTGTGGCTGATGAGCCACATAATCGCCCACCTCGCCTTGAAAGTTCTAAAATGGGCCTCAACTGCGCAAGGGAAACGTTTCTTACGCGCTAACTGGAGCTTCGCTTGAACAATCAGTGGTTTTCAAAAATTGCAGTCTGGCTGGTCATTGGCTTGGTACTTTTTACCGTATTCAAGCAATTTGATTCGCACAGCGGCGGTAACGCCACGGTCTTGGGCTATTCCGATTTCCTGGAAGAGGTTCGCAACAAGCACATCAAAAGCGCCGTGATCCAGGAGGGCCAGGGCGGCACCGAAATCATCGCCGTCACCAGTGACGAGCGCCGCATCAAAACCACCGCCACCTACCTAGACCGCGGCCTGGTGGGCGACCTGATCTCTAACGGCGTCAAATTTGACGTCAAGCCCCGCGAAGAGGGCTCGCTGCTTATGACGCTCTTGGTCAGCTGGGGCCCGATGCTGCTCCTGATTGGTGTGTGGGTGTATTTCATGCGCCAGATGCAAGGCGGCGGCAAAGGCGGGGCGTTTAGCTTTGGCAAGAGCAAGGCCCGTTTGCTTGATGAGAGCACCAACACGGTCACCTTTGCGGATGTGGCTGGTTGCGACGAGGCCAAGGAAGAAGTCAAAGAGGTCGTCGACTTCTTGAAAGACCCCAGCAAATTTCAAAAGCTCGGTGGCCGCATTCCGCGTGGCCTTTTGCTGGTGGGTCCCCCGGGAACCGGCAAAACCTTGCTCGCCAAGTCGATTGCGGGGGAGGCTAAGGTACCCTTCTTCAGCATTTCGGGCTCGGACTTTGTGGAAATGTTCGTCGGTGTCGGCGCCTCGCGGGTGCGCGACATGTTTGACAACGCAAAGAAGAACGCGCCTTGCATCATATTTATTGACGAAATTGACGCTGTAGGCCGCCAGCGCGGCGCCGGCTTGGGCGGTGGCAATGACGAGCGCGAGCAAACGCTCAACCAGATGCTGGTGGAGATGGACGGCTTTGAGACCAATGTGGGCGTCATCGTGGTGGCGGCCACCAACCGCCCTGACATTTTGGACTCGGCTTTGCTGCGCCCGGGCCGGTTTGACCGCCAGGTGTATGTGACGCTTCCCGATATTCGGGGCCGCGAACAAATCTTGAATGTGCACATGCGCAAAGTGCCTGTGGCGCAAGACGTCAACCCCGGCGTGATCGCCCGTGGTACGCCCGGCATGTCGGGCGCAGACCTGGCTAATCTGTGCAACGAGGCCGCTTTGATGGCGGCGCGGCGCAATGCGCGCCTGGTGGAAATGCAGGATTTCGAGAAGGCCAAAGATAAGATTTTGATGGGCCCCGAGCGCAAGAGCATGGTCATGCCCGAGGGCGAGCGTCGCAACACGGCCTACCACGAGTCCGGCCACGCCTTGATTGGGAAGATGCTGCCTAAGTGCGATCCGGTACACAAAGTCACCATCATCCCCCGTGGCCGCGCCTTGGGTGTGACCATGAGCCTGCCCGCCCAAGACCGCTACTCCTACGACAGCGAGTACATGCTTAACCAGATCAGCATGCTGTTTGGTGGGCGTATTGCCGAAGAAGTGTTCATGAAGCAAATGACCACTGGCGCCAGCAACGACTTTGAGCGCGCCACCTCAATTGCCCGAGACATGGTCACCCGCTACGGCATGACCGACGCGCTAGGCCCCATGGTTTATGCCGAAAATGAGGGCGAGGTGTTTTTAGGCCGCTCGGTCACGAAAACCACCAACATGAGCGAGCAAACCATGCAAAAGGTGGACTCCGAGGTGCGGCGCATCATCGACCAGCAATACCTGCAGGCCCGAACCCTGATCGAGGACAACCAAGACAAAATTCACGCAATGGCCAAGGCCTTGCTGGAATGGGAAACCATTGACAGCGACCAGCTAGATGACATCATGGCGGGCAAAGAGCCGCGTCCGCCCAAGGACTGGTCGCCCCGCGCACCCAGTTCGGGCCCTGGAGACGGTGGAACGCCGACTGCAACTGTTACCCCCGAGCCGGCCGCCACGGCCGCATAAGGCTTACAGCAGGGGCGGCCTGCATTCAGGCGCGTCCGTTTCCATTCCCATGCGAGGGCTTGTCCCGTGCCCCATTGGCAAACTAGCCGCTACCTGATTGATTTGGCGCGCCCCCAGGTGATGGGCATTGTCAATATCACGCCAGACTCGTTTTCCGACGGTGGCCCCTACGCCAGCACCTCAGCGGCGCTGGCACATTGCGAGGCATTGATCAAAGAAGGTGCCGATATCTTGGACCTTGGGGCCGAGTCCACCCGCCCTGGCGCCCAGCCCCTGCCGCAGGCGCAAGAGCTTGATCGCCTGCTGCCTGTGTTGCGCGCAGCAGTCACGCTGGGCGTACCCATTTCGGTAGACACTTACAAACCCGGCGTGATGCAAGCGGCGCTCGATGTGGGCGCAGACATCATCAACGACATTTGGGCGCTGCGCTGGGTGAGCGCAGAGGATGGACTTTCCGGCCGTGATGTCGTGGTGGCGCACCCCGGCTGCGGCGTGTGCCTCATGCACATGCACGGCAACCCGCAAACTATGCAGCTGTCGCCAATGGAGGGCGATGTTGTGGCGCCGGTGCGCGAGTTCTTGCTGAGCGCGGCGCAGGCTTTGGTGCAGCAGGGCGTTCGCCCGGCGCGCATTTGCATAGACCCCGGCATCGGCTTTGGGAAGACAGTGGCGCAAAACTTCAGCCTGCTGGCGCAGCAAGCGGCTTTACTGGAACCAGGTTTTCCCCTGCTGGCGGGCTGGTCGCGCAAGTCGTCTTTGGGCGTGGTCACGGGCGCTGCACCCGGCGACCGCCTCGTCTCCAGCGCAGTGGCCGCTGTTTTGGCGGTACAAAATGGTGCCCGTATCGTGCGGGTGCATGACGTGCAAGCCACGGTTCAGGCTTTGGGCGTACTCTCTGCTATGCAAGCGCAAACCAATAACGAACAACGGAAGATGGGACGCTGAAACGCGAGTACTTTGGCACTGACGGCATCCGTGGCACCGTAGGGCAGGCGCCCATCACGCCAGACTTTGTGCTGCGCCTGGCCCATGCAGTGGGGCAGGTGCTGCGTAAAACCGAGGCCCGCCCGCTGGTCTTGATCGGCAAGGACACACGCATTTCTGGCTACATGCTGGAAAGTGCCTTGGAGAG
>CANHZG010000126.1 GCA_947464995.1 Comamonadaceae bacterium | reverse complement strand
GCCACGATGCCAAAGCGGTCGCGCAGCGGGTTGGTCAGCATGCCCGCGCGGGTGGTGGCGCCCACCAGAGTAAAGGGTTGCAAATCGAGCTTGATGGAGCGCGCGGCAGGCCCTTCGCCAATCATGATGTCGATTTTGTAGTCCTCTAGCGCGGGGTACAAAATCTCTTCTACCACCGGGCTCAAACGGTGGATTTCGTCAATAAACAGGACGTCGTTTTTTTCCAGGTTGGTCAGAAGCGCCGCAAGGTCTTTGGGTTTTTCCAACACCGGCCCACTGGTTTGGCGCAGGTTGACGCCCAGCTCGTGGGCGATGATGTGGCTCAGCGTGGTCTTGCCCAGGCCTGGCGGGCCAAAAAGCAGCACATGGTCCAGCGCCTCGTCGCGCTTTTTGGCCGCGCCGATAAAGATCTCTAACTGCTCGCGCACCTTGGTCTGGCCCACGTAGTCGTCGAGCAACTTGGGGCGCAGCGCGCGCTCAATCGCCTCTTCGGCACCCGAGGCGGGCACGGCCGACAGCATGCGCGGCGCCCCGCCAGGGCCGGCGTAGGGTGCAAAGTCGTCGGTTTGAAGTGTCACGCAAAAATCTCACAGTGCGGTTAAAAACGGGGCTCGCTTGTGCGCCCCAGGTGGCCAGCGCACTGCGCCAAGCCCGATACTTTAGAATTGCCCCTCGATTGGAAAGAATAGCGAAATGTTTCTTGGCTCGCCCCTTTGGCTGCCAACAGAAACCTACACATCTTATTTTCGTGCACAAAACACCCAACCCAGGCGTCCCGCAGCATATCGCCATCATCATGGACGGTAATCGCCGTTGGGCCAAAACACGCGGTCTGCCCAAGGCACTGGGGCACGCGGCGGGTTCTCGCAAGGTGCGCGCCATTGTGAAAGCCTGCTCGGACCAGGGCATTGGCTATCTCACCTTGTTTGCCTTTAGCACCGAGAACTGGCGCCGTCCCTTAGAAGAAGTCAGCGGCCTGCTTGGTTTGCTCAGCATTTACCTGCAAAAAGAAATCGGCAGCATGAACGCGCGCGGCGTGCGCCTGCGTGTCATTGGCGATACATCCAAGTTTGACGCTCGCGTGCAGGCCCTGATACGCGACGCGCAGGCCAGCACGGCGCACAACACCACGATCACGCTCACGCTGGCGCTCAATTACGGCGGGCGTTGGGATGTGCTCCAGGCTGTCAAGGCTTGGCAATTAGCGCACCCGGACCAATCGGTCGACGCGCTGGACGAGGCTGGTTTGGACACATTTGTGCAAATGGCCGACTGCCCGCCCCCCGACCTGATGATCCGCACCGGCGGCGAGTCGCGCATGAGCAACTTTTTGCTTTGGCAAATGGCTTACACCGAGCTGTATTTCACCGACCTGCTGTGGCCCGAGTTCACACCCGATGCGCTGGCGCAGGCCATTGCCTGGTACGCCCAACGCGACCGGCGTTTTGGCGGCGAAAGCACCTTGCCCGCGCCGCTGGCATTGAACAAGGCGTCCTGAGTTTTCGTTTTTCTTTTTTCTTTGGACTGAGTTTCAGTGCACCTATTTCCTATGCCGATCTTCTCTTCTGTTGAAAACCTGCATGTGGTGCACCGTCTGGCGCGCGCTGCTGTGCTGCTGGCCTGTGCTGGCGCGTTCAGCGCCGGGGCGCAAACGCTGCTGCCTTCTATTACCAGCGGCATCAGCCCGGCGCGCGGCGCGAGCCTGACCAATGTGGTGATTCCCCGCGCTGTGGCGCCCGTGGCACAGGCCGGAACCGCCGCCACAGCCGCTGCCACCGACGCAACGGGCCTGAGCGCCGCGCCGATGACCGGCAAGGCCGATGCTGGCACCGACGCCAAGGCCGATGCCAAACCAGGCGTCCCGCGCAGCAAAGCCAGCGCCACCGATGGCTCAGAGCTGATGGCTGCCGAAGCGATTCGCGAGGCCAAGGAAGCCAAAGAGGCCAAGGCCGATGAAATCGAGTTCCAGCGCTTTGTCTTGGCCACCACCGGCCAGGCCTTGCGCCTGTACGGCTACGAGCTGTTTGGCAAGACCGACAACTTTGCCGCTTTGCAAGGTGCGCCCGTGCCTGCGGGCTACATCCTGGGCCCGGGCGACGAGGTGGTGGTGCAGGTCAACGGTTTGCTCGACGTCAACGCCCGCTTGGTGATTGACCGCGATGGCCGCGTTATGGTGCCCAAAGTCGGGCCGCTGAACCTGGCAGGCGTGCCGCTCAATGAGGCCGAGGCCGTAATGGCCAGTCACATCGGCAAGGTGTACCGCAACTTCAGCGTCAGCCTCACCATGGGGCGGCTGCGCAGCATCGAGGTGTTTGTGGTGGGGCAGGCGCGCAAGCCCGGCAAGCACGTGGTCAGCAGCCTCTCTAGCCTGATCAATGCGTTGTTTGAGACCGGCGGCCCCACCAGCAACGGCAGCCTACGTGCCATTGAGCTGCGCCGCGGTGGCAAAACCATTGCCAGCGTCGACCTGTATGCCTTTTTGTCCCAGGGCGACACGCGCGCGGACGCGCCCCTGTTGGCGGGTGACGTGATTTATATCCCGGCGGCTGGCGCACGCGCCGCTGTGTTGGGCACCACCAACGCCCCAGCGATATACGAACTGCGCCCCGGCGAGACCATTGGTCAGGTGCTGGCGCTCTCGGGCGGTTTGCCCATGCTGGCTTCGCCGCACAAGGCGCAGCTCGAGCGCGTGGACGCCAACCGCGACATCGCCCGCTATGTAGAAGACTTTGCGCTCGATGCCACCGGCATGAAGCAGCCCATGAAAGCCGGTGACGTGCTCACGGTGTTCCAAATCAGCCCGCAAATTGCCAATGTAGTCACCCTGCAAGGCAACGTGGCCGCGCCCCTGCGCTACACCTTTCAGCCCGGCATGCGGGTGGCGGATTTGTTGTCGGACAGGCGTTTGCTTATCCCGGGCAGCTACTGGTCGCAAATCAACCTGGGTGTGTTGGCTGATAGCTATTCGCAGCCCGAGGTGAACCTGGACTACGCCACCATCCAGCGCCTAGACCCCGTGGCCCTGCGCACCCGCACCATCGCCTTTAACCTGGGCAAGGCCATCGCACGCGACGCGGTGGAAAACCTGGAGCTGCTCAGCGGCGACATCGTCACGGTGTACGCAAACGACGAGGCCGGTGCCGCAACCGACAACAGCGTCACCATCACCGGCGAAGTAGTGGGCGGCGTGCGGCGGTTTGTGTGGCGACCTGGGTTCACCATCAAAGACATCATCCCCTCGACCCAGTGGCTGGTGGACTACTACGGTTACTGGGAGCGCCGTGCCGGAATCGACGCTGAGGACGAGGCTACCGGCAAAACCAACGGCAACGCCGATGGCGCCAAAGACAAACTGGGCGGCACGATTGCAAAGCGTAAACCCAAGGCCAAGGGTGCCGACGCGGCTGACCTGGACAAGGATGCCAACTTCAAAGGAAACGAGACCGACAAGGCGCGGGCTGCGATCTTAGAAAAGCTGTCGCTGGTTCGCCGAACCAATGCCGACCTAGGCAAAGACATCAACTGGGGCTACGCCCAGGTGATTCGCCGCGTGCCGCAAACGCTGAGCAGCCAGGCGCTGACCTTTAACTTGGGCCGCGCCGTGATCGACGGCAGCGCCAGCGATAACATCGCGTTGCAGCCGGGCGACCAGATCGCCTTGTTCACTACCAAACAGCTTGCGGTGCCCGCTGAGCGGCGCAACCGCACGGTGGTGCTTTCGGGCGAAGTGCAGGTGCCTGGCGTGTACCAGCTGGCGGCCGGCGAGACCCTGCCCGATCTGATCAAACGCGCCGGTGGCTTGAGCAGCCAGGCCTATGCCTATGGCACGGTGTTCACCCGCGAATCCAACCGCCGACAGCAGCAAGACAACCTTGACAAAGCCGTGCGCCGCATGGAAGCCGATGCCGCAGGCAAAAACCTCGCCGCCTTGCAAAACGCTGGCGAGGCCGACAAAGCCGCCGTCAATGCGCAGACCGCACTGCAGCAGCAAATGGCCGCGCGCATCGCGACCCTGAAAGCCACCGGCCGCGTGTCACTCGAGCTCAATGTCGCTGCACCCACGCTGCCGCCCATCGTGCTCGAAGACGGCGACACCATTTTGGTGCCCCAGCGCCCCTCGTTTGTGGGCGTGTTTGGCGAAGTGTTTGCCGAGAGTTCACTCATCCACCGCCCCGCCTATACCGTGGCCGACTACCTGGACCGCTCCGGTGTGACGCGTGACGCCGACCTGGACAACGTGCTCGTGTTCCGGGCAGACGGCACGGTCGAAGGCACGGGCAACCGCACGTCCTTGTGGGGCAGCCATGTGTCGGGCAAAAAGCTCAATGCGGGCGACACCATTTATGTGCCGGGCAAGGTTGATCGCACTACCTTGTACACCACCTTCATCCAGGGCGCCAAAGACTGGACCGCCATCTTGTACCAGCTGGGCTTAGGGGCTGCAGCCGTCAAAACCTTGCGCAACTGAGCTGGCCCATGACCCAAGACCTCGCTCCCCAAGCCGCCAGCGGCGCCGACGAAGACGACGAAATCAGCCTGCTCGACCTGTTGCAGGTGGTGGTGGACAACCTGCGCCTGTTGGTGCTGGGCCCGCTGGCCGCAGGCTTGGTCGCGCTGGGCATCACCTATGTGATGACGCCGGTGTTTACCGCCAAGGTGGTGTTTATTCCGCCCAAGCAGCAGCAAAGCACGGCCGCGTCGGCGCTGTCGGACTTGGCTATTTTGGGCGGTGGCGGTGGCGCCATTGCGGGTATCAAAAACCCGGCGGACCAGTACCTGGCCCTGCTCAAGAGCAACTCGGTAGCTGACGCATTGATCGCCCAGTTTCAGTTGCAAGACCGCTACCAATCGAAAACCCGTGAAAGTACGCGCCTGGCGCTGGCCGCCAACACGCGCGCGGTGGTGGGTGGCAAAGACGGCTTGATCAGCGTCGAGTTTGACGACAAAGACCCGGTGATAGCCGCCAATATGTGCAACGCCTACGTCGAAGAGCTGCGCCGCTTGCTCAACCGCGTGGCGCTGACCGAGTCGCAACTGCGCCGCGTGTTTTTCGAGAAACTGGTCAGTGAAACCAAAGAACGCATGGCAGTGGCCGAGCAAGCCCTTAAAACCAGTGGCGTGGACAGCGCCGTGCTCAAGCTCAGTGCGGGCTCAGCCCTGGAGGCGGTGGCGCGGCTCAAGGCCCAGGTCAGCGCCCAAGAGGTCAAGCTGGCCAGCATGCGCGGCTACCTGGCCGAGTCGGCGCCCGAGTTCAAGCAGGCCTTTACCGAACTACAGGCCATGCGTCGCCAGCTGTCCCAAGAAGACAAGGACGAAGCTAAACAAAGCGGTCAAAGCGATTACGTCAAGCGCTTTCGAGATTTCAAATACCAAGAGGCTCTGCTCGAGCTTTATATGCGCCAGTTTGAAATGGCCCAGCTCGACGTGAGCCGCGAGGGCGCTGTGGTGCAGGTGGTGGACGCCGCCGACCCGCCCGAGCACAAGAGTAAACCCAAAAAAGGCCAGGTTGCTGCCTTGACCGCTGTGGCCACTGGATTTGCGCTGCTGCTGTGGGTGTTTGTGCGCAACGCCCTGCGTGGCGCTGCGGGCACGCCCGAAACCGCAGAAAAGTTGGCACGTCTGCGTACCGGCTGGCGTCGCGCCACCGGTCGCAGCCATTGAAGGGCGCGGGGGCTGGCCTGCAGGGTTTGCACCGCCGAGGCGCCACCGGGTTGCAATATGGTTGAAGCCCAGCCCACGCAGGGTCTGATGCACTGGTACCTGATCCACACCAAACCGCGCCAGGAGCAGCGCGCGCTGGACAATCTGCTGCGCCAAGGCTACGAATGCTTTTTGCCCATGCTGGCCGTGGAGAAGCTGCGCCGGGGCCGCGTCCATCTAGTCCAAGAGGCGCTTTTTTCACGCTACCTGTTCATTCGCCTGGGCATGGGCCTGGTGGGCCAGGGATGGGGGCCGATACGCTCTACCCAGGGCGTCACGCGCTTGGTTACTTTTGGCAGCGAGCCGGCAAAAATTGAAACCCAGTTGGTGACGCTGCTGCGCGAGCAGCAAGACGAGGCCGCCAACCCGGCAAAGCTGCTGTTTACGCCGGGCGACCTGGTGCGCATCAAAGACGGGCCCTTTGCTGGCCTGCAAGGCGTCTACCAAATGACCGATGGTGAGCAGCGCGCCATGGTGCTCTTGGAAATTCTCAGCAAACCAGCGAAACTCCGGGTTGCCCCGGCCAGCTTGGTCAAGGTACTGGTTTAGCCGCAGGGTATGGAACTGACACAGTACCCGGGGAAATACCCCAAACTACACTACGCCACCCCCAATCAGGAGAACTCCCATGGAAGCACACGAAGCTTCAGAACTAGTCGAAGAATCCGCCGCTGGCGGGGGCAAATACCGCACGGCGCTGATGATTTCCATCCTGGCCATGGTGCTGGCCATTGCCAGCCTGGGTGGGTCGAACGCAGGCAAGGACATCACCCAGGAAAACATTTTGGCGGCCAACAGCTACGCCTTCTACCAGGCCAAGTCGATTCGCCAAACGACCCTGAAGGTCGCCGCCAGCGACCTGGAACTGCAGCTTTTGCGCGATCCCGCTATGCCTGCGGCGGCCAAAGAGGCTATGCAAAAGAAGATCGAGGACTACAAAAAGACGATTGAGCGTTACGAGTCTGAGCCCGATACCAAAGAGGGTAAAAAAGAGCTGCTGATGGTGGCCAAGGAGCACGAAGCGGTGCGCAACCACGCTATGCGCCAGGACCCCTGGTTTGACTACGCCGAAGGCGCACTGCAAATCGCCATCGTGCTGCTGTCGGTGTCTATCGTGGCGGGGCTGCCGTTGCTGTTTTGGGCGGGCACTTGCTTGGGCGCCCTGGGTGCGCTGTCGGCGCTCAACGGGTTTTTCCTTTTCATTTAGCGCGCCACTTTTCGCAGCGGTGGCCCCGACGCCGTGGCGGTAACCACCGCCTCGAAAAATACATTGCCGTCAATGTCGTTGTCGACGCTGTTATTGCGCTGGCTAAACGCCACCACCACGCCATCGGCCCCAGCGTCCAAAGCGCGTTGGTTGGCCTGCGCCCCCGCAAGTTGCTGCGCATGTGCCACGGCCGAAGCCAAATCCCCAAAATCCACCGGCCCCTGGGCAGTAAACACCTTGAACACGCCGCGCGCCGGTTGGGTTAGCGTGATGTGCACGCGCTGCGACACCTGACCCAGCACCGCACCCACGGCGTTGGCCACTTCGGCGTGCTGGGGCAGCTGCAACGCAACACCCAGGCCGCGCGCCACCGCCGGGTAGTAGCTGGCAGCGGGCGCGCCCACACCCACCAGTGGCATGGTGGGCGAGAACTGCAGTTGAAAGACTGGGGCTTGCGCGGCAGCGCGGTCGGTAGCCGCCGGGTCCGCGCCATCGGCCGTCTGCGCCTGCGTGTTAGCCTGAGCCAGTTTGTCACCCGCCAGCGCCATGTTGGTCAGCAGCGCAGCTACTTTGCCGGCCGACGACTCGTTCATCTGCCCGGCATCATTCAGCCCGGCTTCGATCAGTTTTTGGCAAATCGTGTCCACCACCTTGGCTACGACGTCTTGCGCAGGGCCGATGGCGTCGCCTTGCTTCCAGGTGCCCAGGCCGTACATGTGGCGCATCTGGCGCGCCCAGATGCGCGCGGCCAAGGTAGCGCCCGCCGCGTTCCAGTGACTTGACAGGCCCAACACATGGGCCGCGTCGCTGGGGGTAAAACCACTGTAAATAGCCAGGCCCTTGCGTTCCAGGCGGGCAATAGCGCGCGCTAGGGCGCGGTTTTCCATGTTGGCGCGCTCCAGGTCCACCGGGCCTTTGGCCAGGGTTTCCCACGCGAAGAGTTCGTCGTCGTTCAGGCGCGAGAGCAGCGCGGCGTCCGCGTGCAGGCGCTGGGCAAAGCGCATCTGGCTGGCGTGGGGCGTCTCGTGCTGCTGGCGCTCCAGCGCCGCCAAAATCTGTGGGTGCTGGTGGGCCAGCAGGCTCATCGGCACCACGCGGCGCGGCCCGATGGTCAGGCCTTCGCCGCCGTGCAGGCGCACCTCGCTGTCGCCGCCCAAGCCCACGGCATAGACCTTGACCGCCTCGACCATGGGCCGCCAGTTGCCCACCAGGGCGCCGTCAAAGCTGAGTTCGGGCAGGCCGTTGCGCACCACGGCAATGTCGGTGGTGGT
>CANHZG010000125.1 GCA_947464995.1 Comamonadaceae bacterium | reverse complement strand
GCACGCCAAATGCCTTTGATTTAGCTCAGAAAGTGTCCCGATACTGGAATCACCCAATGGCCTTCCTGCCATAACAGGCCTATGCTGTTGCCATCCAGGGCCGACGCAAACCGCGCCAACCCTGAACCAGGAGCTCGTTTTGCAACATACGAACACCGCCAATCCGGCCTACTTTCACAAAGTGGTCGATTGCCAATGGGCCTGCCCGGCGCACACTCCAGTACCCGAATACATCCGCCTGATCGGCCAGGGGCGCTACGGCGACGCCTACATGGTCAACTGGGTGTCCAACGTGTTTCCAGGCGTGCTCGGACGCACCTGCGACCGGCCTTGCGAACCCGCGTGCCGGCGCGGTCGGGTTGAAGAAAACAACGGCGGGCAACCGGAACCGGTGGCTATTTGTCGCCTGAAAAGAGTGGCTGCCGACCACAAGGAAGACGTCAGCGGGCGGATGCCCGCCATTGCCCCGTCCAACGGGCGTCGAATCGCCTGTGTGGGTGCGGGGCCCTCGTCTTTAACGGTAGCGCGTGACCTTGCACCCCTAGGCTACCAGGTGACCGTGTTTGACAGCGAAGCCAAGGCGGGCGGCTTTATCCGCTCGCAAATACCCCGCTTTCGCTTGCCTGAATCGGTGATCGACGAGGAGACTGGTTACATCCTGAACATGGGGGTCGACTTTCAAAGTAGCCAGCGCATCGACTCCATGCAAGCCCTGTTGGGCCAGGGCTACGACGCCGTGTTTGTGGGCTGCGGCGCGCCACGCGGTCGCGACCTGGAGGTTGCGGGACGCCGCGAGGCGGCCAGCCACATCCATATCGGCATCGATTGGCTGGCGTCCGTGTCCTTTGGCCACGTGACCGAGGTGGGACGCCGGGTACTGGTCTTGGGCGGCGGCAACACCGCCATGGACTGCTGCCGGTCTGCAAGGCGGCTGGGCAGCAGCGATGTCAAAGTCGTAGTTCGCAGCGGTTTTGACGAGATGAAGGCCTCTCCCTGGGAAAAAGAGGACGCCATGCACGAGGGCATTCCCATCCTCAATTTCCATGTGCCCACGCGCTTCATCCATGAAGCCGGTGTGCTCACCGGCATGGCTTTTGACATCGTGGAGGCAGTGTACGACGCCCAAGGCCGGCGCAGCCTGGTATCCACCGGTGCGCCAGAAGTGGTTTTGCCCTGCGACACGGTGTTGGTCGCCGTGGGCCAGGAAAACTCTTTCCCCTGGATTGAGGCGCAGTGCGGTATTGACTTTGACCGCTGGGGCCTGCCGGTCTTGGGCGCCGACACCTTTCAATCGAGCTTGCCGCACGTGTTCTTTGGCGGCGATGCGGCCTTTGGCCCGAAAAACATCATCACCGCTGTGGCGCAAGGCCACGAAGCCGCCGTGTCCATAGACCGCTACCTGCAAGGCGAAGACGTGGGGCAACGCCCCTCGGTGCTGACCAATCTGTTGTCCCAAAAAATGGGCATCCATGAATGGAGCTACCACAACGATGTCTCCAACGACGCACGCTTCAAGGTGCCCTGGGCCGCAGCGGAGCAGGCTTTGGCGAGCATCAAGATTGAAGTCGAGCTCGGCTTTGACGCCGCTACCGCGTTCAAGGAAGCCAGCCGCTGCCTCAACTGCGATGTGCAAACCGTGTTCAACCACGAAACCTGCATTGAATGCGACGCCTGTGTGGACATTTGCCCCATGGACTCCATCACCTTCACCCACAATGGCGAGGAAGCGGACTTGCGCACGCGCCTCAAAGCCCCCGCCACCCATACCCACCAAGACTTATACGTCTCCAAGGACCTCAAAACCGGCCAGGTCATGGTCAAGGACGAGGACGTTTGCCTGCACTGCGGCCTGTGCGCTGAACGCTGCCCCACGGGCGCATGGGACATGCAAAAGTTTCTGCTCCATACGGCGCAAGCCGGCCCGACCAGCCGCGATCGGGCGCCCCCAGCTCCCCTGCAACGGGCCCGGGCGAGCATAAAGGAGTCGACATGAGCCGTATCGAATCGATCAACGATTTTGTGATCAAGTTCGCCAACGTCAACGGTTCGGGCTCGGCCTCTGCCAATGAGTTGTTCGCCAAGGCCATCATGCGCATGGGCGTGCCGGTGAGCCCGCGCAATATATTTCCCAGCAACATCCAAGGCTTGCCCACCTGGTACGAAGCGCGGGTGTGCGAGGCCGGCTACAACGGCCGGCGCGGCGGCGTGGACATGATGGTGGCCATGAACCCCCAAACCTGGGACAGCGATGTCGCCGAAATTGAGCCCGGTGGATACCTGTTTTACGACAGCACACGGCCCCTGCTGGCGTCCCAGTTGCGCCACGATATCGAAGTGGTCGGGGTACCGCTGACGGATATTTCCAACGCGGCTTACAGCGAACCGCGCCAGCGCCAGCTGTTTAAAAACATTATTTATGTCGGCGCGCTGTCCATGTTGCTCGGCGTAGAGGCGCAGGTGTTTGAAACCCTTTTTGCCGAACAATACAAGGGCAAAGAGCGGCTGCTGGACTCCAATATCCAAGCGCTGCACCTGGGGCGCGACTACGTGAAACAGCATCTGCCAACGCCCCTGGGCATCCAGGTGCGTCGTAGCAACCAAGTGGGCGACCAGATATTTACCGACGGCAACAGCGCAGCCGCATTGGGCTGCATTTATGGCGGCGCCACGGTGGCCGCCTGGTACCCGATCACGCCCTCGTCCTCGGTTCCGGAAGCGTTTCAGAAGTACTGCGAAAAATTCCGCATCGACCCCATCACCGGCCAACACCGATTTGCCATCGTGCAGGCCGAAGACGAACTCGCCTCCATCGGCATGGTCGTGGGCGCAGGTTGGAACGGCGCACGCGCTTTTACAGCTACCTCGGGGCCTGGCATCTCGCTGATGGCCGAGTTCATCGGGTTGGCGTATTTTGCGGAAATCCCGGTGACCATCATCAACGTACAGCGCGGCGGACCGTCCACAGGCATGCCCACGCGCACCCAGCAATCGGACTTGCTGGCCTGCGCCTATGCCTCGCACGGCGACACCAAGCACGTGCTGCTGCTGCCGCAAGACCCCCATGAATGTTTTGAGCAGGCCGCCGCCGCATTGGAACTGGCAGACCGCTTGCAAACGCCGATCTTCCTGATGACTGACCTGGACATCGGCATGAACCAGCGCCTGTGCAAGCCCTTTGCCTGGGAGCCGGATCGCAGCTACGACCGCGGCAAAGTCATGACGGCGCAAGAGCTCGAAGCCGGCAAAGACTTTGGCCGCTACAAGGATGTGGACGGCGACGGCATCGCCTGGCGCACCCTGCCCGGCACCCACCCGACCAAGGGCGCATTTTTTACCCGTGGCACGACGCGCGACCCCTACGCCCGCTATTCCGAGCGCGGACAGGACTATGTGTACAACATGGAGCGCCTGCTACGCAAGTTCAAAACCGCCGCAACATTGGTGCCCCAACCGGTGCTGCGCCAGGCCAAAGAAGCAACGCCGCTGGGCGTGATTTACTTCGGCTCCACGAGCGCTGCCATGGCCGAAGCGCTGGACGTGCTAGCGACCCAAGGCGTGCACATCGACGCGCTGCGCCTGCGCGCCTTTCCATTTGCCCAGTCGGTGCCGGACTTCATCGCCGCGCATCCGCAGGTGTTTGTGGTCGAGCAAAACCGCGATGCGCAAATGCACGCGCTGCTGGTCAACGAGCTCGACATCGACCCGGCACGTATGGTGCGGGTGTTGCACTACGACGGCACGCCCATTACCGCGCGCTTCATCGCCACTGCGATCAAGCAACGGCTCGCAACACGCAAGGAGGTCGCATGACCTACATCACAAAACCCCGCTTGCACCATCCCTCGCTGCATACCAACAAAGTCGGCTACACCCGGCGTGATTACGAGGGCCGCATCTCCACCCTGTGCGCAGGCTGCGGCCATGACTCAATTTCGGCTGCCATCATCCAGGCGTGCTGGGAGCTCGACATTGAGCCCCACCGCGTGGCCAAACTCTCTGGCATAGGCTGCAGCTCCAAGACGCCAGACTACTTTTTGGGCGCCTCGCACGGCTTTAACACGGTGCACGGGCGCATGCCATCGGTGCTCACGGGCGCCAACCTGGCCAACCGCGACCTGTTGTACCTGGGGGTCTCAGGTGACGGCGACTCGGCCTCCATCGGCCTGGGCCAATTTGCCAATGCCATGCGCCGGGGCGTGTGCATGGCCTATATCGTCGAAAACAACGGCGTCTACGGCCTGACCAAGGGCCAGTTTTCGGCCACGGCCGATCGCGGCTCCAAGAGCAAAAAAGGCGTGATCAACAGCGACAACCCGGTCGATCTGGTGGCCCTGGCGCTCCAGTTGGGGGCCACCTACGTGGGGCGAAGCTTCTCCGGGGACAAAGAGCAACTCGTGCCCTTGATCAAAGGCGCCATGGCGCATGGGGGCGCAGCGTTTATTGACGTCATCAGCCCCTGCGTCACGTTCAACAACCACGGCGGCAGCACCAAAAGCTACGACTACGTCCGCCAGCACAACGAGGCCGTCAGCCGCATCGACTTCATGACGCCGGGCCAGGAAATCACCACAAACTACGAGCCCGGTTCAGTGGTCGACGTAAAACAGCACGACGGCTCGGTGCTACGCCTGCGTAAACTGCACGCCGACTACGACCCGACCGACCGCTACAAAGCCATGGCCTATATGCAAGAGCACGCCGCGCGCGGTGAAGTGGTCACGGGCTTGCTGTACGTCGACCCGTTGGCCACCGATTTGCACCGGGCCCTCAACACGACGGCAGCGCCACTGAACAGCCTGGGCATGCGCGAACTGTGTCCGGGAGCGCGGGCCTTGGAAAAAATCAACGCCGCGCTGCGCTAGCCAGGCCAGAGTCAATCACTATTCACCTTTGTCGCAAGGAGTCGGGCCATGACAGAACGCACCGTTTTTCAATCCATGTCACAGCGCCACGTGATCAAACTAGCACCCACCGCCACGGTGCATGAGGCTGCATGCGTCATGACGCGCGCCAACTGCGGCAGCGTGCTGATCATCGATGCGGCCAGCCAGATGCTAGGTATTCTGACCGAGCGAGACCTGATGACACGGGTGCTTGCCAAAGCGCTATCGCCCGACAAAACTCTCGTAGCCGATGTCATGACCCGCAAACCCCACTGCGTCGGGCCACACATGAAAGTGGCCGATGCGGTGCTGATCATGATCGAGCGCGGCTTTCGGCATCTACCCATCGTGGCCGAAAAGGGCAAGATTTTGGGTGTTTTCTCGGTCCGTGACGCCCTGCCGCGCGAGATCAACCTGGCCGTGGACCTGGCCGAATTTCACGAACAGGTGAACGACGCCCTGGGCTAGTCGCGTGCAGGCTCAGGCGGCAATACCCTGCGCCTTGACCGCAGCAATCGATTCCGCGCTCAGGCGGTTGCCATACTGCGCGACCACCTGGGCAGCAGCCCGGTTGCCCAAAGCCGCAGCCTCGGCGTGGCTGTGGCCCTGGGTTACAGCGTACAAAAACGCGCCGGCAAACATATCGCCCGCGCCATTGCTGTCCAGCGCTTTCACTGGTACGGCGGGTACGGCAGTTTGGCCGCCGCCCTCAAGCACCACGCTGCCCTTGGCGCTGCGGGTAATGCACACCACGCGCGCCAGCGGCGCCATGCGGGCACAAACCTCGGCAAAGTCCTGGGCGCCGCACCATACCTGCGCCTCTTCTTCATTGCAAAAGAGATAATCCAGATGCACCGCTGGGTCGCTGTCAGGCGCCACGCCCAGCATGGCGTCCAGACCAGGGCGGCAATACTGGATCATGCTCATGTCGCTGAGTGTTACCGCCAGCGCCACACCGGCCTGGGCTGCGATGGCACGACCGCGCAGGGCAGCGTCCAGCCCCGTGGGGGACGCTGCCAGATAGCCTTCCATGTAATACACCTTGGCGCGTGC
Source organism: Comamonadaceae bacterium (assembly GCA_947464995.1). GTDB lineage: Bacteria > Pseudomonadota > Gammaproteobacteria > Burkholderiales > Burkholderiaceae_C > Allorhodoferax. The sequence continues at coordinate 2,314 of CANHZG010000125.1, read as the reverse complement.
AATGTCTTGCGGGTGCAAGGCCGTGTGGTCTAACTCAGCGGTGGCGCCTAAGAAGGTGCTCATGCTGCGCTCGGCGTCGGGCGTGACCATTACCAGGCACACGCCGGTCTGGCCCGCAGGGGCGGCCATGTGGTTCAGGTTGGTGGCTACGCCGTGGCTGGCCAGGTCTTGGGCGTAGAAGGCGCCCAACTCGTCGTCGGCCACGCGGCACGAGTAGAACGCTTTGCCGCCAAACTGTGCCACAGCAACCACCGTGTTACCGGCCGATCCGCCGCCCGTGCGCCGGGCGTGCAAGCCCTGCATGTGGTGCAGCAGCTCGGCGCGGCGCGGCGCGTCGATCAGCGTCATGTGGCGTTTGGCCACACCCGCTTGCGACAGCAAGTCGTCAGACACCTCGTACTCGGAGTCGACCAGGGCGTTGCCGATGGCGTAAACGTCAAACTTTTTCATGGAATTCCTGTTGGTTGGGCTGGCACGTTTGCCAGCGGCTTATTGTTCAACGAAGGCGCGTTCGACCACATAGTCGCCCTGTTTGGTGGTGTTGCCTTCCATAAAGCCGCGCTCCTCGAGGATTTTTTTCAGGTCGCGCAGCATCTCTGGGCTGCCGCACAGCATCACGCGGTCGGTGGCGGGGTCAAACTTGGGCAGGCCCAAGTCGGCCTGCAGCTTGCCCGAAGTCAACAAATCGGACACACGGCCCTGGTTTTTGAAGGGCTCGCGCGTCACCGTGGGGTAGTAGAGCAACTGCGCGCTCACCATCTCGCCCAGGAATTCATGGTCGGGCAGCTCGTGCGTCAGGTACTCGAAATAGGCCAGCTCTGCCACCTCGCGCACGCCATGGACCAAAATCACTTTTTCAAACTGCTCGTAAGTAGCGGGGTCGCGCACGATGCTCAAAAACGGCGCCACGCCGGTGCCAGTGCCGATCAGATACAGGTTTTTGCCTTTGAGCAAATAGTCAATAAGCAAAGTGCCCGTGGGCTTGCGCCCGACCACGATCTTGTCGCCCACCTGGATGTGCTGCAGCTTGGACGTCAGCGGCCCGTTGGGCACCTTGATGCTCAAAAATTCCAGGTGTTCTTCGTAGTTGGCGCTGGCGATGCTATAGGCGCGCAGCAGCGGCTTGCCACCCTCACCGCGCAGTCCGATCATGGTGAAGTGGCCGTTGGAAAAACGCAGCGTCGCGTCGCGCGTGGTGGTAAAGCTAAACAGACGGTCGGTCCAGTGGTGGACGCTCAATACCGTTTCGTCTAAAAATGCACTCATGGGGGCCTTGGGAGAGTTCAAAATGCCACAGCGGCAAACCCGCTAGTGTAAAACCTCGCACCTTTGCGGCTCCGCATATCCTCATGGACCCAGGTTTCTGCCATCATTGCCCTATGTCGACCCCTGCTTTGCCCCTCTGCCCCGACCTGCTGGTGGCCTGCCTATGCGCGCAGTGGTGCGGCACCTGCCGCGACTATCGCCCGTTATTTGACCAATTGCAGGCAGAGTTTGCAACGGCGCGGTTTGTCTGGGTTGACATCGAAGACGAAGCCGACCTGGTGGACCCGGTGGAAGTGGACAACTTTCCCACCCTGCTAGTAGTGGCCGACGGCCAAGCCCGCTTTTTTGGCACGCTCACGCCGCACATCGACACCCTGCGGCGCATCTTGCAGACCCAGCTGAGCGCCGATGCGGCTCCTATGGCTGACGATCAGGTGCAGGCGTTGGCGCAGAGGTTGCTGCAGCATTTGGCAGCAAAGGCGAAATAAGCTCAGAGGCATCCACTCCGTGCCAATCCAGGGCTCCACGCACCACGCTGCGCACCTGGCCATCGGCACCGATCAACACCGTGGATGGAAACACCCGGATGCCCCAGGTGCGGGCCAGGGCGCCATCGGGGTCGCGCAGCGTGGCCAGGTCTAGGCCCGTGGCGGCCACAAACTGGACCACGGCGGCGGAGGATTCTTTGTAATTGACGGCTAGCACGCGCAACTTGCCGCTGTGCGCGCGGGCCAGTTGCGCCAGCGAAGGCATTTCTTCCCGGCAGGGCTCGCACCAGCTGGCCCAGAAGTTGATCACCACGGCTTGACCACGCAGCGACGCCAAGGGCTGCGCTTTGCCTGCTGCGTCGAAGCCTGCTACTTGGGGAGCAGGCTTGTGAGCGGGCCAGGCTTGCACCTCAAAACCAGCCTGCGCCAGCGTCTGAGTAGCCGCTAACGCCAGCGCGGCGCCCCAACAAAAAAGTTGCCAGGGCCGGGTCAGCGTCAGACCGGCCACTGGCTAGTCGCCTTAGAGCTTGCCCGCCACCCAGGCCTGGGCGCTGGCCAGG
>CANHZG010000124.1 GCA_947464995.1 Comamonadaceae bacterium | reverse complement strand
GGATTAGGGTGGCGAGTTCTTGGCGCTCACGGGCTCCGCGCTCCAGGCTACGCCAGCGCTCCAAGGAGGCTTTGAGGTCATGGAGGCCTTTGTACAAACCGGCCTGGGCAATAGGCGGAGTCAAGTAGCTGATCAAGGTCGCGCCGGAGCGGCGTTTGGCAATGGCGCCTTCAGAGGGGTTGTTGGACGCGTACAAGTACACATTGGGCAAGTCGTCGATCAGGCGGTCGGGCCAGCAGGTACCGCTTAGGCCAGTTTGCTTGCCGGGCATGAATTCGAGTGCGCCGTGCGTGCCGAAGTGCAGCACGGCGTGGGCGGCGAAGTCTTCCCGCAGGTAGCGGTAAAAGGCCGAGAACGCGTGGGTGGGTGCCAGGCCTTTTTCGAACAGCAAGCGCATGGGATCACCCTCGTAGCCAAAAGAGGGTTGCACGCAAATTAGCACGTTGCCAAACTGTTTGCCCAGCACGTAAATGGCGCTGCCGTTGCTGAGCTGGCGACCGGGTGCCGGGCCCCACTGGGCTTCGATTTCTTTGAGCCAGCGTTCGCGTCGCACGTGATCGTCAGCGCTAATCAGGGTGTGCACATTGGCGTCGGCGCCGTGCTGAGAGGCGTTGCCCAACAGAATGGCGTCGCGCAGCTCATCCACGCTCTCGGGCAGGTTGACGCTGTAGCCCTGAGCTTGCATGGCGGTCAAGGTGTGCTGCAAGGACTCAAATACCGACAAATAGGCGGCACTGCCGATGTTTCCAGCGTTGGGTGGAAAGTTAAACAGCACGATGGCCACTTTGCGTGCGCTGCGTTCGCTGCGCTTCAAGGCCACGAGTTTGCTCACCCGCGCGGCCAGCATGAGGGCACGCTCGGGACAGCTGTGCATGTCTTGGGCGGTGGTGTTGGCGCCAAAGGTGCAGGCATGGTGGCAACCCGCACAGGTCACGCCCGCAGCGCCAGGCCGGCCGCCAAAGACGATGGGGCCGGTAGAACCATCGAGCTCGGGAATCGCCACCATGATGGTGCTCTCCACCGGCATCAGGCCGCGATCCGAGCCGCCCCATTGGTCCAGGGTTTGAAACTCCACCGGGTGCGCCGTCACATAGGGCACGTCGAGCTTGGCCAGCACCTCTTCGGCGCCTTTGGCGTCGTTGTACGCGGGGCCACCAACCAACGAAAAGCCAGTGAGCGAAACTACGGCGTCCACGCAGACGCGGCCGTTCTGGTAGAAAAACGCGTCAATGGCGGGACGCGAATCAAGCCCGGCGGCAAAGGCCGGAATCACGCGCAGACCACGCGCTTCGAGCGCAGCGATCACGCCGTCGTAATGGCCGGCGTTGCCCGAGAGCAAATAGGAGCGCATCAGCAGCAGGCCCACGGTTCCCACCACGGGGCCACGAGCGGGCAAGGGCAGGGCCTGCGCTTCTTCCGCGTAGCGCCCAGCCAGGCGCGGGTGGTACACGCCGACTTCGGGGTAATGCACCGGCGCGTCCACCTTCAGGCTGCCGCGCAGACTGCGCCGCGCGCCGTCAGCGCCCCGGTCCACCACGTGGCGCACCAGGTTCAGGACGTTGTCGTCCGAGCCGCTCATCCAGTATTGCATGGCCAAAAAGTAGGCGCGCACGTCTTGGGCTGTGCCTGGAATAAAGCGCAACATCTGCGGCAGGCGGCGCAGCATCTTCATTTGCGCAGCGCCGCCGGTAGGAGCTTTTTCCTTGCTGCCGCGCAGTTTTTTGAGCAGCGCCATGGGGCCACTGGCGGGCTTAAGCATGTCGAACTGACCCAACCGGGTGAGCTGCGTGACCTCGGTGGCCGAGGCGATGCAAATCATGGCGTCGCACTGCAGGCGTCGCGCGCGCAAGGTTTCCAGGATGGGCAGGAAATGGTCTTCCAAAAACAGCATGCCGGCCACCACAATGTCGGCCTGCGCGATGTCGGCCTTGCAGCGGGCGATGAGGGTGTCGTTGCCTGCGTATTCTGAGGCGGCGTGCAGCGTGAGCGTCAAACCGGGCAGGTCTCTTGACAGGGTTTTGCGCGCGCGCTCGACCGAACTTGCCAGGTGCGTGTCCATGGTCACGATCACCACGCGTATCGGGGTGTTGTTAGATGCCATGCGCATGCTAGCGCCCGAAGTGAGCTTTAGCGTCATACAAAGTCTCCACCGTGATCAGAGCCAGGCCGTGATCGACGGCATATCGCTCGGTGTTGCGCCGGGCTTTGCCGCGCACAAAAAAAGGTATTTTTTTCAGTTCTTTTTCGGCCTCGGGGTTCCAGCTTGCCGCGGTAACCACGCTGACGGTGACGGTGTCCGCTGCGGGGGCGGGCGACAGACTGTTGGTGCTAGGGCTTTCCTGCATCACGCCGCCGCCCAGGTGCGAGGGCGCCGCATCTTCGTGGAACTCAGAGTCGCCCCGGAACATGCCAATCAGATGCTCTTCCAGGCCCATCATGAGGGGGTGGACCCAGGTGTCAAACAGCACGTTCGCTCCTTCAAACCCCATTTGCGGCGAATAGCGTGCCGGAAAATCTTGCACATGCACGGGGGCCGAGATCACGGCGCAGGGAACGCCCAGGCGCTTGGCGATGTGGCGCTCCATTTGCGTGCCCAAGACCAACTCGGGCTGCAGCTCGGCAATGCGCGCCTCGACTTCAAGGTAGTCGTCGCTAATGAGCGGCTCCACACCATACAGCTTGGCCGCGTCTCGAACCTCGCGCGCAAATTCACGGCTGTAAGTGCCGATACCCACCACGGTAAAGCCCATTTCCTCGTTGGCCACTTTGGCCGCAGCCACGGCGTGGGTGGCGTCGCCAAAGACGAAAACGCGCTTGCCCGTGAGGTAGGTGGAGTCCACCGAGCGGGCGTACCAGGCGGCGCGCGATGCGGCCTGTGCCAGAGCAACTTCAGCGTCAAGACCGGCCAAGGTGGCCACTTCGCGGATGAAAGCGCGGGTGGCGCCCGTGCCAATGGGAATGGTTTTGGTGAAGGGCTGGCCAAACGTTCGCTGCAGCCACTGCGCCGTCAGGTTAGCGATCTCGGGGTAGAGCACGACATTGAAGTCGGCGTTGGCCAGGCGGCCCAGGTCTTCGGGCGTGGCCGACAGGGGTGCCACCACGTTGAGCTCGACGCCCATCTGCCCGAGCAGGGTGCGGATTTCTTGCAGGTCGTCGCGGTGGCGAAAGCCCAGCGCGGTGGGCCCCAAGATATTGCAGCGTGGCTTTTTCGTCTCAGTGTTTTCACTAGGCGGCGTGGCGGGCTTTGCCAGGTTACGAACCAGTTGGTAGAAGGTTTCCGAGGCGCCCCAATTTTCCTTGCGCTGGTATGCCGGCAGCTCCAGGGCCACCACGGGTACCGGCAGATTCAAGGCTTTGCAAAGGCCGCCTGGGTCGTCCTGGATCAGCTCCGCTGTGCACGAGGCGCCCACCAGCATGGCTTGCGGTTTGAAGCGCTCAAAGGCTTCGCGCGCTGCGGTCTTGAACAGCTCGGCTGTGTCGCCACCCAGATCCCGCGCTTGGAAGGTCGTGTAGGTGACGGGCGGGCGCTTTTGCAGTCGCTCGATCATCGTGAACAGCAGGTCTGCGTAGGTATCGCCCTGGGGCGCGTGCAGCACGTAATGCACTTTTTCCATGGCCGTGGCCACCCGCATGGCGCCTACATGGGGCGGGCCTTCATATGTCCAGAGGGTGAGTTGCATGGTCTGCGGTGGTTAAAGCGGCCTAGGCAGCCAAGCGCATGCGGCGCAGCAGCGGGCGGGTGAACAGCTCGGCCAGATCGGCGGCCTGATCGAACCCCTGGATGGGGGTGAACACCAGCTCAATGGCCCATTTGGTGGTCATGCCTTCGGACTCCAGCGGGTTGGCTAGGCCCAGGCCGCAGACCACGATGTCGGGCTGCGCCACGCGGCAGCGTTCGAGCTGCTTTTCCACATGTTGGCCTTCGGATAAGAAGGTGCCTTCGGGCAACAGGGCCAGCTCTTGCGCCAGGTTTTGGCGGTGCAAATAAGGCGTGCCCACTTCCAGCAAGCGCATGCCGAGTTCGCGTGCCAGAAAGCGCGCCAGCGGAATTTCGAGTTGCGAATCAGGGAAAAAGAAGATGCTTTTGCCCTCAAGCGCCAGCCTGGCGCGGGCCAACGCTGCCTTGGCACGTTGGGTGGCGGGTGCCACAGCGGCGTCAAACGCTGCTTCATCAATGCCGAAAGCGCGGGCGGCGGCTTGCAGCCACAGAGTCGTCCCCTCTACCCCCAAGGGAAAGGGCGCGGCCAGCAGCGTGGCGCCGCGCGCCTGCAGCGCTCGGGCGGTGTCTGCCAAAAAAGGCTGGGCCAGCAGCATGTGGGTGTTGGGGCCCACAGGCGCCATGTCCGAGGCGCGCCGGGGCGGGAAAAACCTCACCCGCTCCACGCCCATTTGTTTGAACAGACGCAGAAACTGGTCTTCCACCACATCAGCCAGCGCGCCAACCACCAGCAGCTCGGCTGGGGCATGGGGCGCACTGACGGGCAAACCGGGCACCATAGAGGCCAAACAGGCGTCTTCACCTTGAGTGAACGTAGTCTCGATGCCGCTGCCCGAGTAGTTCAATACCCGCACGGAGGGCGAAAACGTGGTCGACAAGCGGGCCGCCGCCCGCGCCAGGTCGAGCTTGATCACCTCGGACGGGCAGGATCCCACCAGAAAAAGCAGTTTGATTTCGGGGCGGCGCGCCAGCAGTTGCTGCACCACGCGGTCGAGTTCGGTGTTGGCGTCAGCCAAGCCAGCCAGGTCGCGCTCGTCAATGATGGCGGTGGCAAAGCGGGGCTCGGCAAAAATCATTACCCCGGCGGCGGACTGGATCAGGTGAGCGCAGGTGCGCGAGCCCACCACCAAAAAGAAGGCGTCCTGGATCTTGCGGTGCAACCAGATGATGCCGGTCAGGCCGCAAAACACCTCGTGCTGGCCGCGCTCGCGCAGCACCGGCGCATCGCTGCAGCCGCCAGTGGGCACCGCGCGGATGGGAATGGCCACCGCGTTCATGCAAGCGCTCCTGCGCGAGCGGGCGCCATGGTATTGGCGCGAATGCTGGCCTCATGGTCCAAGCGGGCCGCGCGTAACTTCAACAAGAACTGCCCGGCGTTGATTACATAGGTGGCGTATGCGGCCAATGCAAGGTACATCAGTTGGGCTCCGACGAGTGCCCCGGTGTAGGTCGCCCACAGGTAGCAGGTGTGCAGCGCCAACACCAGCATGCTGAAAACGTCTTCCCAGTAAAACGCCGGTGCAAAAAGGTAGCGGCCAAACACCACTTTCTCCCAGATGCAACCGGTCAGCATAATGGTGTACAGGGCTAGCGTCTTCACAACCACCGAGGAGTTGGCGATCTCCAGGCCGTGGCCTGTGAACAGAAAACGCAGCACGAGGCCCAAGCTGCCCAGGAAGATGAAAAACTGAATGGGGGCGAGCAGTCCTTGGATAAAAGTCCATATCGACCCGTCGCGGCGCACGCGCTCGTCAGGTGTGTACAAGGGCCTGCGCGCCGGACGCCCAGACGGGTTTTCTTGCGGTTTTGATAGGGATGAATCGACCATGGCGTCCAATTTATCCTCGCTTTTGCAAAATGTCAACTTTTTGTTACGTAAATAAATTTAGACACTTCAAAATAAGTCCGACTAATTTCGTCGGCTTTAAAATAAACTTTGATTTAAGTCAAAGACGAGCGTAAAACCTGCCTGACACTGGCTGTGTAAAGTTTCTTTGCAAACGAAGACCTTGAAAACCGGTGTTACGGAAAAGAAGAAAGACGAAAGTTTCGGCGCGCACCGAAGCGCGTTCGCCCCGAAGGCGAAGTCATAAACCGAGGAGACATCAATGGGGTCGAGCAACCGGATAAGCGTGGCGGACGACGGTAATTTTGGCGAATCCCGCACGTCGGAAAATTGGTCGAACCTAGGCACGGGCCAGCAGTCACGCATTGGGAGAAAGCCGCAGGAGTACGACGCTTTTTCGCAGGATGACCACACCGTGGCGGTGCTAGCAAAGGCAATCCAGCACGAAATCATTCCGCGCCTGATGCTTGCGCACCGCACGCCTGAAGAGTGTGAATTGCCGCCGGATTACGCTGCCGTAAAGGTCACGCCCGACTATGTGGCCGGCTTTGTCAAGCTGATACTCACCCGCAGCGACGCGCAGGCGTTGGCGTGCATAGAGTCGATGCGCTTAAAGGGTGCGCCCATAGAGTCCATCTACCTAGACCTGCTTGCTCCGGCGGCCCGACAGCTGGGTGAAATGTGGGAAGAAGACCTGTGCGATTTCACCGATGTCACCATTGGCTTGGGGCGGTTACAAAAAATGCTGCACGAGGTCAACGCCGATTTTGAAAAATACAAAAATCCTGTGAGCAACGGCCTGCACATCCTGTTGGTTCCCACACCCGGTGAGCAGCACACTTTTGGTCTAGCCATGGTGGCCGAGTTTTTCCAGCGCGCTGGTTGGGGAGTGACGGGCGGTCCCTACGATATGTTCGATGACCCAGTCACGCTGGTTAAGCGTCACAAATACGACGTGGTGGGTTTCTCCCTTGCCACTGCGCAGCAACTTGAACGCCTGACAGCGTGCATCAGCGCGGTTCGAAAGGCCTCGCTCCACAGAGGAATATGCATAATGGTCGGCGGGCCACTGTTTGCAGCCTTCCCTGAGTATGTCGCGCAAGTCGGCGCCGATCTGGTCGCCAATGACGGTAGTCTGGCGCCCGGTTTGGCGCGTTTGCACATTGCGTCCGGCTTGGCCACGCAGTAACGTCTTTGCCCATCTTCTCCTACTTCGGATCATCCATGAACACAGTTTTACAAGCGGCAACAGTACTTCCCTCGGAGCGTTTTGAGCACGCGCAGCTGTATTTTTCGAACCTCGATGCGGACATTACGGCCAAACTGATTACCGCCGCCGCCGATGTGGTTCTGATCATGGACGAGGGCGGCATCATCCGCGACGCCGCCTTTGGCAGCGACGAGATGATGGTGCATGGTTACCAACACTGGTTGGGCAAACCTTGGGGACAAACGGTCACGGAAGAGAGTCGCTCCAAAGTGGCGGCTATGCTGCGCGATGTGGGCACGGGAAAAGGTGCGAAGTGGCGGCACCTGAACCAGTTCGCCCACGACGGCACCGAGCTACCGCTTTCTTATTCGCTGGTGCGTGTGCCAGCCTCGGGTGCTCCGGGCGGTCTGGCAGCGCATTCGGTGGCGTTTGGGCGTGACTTGCGGCCGCAGGCGGCGATGCAGCAGAAAATAATCAGTGCCCAGCGCTCCATGGAGCGTGATTACTGGCAGCTAAAGCACATTGAAACCCGCTACCGGCTGCTGTTTCAGGTTTCCTCAGAAGCCTTGTTGATTCTGGATGCTGCTAGTGAAAAACCGGAGGACAGCAACCCGGCGGCGCAAGTCCTTTTTGGCGAGGCCCTTGGCAAGCCAGGTTGGAGCTTGCGGGACAGCCTGGATCAACGCAGCTATACGGCGCTAAGTCAGGTTTTTTCGGGATTGCGCGCCAGCGGCCGCTCTACACCAGTCGACGTACGCATTGCACACAGTGGTGCCGAAATGTTGGTAGCCGTCTCGCTGTTTCGGCAAGAGCAGTCGTCGCATTTCCTTATCCGTTTGGTGCCCAAGGCGGCGCAGACCGACTCCGCTGGAATGGCCAATGCCAAGCAAATCTTGACCGATGTAATGGAGAGCGCACCCGACGCGTTCGTGGTGACCGACCTGTCGGGTCACGTGCTCACCGCCAACCGCGCATTTTTACAGCTCGCCGAGGTCAGCAATGAAGACCTGGTGCGGGGTGAATCGCTGGAGCGTTGGCTGGGCCGCGCCGGGGTGGACCTGAGCGTGCTGATTTCCAATTTGCGCCAGCGCGACGTGGTACGCCTGTTTGCCACTCGGATGCGTGGCGACTACGGCTCTACCACTGACGTGGAAATCTCTGCCGTGGCCGTGACCACCGGTGATAAGCGTTGCCTAGGCTTCACCATCCGCGACGTGGGTCTGCGCTTGAACAATGACGCAAAGCCCAGCAAGGATTTGCCACGCTCAACAGGCGAGATGACTGAACTGGTGGGACGCGTGCCACTCAAAGACATCGTGCGTGAAACCACCGACCTCATCGAGCAGTTGTGTATTGAAGCGGCATTGGAACTCACGGGTGATAACCGTGCCTCTGCAGCAGAAATGCTGGGGCTGTCGCGCCAAAGCCTGTATGTCAAGCTCCGCCGTTTTGGCATGAGCGACGCCAGCGCTGAGCCAGACTCCGAAAGCTGAGACTGCGCCGTGGCGCTGC
>CANHZG010000123.1 GCA_947464995.1 Comamonadaceae bacterium | reverse complement strand
GGGCTTGTCGGAGCGACCAAAGCCCACCAGGTCGGGCGCAAGCACGCGCATACCCTGAGCCACCAGCACCGGAATCATCTTGCGGTACAAAAAAGACCAGGCGGGCTCACCGTGCATCAACAACACAGTGGGGCCGTCGCGAGGGCCTTCATCAATGTGGGCAATGCGCAGGCCGCCGACCTCGGTGTAGTGCGGCGTATAGGGAAAATCAGGCAGGGCGGCAAAACGCGACTCGGGGGTGCGCAATATGCGCGCTACGGTGGGCAAGGTGGGCATAAAAGGGGGTTTCTTGGATGTCGGCAAACGGACTCAAATTCGGTAGAAATGCACGTCACATACAGTAGTGTATGTTGACACGGCCCGCTACGCTACGCCAAGGTCAGCGCGGGTGCCGGGGGCCGGTGCACTCAGGGTGTTTTGTCTGCGGCCTTGGCCTGGCGGGCGCGCTCGTACAAGGGCATGACCTTGGGCAAATTGGCCTCGATCTCGGCGATGCGCGTGTCGCCCGAGGGGTGGGTGGAGAGCCACTGCGGAGGTGCGCCCTTGTTGGCTGCGCCCATTTTCTGCCACAGACTGACGCCTGCGCGAGGATCAAAGCCAGCCCGCGCGGCCAGCTCCATACCCACCAGGTCCGCCTCGGACTCGTCCTCGCGGCCAAACTTGAGCGTGAGCAGGTTGGCGCCTTGCTGCGCCACGGTGTCGGTCAGACGCGGGTCAATTCCCAGCCAGCCCGATAACAAGGCGCCACCGATTCGCGCGGCACCCGTAGTCACCGTGTTTTTGCCCATGCGCTCGCGTGCGTGTTCACGCAAGGCGTGGGCAATTTCGTGGCCCATGACCATGGCCACCTCGTCATCGCTGAGCTCCAGGGTTTTGAGGATCCCGGTATAGAACACGATTTTTCCACCGGGCATGCAAAACGCATTGATCTGGTTGGAGCCAATCAGGTTGACCTCCCACTTCCATTGGCGCGCGCGCTCGTTCCATTCGCCGGCCAACGGAATGATTTTTTGCGCAATCGCGCGCAGACGCCGCACCTGGGCGTTATCGACGGGGGCCAACGCGCGGTGATCGGCGGCGGTTTTGAGGGTTTGCTGGTACTGCAGCGTGGCTTGCTGCTCAATCTGATCGGCGCTGAACATGTCGGCAAACACCGAGCGCTCGCCCACCTCCACGCCTTCTCGCGCCCAGGCCGGGGCGCTGGCCGCTGCGGCCAGCAGCAGCGCCATTACACGCGCCCGCGAGCGGTGCGCCCAAATCCGTTTGCCCATCCCCATACTTGCTGTCCTTTTTTGGCCAAGACCAAGGGCTATTATTCCCCGATGCCCGCTTCTTTGCCTTCAACTCCTTCGTCACCGCCCGCCCCTGTGGCCAAACCCGGCTGGTTGCAAAGCCTCAAGGTCTACCGCGAGCCGGCTTCCTTGCGCATGCTGTCACTGGGGTTTTCGGCCGGGCTGCCGCTTCTCCTGGTGTTTGGCACCCTGAGTTTTTGGTTGCGCGAGGCGGGCATTGACCGCACCACGATTGGTTTTTTGAGTTGGGTGGGCCTGGCCTATGGCTTCAAGTGGGTCTGGTCGCCGCTGGTGGACCGCCTGCCGATTCCGCTGCTCACCCGAGCGCTGGGGCGCCGGCGCAGTTGGTTGCTGGCCTCACAGGCGGTAATCATGCTTGCGCTGGTCTGCATGGCGCTGACTGACCCGCAGCAGGCGCTGGCACCCATGGTGTGGTGCGCGGTGGCGGTGGCCGTGGGGTCGGCCACCCAAGACATTGCACTGGACGCTTTTCGCATTGAGTCCGCCGACAACGAACACCAGGCCGCATTGGCGGCCACCTACCAAACCGGCTACCGCCTGGCCATGATCTGGGCCGGTGCCGGCGCCCTGTGGATTGCGGCGCGGGCCGAAGCCCTGGCGGGTGCCAATGCACCCTACCAACATGGCCCCTGGCAAACCGCCTACCTGGTGATGGCCCTGAGCATGCTACCCGGCGTACTGACCGTGCTGTTTTCGCGAGAGCCTGTACCCGCCCCGATGGCGCCTGAGCGCAATGTGCGCGAGTGGCTGCGCGGCGCGCTGGTGGCCCCCTTTGCCGATTTTTTAGGTCGCTACGGTTGGCACGCCGCGCTGATTCTGGGTTTGATCGCCACCTACCGCATCAGCGACGTGGTGATGGGGATCATGGCCAACCCGTTTTATGTGGACATGGGCTTTAGCAAAGACGAGGTGGCTGCGGTGACCAAGGTGTTTGGCGTAGTGATGACGCTGCTGGGCGCCTTTGTCGGCGGCGTGTTGTCGCTGCGCTTTGGCGTGATGCGGGTGCTCATGTTGGGCGCCGTATTGAGCGCGGCGAGCAACCTGTTGTTCGCCTGGCTAAGCACACGCGGACACGACGTGACAGCACTGGTCTGGGTGGTGTCGGCAGACAACCTGGCCGGGGGCATTGCCTCATCGGCCTTTATCGCTTACCTGTCATCGCTGACCAATGTGCAGTATTCGGCCACGCAGTACGCCCTGCTAAGTTCCATGATGCTGCTGCTGCCCAAGTTTGTTGCCGGGTTTTCGGGCAAGTACGTGGACGCCTTTGGCTACGGCAGTTTCTTCAACGCCACTGCACTATTGGGCGTGCCGGTGCTGATCTTGGTGGCCCTGGCAGCGCGGGTCCAGGCGCGCGGGCCGAAGCACTCAGCGCCAAATTCCGGGTAGGCCCCGTTTACGCAACTTTACGTCCGCTTGCCACGCCGCGCACGCCGGGCCGGGCCCGCGCCACTAGACTGAAGCGATGAAAAAGCACCTGCTCATGATTGAAGACGACGCCCGGCTAGCGGCCATGGTGGCGGAGTACCTGCAACTCAATGACTTCAGTGTCGAGCATGCACGCGACGGCCTGTCCGGCTTGGCGCGGCTGCGCCAGCCCGTGACACAGGCACCCCCCATCGACCTGGTGGTGCTGGACCTGATGCTGCCCGATATCGACGGCCTGGAAGTGTGCCGGCGCATACGCGCTTTCAACGGGATGATGGGACAAACACCGGTGCTCATGCTCACTGCCAAAGGCGATCCGATGGACCGCATCGTCGGCCTGGAACTCGGTGCCGACGACTACCTGCCAAAACCTTTTGAGCCGCGCGAATTGCTCGCCCGAATCCGCGCCGTGCTGCGGCGCAAGGGCGAAGCTACATCCAACGACGGGGAGCAAAAACTGCTTCGCTATGGATCTCTAGAGATTGACCGCGATGCACGCAGCGTATCGGTCGCGGGCACACCCTGCGAATTGACCTCGTACCAATTTGACCTGTTGGTGGCCTTGGCCGAGCGCGCCGGGCGGGTGCTCACGCGCGACCAGATCATGGAAGCGGTACGCGGGCGCGAGCTCGAAGCCTTTGACCGCTCCATTGACGTCCACATGGGCCGCATCCGCGCCGCCATCGAACACGACCCGAAAACACCCAAACGCATCCTGACCGTGCGCGGTGTGGGCTATGTGTTTGCACGCCAGCAGGACTAGGCGCCGACCCGGTATGTTTTTTCAAAAACTGTATGCAAGGATTTGGCTGGCCGTGGTTCTGGCCGTGGCCGTGCTGACTTTTTTAGTAGGCGCGGCATGGCGCCTAGCGGCTGAGCCGCCGCTGCGCGAGGTCGTGGTGCGCAACGCTGCGGGCGAGGTGATTGGCAGCGGCAGCGCACGCGCGATGCGACCGGGCCTATTCCACCACCACGACGCTCGCCATGAACGCGACGATCACGGGCCTGAGTCACCGCTGCGGCCCGGGTCCACAGCGCCTGACACCCACGATGAAGGCGACGAGCCGGTCGGCCATTACGGCCGTGGCCCCGAGTTTTTCGTTCAGCTGCAAGACGGGCAGACCATGCACTTACACCTGCCACGCCCGCCGCGCGGCCCGTGGAACGCACCGTTTGGCTTTTTTTGGACATTGGGGCTGGTGGCTTTGGCCGTGGCTTTGGCAACTTACCCCATCGTGCGCCGCCTGACACGCCGCCTGGAGGGCCTGCAAGCCGGCGTGGAGCGCTGGGGTGACGGTGACCTGAGCGTGCGCGTGCCTGCAGGCGGGGCCGACGAGGTTGGGTTTTTGGCCAATCGCTTCAACCACGCAGCCCAGCAAATCGAGAACCTGGTCAAGGCGCGCGACGCATTGCTCGCGTCGCAAAAGTCGCTGCTGGCCAATGCCTCGCATGAGCTGCGCTCGCCGCTAACGCGCATCCGCATGGGTCTGGAGCTGATGGGCCAAGGCTCACCCGAGGCCTTGGCACAACGAAAACCCGAAATCGAGCGCAATTTGGCCGAACTCGACCAGCTAATTGACGAGATCTTGCTCGCCAGCCGGCTCGACGCTCGGGAGACCGATGTGGGCACCGTGGAGGCCGTGGACCTGGTGGGCCTGGCGGCCGAAGAGTGCGCCCGCACTAGCGCCCAGCTGGCAACCGCCCAGGCGGTGCTGCTGGTGCCTGGCATTGCCAAGCTGCTGCGCCGCGCGGTCCGCAACCTGTTGGAAAACGCCCGCCGCTACGCCGCCACCGAGGTAGAACTGGCGCTGTACCAAGAAGATGGCTTTGCCGTGATTGACGTCAAAGACCGCGGCCCTGGCGTACCCAACGAATTTCAGTCGCGCATTTTTGAGCCCTTTTACCGCCTGCCAGGCGCGTCCGAGCAAGACGGTGGCATGGGCCTGGGCCTTGCGCTGGTGCAGTCGATTGCGCTGCGCCATGGCGGCTCGGCAAGATGCAGCAACCGCGCCGGTGGCGGCGCCTGTTTCAGCCTGCGCCTGCCCTTGGAGGCATCGACACCGGCGCCTGCACCTACGCCATCGCTTTAAGAAACACATAACGGTTCGGCGCAAAGTTTTCAGGCAAGGGCAAAAGCGCGCCGCCGTAAATAAACCGAGAAACTCACCCGTTCGGGGGATGCACTTGCCGCGCCCAACGTCCTACAGTTCACCCCATCGCTGTCACGCAGACAAGAACGCCAGGGGCCTCCCCACAGCAAACCATTTTTGCGGTTCCAACGAAGTCTCCTACGGAGACGTTTACAAGTCACCTTCGGGTGACTTTTTTTTGCCCCGACTACAACAAATTCCACACCTGCTGGGGCGTCACATCGCGCAGGCAGCGGGTGTGACCCAGCGGGCAATCGCGTGCAAAGCAAGGCGCGCAGTCGAGCGGCGGCTGGTATAGGGGGTCGTCTTTGAGCCAAACCACCCGCGCTACATCACTGAGCGGCGGCGTGTGCAGCGGGCTGGACGAGCCAAACACCGCCACCTGCGGCACACCGAAAGCGGCCGCCACATGCATCATGCCGGAGTCATTGCTCACTACGCGGCGGGCGGCGCTCACCAGCGCCAGCGCCTGGGCCAAATCGATACGGCCCGACAGGTCCACGCACCGACCCCGCTTTTCGGCTGGCACCCCACCGACGATCTCAGCGCAGATACCGGCTTCTTTGGCTGATCCCAAGAGCAGCACCTGTGCGTCTTGCTCGCACAGAACTTCGCATGCTAGGGCTGCGAAATGGGCCGCAGGCCAGCGCTTGGCAGGTCCAAATTCGGCACCTGGCACTAGCACATAGTATTTGCCGCGATGTAGCGAAAAAGGTGCTAACGCCGCGTCCGCAGCAGCCTCGGCGACAAAAAGTTGTGGCCGCTCTAATGCAAAACCGTCATCGCCGCTGAGCGCGCCATAAAACGCCACCATGGGCGGACGCTCGGTTTTGGACGGGTTGGGCAAACGCTGCGTGAGCAAGCCGTAACGCGCCTCACCCAAATAGCCCACACGCTCTGGAATACCGGCCCACCACGGAATCAGGGCACTCTTAAAAGAGTTGGGGCAGATCACGGCACGGTCAAACTGGCCCCGCAATTGGCTTGCCAACACCCTGCGCGCGGCCCACTGCAAACCGCCATGGGCAAAAGGGAATTCGATCACCCGCTCCACGCCCTCCATCGCGCGGTACACCGGTGCCACCCACGGCAGCGCCCCCACCGTGATGCGATCACCACGCGCGTGCAGGCGGCGCAGCAGCGGCTCGGTCATGACCGCGTCACCAATCCACTGCGGGGCAATGACCAAGGTAGAAGTCATGACTTACCCACCAAGCCGCCCCAAGCAAGGGACACCCCCTCGGGGGGCAGCGACCCCAACGCAGTGGGGGAGCGTGGGTGCACCAACTTAATGGGCTTCGAAATGCTCGCCGTCCTTGAGCTGGTAGACGGTGCCGCAGTAGGGGCACTTGGCGTGGCCGGTATGGGCCACGTCCAGGTAAACCTTGGGATGGGTGTTCCAGGTTTTCATGTCCGCCAAGGGGCTCGGGCAGAACACGCCGCCTTGGGGGTTGAGGTCTTTGGCCAGCAGGGTGACGAGCGATTTGGACATGGCGGTTGTGCTTGGTTATTGGAAACGGTCGTCTTAAACCAGGCTCAACCAGTGCGCGTACTTGGGGTTGCGGCCGTTGACGATATCAAAGAAGGCCGTTTGGATTTTTTCGGTAATCGGGCCACGGGTGCCGACGTAGTCATCTTTGCCCAAGGCGATGCGGTCGAGTTCGCGAATCGGCGTCACTTCGGCGGCGGTGCCAGTGAAGAAGGCCTCGTCACAAATATAGACCTCGTCGCGGGTGATGCGTTTTTGCACCAGCTCCAGCCCCAGGTCCTTGCAAATGTGCATGACGGTGTTACGGGTGATGCCGTTCAAGGCGCCAGCCGACAGGTCGGGCGTGTAGACCACGCCGTCTTTCACGACAAACAGGTTCTCGCCCGCGCCCTCAGACACAAAGCCGTTGGCGTCGAGCAGCATGGCTTCGTCGTAGCCGTCGTCGGTGGCCTCCATATTGGCCAGAATGGAGTTGGTGTAGTTGGACACCGCCTTGGCCTGCGTCATGGTGATGTTGACGTGGTGACGCGTGTAGCTCGAAATCTTGACGCGGATACCGCGCTTCATACCTTCTTCACCCAAATAGGCACCCCAGGGCCAGGCGGCCACCATCAGGTGGATGGTGTTGCCCTTGGGCGAGACGCCGAGCTTTTTGTCACCGATCCAGGTCAGCGGGCGCAGGTAGCAGCTCTCGAGCTTGTTCTCCCGCACCACCGCTTTTTGCGCGTCCATCACCTGCTCTTTGGTGAATGGGATGCTCATGCGCAGAATCTTTGCGCTATTGAACAGGCGCTCGGTGTGCTCGGCTAGGCGGAATATGGCCGTGCCCTGGACGGTGTTGTAGGCGCGAACACCTTCAAAAGCGCCGCAGCCGTAGTGCAGGGTGTGGCTCAGCACGTGAATCTTGGCATCGCGCCAGTCGACCATCTGGCCGTCCATCCAGATTTTTCCGTCGCGGTCAGACATGGAAGGGGGCATGGCGGTCATTGCAGGAGTCCTTTGGTGTGTTGGGCAGGCAGGGAAATAGGGGATTTTACGGGGCGGCGTCCGCCTCACACTCGGGTGGGCGCACCAAGGTCCAGCTTTTGAGCCGTCCAGCGTGAAATTCGCAGCCTACCGTAGAGCCCGAAGCGTCGCGCCAGCAAAAAACTTCCGGCTGCTCGCCTTGGCTTGTGATCGACTCGCCCAGTGCACGGGTCAGCGCCAGCACCTGCAGCAGCGTCATGCCCACGTGCAACTTGGCGTTGAGCATGACGGCGCTGTCAACAAAACCCTTGGGCCGCTGGGCCGCGCGCTGCATAAGCTGCAGCATGCGGGTGAAGTGCAGCAGCGCCCACATCACCAAGGCGCCCAGTGCGGCCGCAACACCGGCCCAGCCGTAACTGCGGTAAGCCAGCACGATCAGCACCAGTGCTCCCAGGGGCACCAGGAAGCGTTGGAAGGGTGCGAGGTTCAGAGTTTTCATGGCGCCGATTTTCGCAGCAGTCGGGCCCACGGAAAATGCTGCCGCTTTTGCGTCGCCCGCGTTTTGCAAGAGGGATACAGTGTCAGACACCACCACTTTGCAAGAGCCACCCATGACCCATGCCAACCAACGTGTCTTGATTACGGCCGCCGCCGCCGGTATTGGGCTGGCCATGGCTGAGGCTTTCTTGGCGGCGGGGGCGAGGGTGTTTATTTGCGATGTCCACGCTGGCGCGCTACGGGCCGCGCTGGCTGCACACCCGGCACTGGCGGGCATGGTCTGCGACGTCAGCGACGAGGAACAGGTGGCCGGCTTTTTTGCCAAGGGCACGGCATATCTGGGCGGGCTCGATATTTTGGTCAGCAACGCCGGTGTGGCCGGCCCCACCGCCAACGTCGAAGACATCTCCTTGGCCGACTGGCGCAGTTGCATGGCGGTCAACCT
>CANHZG010000122.1 GCA_947464995.1 Comamonadaceae bacterium | reverse complement strand
TTCGGCTAGCCTTCTACTAGCGTGGCGCCCGCACCGCCGCGTGCAAACCGACAGTCGCCAGTGCTGCCCTAGCCGACGCGACGAAATCAGATGTGGCTGTTCGCCCCCCCTTTCTATCCCGCCGGGGTGGAAAGGGGGTTGGGGGGATAGGGGGGGCAAAAACCACCCTACCGAGGGAAATCTGGCCTTAGCTGAAAGTACCTTCATAAAACTCAGGCCAGCCGAATACGCGGATCCGCCAGCGTATAAGAAATATCAGTCAGCACCAGACCCACGATATACAGCAGCGACCCCAAAAACACCATCGCCCGCACCACCGCAAAGTCTTGCGCGTTGATAGCGTCAATGGTGAAGCTGCCCAGGCCCGGAATACCAAAAAACGACTCCATGATCAGCGCACCCAAAAACAGCAGCGGCAACACGGCCACCGTGCCGGTCAATATGGGCAACAGCGCGTTGCCCAGCACATGGCGCAACAGCACCGCCGGCTCGGACAAACCCTTGGCGCGCGCGGTGCGCACGTAATCTTTGCCAATTTCTTCCAAAAACAGCGTGCGGTAAAAAAGTGCCTCGCCGCCCGCACGCGACACAATGCCGATCACCACTGGCAGCGCCAGAAACAACCAGGCATCCCAACCACCAGAAAAGCCGGAAATCGGCACCAGCTTGAGCAGCTTGCTGAAGAAAAACTGCCCGGCAATGATATAAAAAAGCCCGGAGACTGAGAGCAAAAACACGGCAAACGCCACGCCCCAAAACTCCAGGTAAGTGCTGCGGAAAAAAACCAGAGTTAGTGAAAACACCACCACCACGATCAGCCCCAGTGCAAACGTGGGCAGCGCCAGCGCCAGCGAGGGGCCGACCCGGTTTTTGAGCTCGTAGCCAATGTCGCGCCCTGTGTCGGAGGCACCAAACTCTAGGGCAAAAAGCGGCAGCGAGCGCTCGTAAAAAATGGTCTTGGTGAGCTTTTGAGGCCCTTCAGCTTGCGGGTTCCACAGGAGCGGCTTGTCGTAACCACGTGCGGTTTTCCATTTTTCAATGGCGTCTGCCGTCACCCGCTTGCCGCCAATGTTCATGCGCGCCATGTCGTCGGGGGTATTGACGGCAAAAAACAGGATGAAGGTCAGGATATTGACCCCTACCAGCACCAAAAAACCGTACACGATGCGGCGGACGATGTAGTTCAGCATGGTGTCAGGCCTCCTTCGCCAGGGTGCGCGCCGCAGTTTGCCGCTCACGGCGGCGCCACACCCACCACGCGGGCGCCACCAGCGCCGCCAGCACCAGCGCCACGAGCGGCAGCGGCCACCAGACGGGCTTGTTCCACTCGGCAATTTTTTGTGTGCGCTGGGCCGCGTCCAGCCGCAAGTAGCTGATGTGGTTGCGCACGATTTGTGTGGGTTTGCCGTTGTAAATCCACTGGTGGTAAGCGGCGGCCGACTTAGGCCAGTAGCCAAAGCCCCACACGCCGTCTTGCTGGGTCACTTGCACCATTTGGTCAATGAGCGCCTGCTTTTCCGGGCCATCGCCCAAAAACTTCATGCGGTCAAACAAGGCGTCAAACTCTGGGTTTTGGTAGTTGGCGCCGTTTTCGCCGTTGCCGTCAGTCCGCGCTTTGGCGTTGGGGCCGTAGAGCAGGAACAAGAAGTTTTCCGCGTCCGGGTAGTCGGCCAGCCAGCCCCAGAAAAATATCTGGACCGAGCCCTTTTTCATCTTGTCCTGAAAGCGGTTGTAGTCGGTGGCGCGCACCTCTAGCTGTATGCCGATCTTGGCAAACTGGCGCACGTACCAATCCAGTGTGGCCTTGTTGGCGCTGCCCGAGGAGTTGATGTCAAAGTTCAGCACCAGCGGCTGGCCGGTCTTGGCGTCGCGCCCGTCGGGGTAACCGGCCTCGGCGAGCAGCTTTTTGGCCTCATCTAGGCTGCGGCGCACCGGCTTGCCATCGGCGCCCTTGCGGTAGACCACCGGGTTAAAGGCGGCGGGGCCGTCCTCGCGGTAGCCAAACAGTGAGGGCGGCACCGGGCCGGTGGCCGCCACGCCCTGGCCGCGCTGGAAGATGGCGATGTACTCTTCCCAGTCCAAGGTAATAGCCAGCGCTTGGCGCAGTTTGCGGTTGCGCTCGGCCTGCTCTGGCGTTGCACCCTTGCCCACGACCGGGTCCATCCAGTTGTAGCCCATGTACCAGCTGCTCGCCTCCACCGCCGTGGGCAGGCGAATCCCTTTGTCCTTGAACTCTTTTTCCTTCTTCTTGTCGTCGCCCATGGCAACGATATAGCCGGTGCCCACGTCCAGGCGCTCAATGGCCGGGGTGTCGTAATAGCCCTGCATGAATTTGGCTTGCAGGGGCACACCTTCTTTCTCGATGTCAAACACCACCTTGTCGACAAAGGGCGTGGGCTTGCCGCAGTCGTCCAGGTAGCCCTTTTCCTTGTCGCCCACCTCGCCTTCACAGGGGTAAGGCTCACCCCGAAAGTTGGGGTTGCGTTGCAGCACATGGCGGCGGTTCTCAGTGAACTCTGTCAGCATAAAGGGGCCGGTTCCCACCGGCCAGTAATTAAGCGTCAGGTTTTTTTGCGCCATGCCGGGCTGGGCGTAAAACTTTTCGGCCTCCCATGGCACAGGCGAGAAAAACGCCATCGCCAGCCAGTAGTTGAACTGCGGGTACTTGCCGACAAGGCGGATGCGCAGGGTGTGTTTGTCGGGGGCGCTCACGCCCTCCAACGGAAATTGGCGAAAGTCTAGAAACGGCAAATCACGCTCGGTGGGCGGGATATTGGCGCGCAAGGCCTTGTCGGTGGCGGCGATCTTGGCGCCGTAGTCCTTGAGTCCAACGATGTAGTCGGCCATGGTCGAAAACGAAGGCGACACTACCCGGGGCGTGGCCAGGCGGCGAATGGCATACACATAGTCATCGGCCACCAGCTCGCGCGTGCCCGTGGCGGCAAAGTCGGTGATTTGGTGCTTGTCCGCCGTGTCTTTGGCGGTGAGTGCGTGGTACGCGTAAACACCCTGCGCGTCCTTGGCAAACGCCGGGTGTGGCGCAAACAAAATGCCGGGTTTGATTTGAATGTTGTAAACCGACTCGGCAATCTCGCTGCCTGGCGCATCGTCCGGCAGCGGCTTGCCTGCTTTGTCAAAGTAGCGCGGTGCGGCCACTGCACTGGCGGCGCGGCCTACCAGTTCGTAGGGCCGCTTGAGGTAGTGGTAGCCGTAAGGCGGCTCGTAGACCTGGTAGGTGTAAGGCGTCTCGTCATTGGAATACGAGCTCGCTGGATCCAGGTACTTGGGGGATCGCCCGCTGAAGGGCACAAACAGGGTGTTGGTTTGCTCAGAATGCGGTGGGTGGGGGTTATTGAGGGTGTCGGTGCAGGCGGTGATCGACAAGCCCACCAACACAGTCGCAGGAAAACGCCAGCAAAAAAGCGAGAAATTAACCTTGCGACGAAGGCAACTGCCAACAACCATAAATAGACCGGCCCCTCGGTGAGTTCAGTAGCAAGCTGCGCCAGAGCATAGCGCAAGCAAAAGCCCCGACGAAAGCCCCCTTGCGCCACTCTATTCCGGCCCACGCACCCGCAAAAAACTGGCAAATTTGGGCAAACCGTTAGGCGTGTGGTCGCGGTAGCGATAGGTCACTCGCGCTCCGATAGCCGGTGGATGCACGCGGTCGGCAGCGCTAAAGCCGGTACCCAGCGCAAAGCGCAGTCCGTCGGGCATTTCTAGCAGCAGCGCACCCATCTGGCCCTCGAACTTGCCTTTGCCCGGCACATGGGCCACGACCGTAGCTTCGTCGTCGGGTTGCAACTTGAGCTTGCGCACCGCCTCACTGCGCCCAGGCTGCCACAGCGCATCCAAACGGTGCAAGACCAAACCCTCGCCCCCCAGCCCCGCCACCTGCTGCAGGCTGGTTTGCAAACCTTCGGCGCTGACCAGGCGACTTTGCTCCACGGCCCTCAGCCACGGCAGATCGGCGTGTTGCACCAGGTTTTGCACCTGCTGCGCCCTTGCCTCAAAGGGCCCACTAGGGGCGGGGGCATCAAACACCATGTAACGCAGGGCGCGCCAGTCAGCGTCAACGGGCTGGGACTTGCGCACGGCGCCGGACAGACGGTCAAAGGTCTTGCGGCCCATCCACAGTTCGCCGTCCAAGGCCTGGCTAGGCAGACTGGCTAAAAACCAGGTGGGCGCGGCGATGGGTCTGCCACTGCGAAAGCGAAGTACGGCTCCGTCCCAGAGGGCGCGCACGCCATCGAGCTTTTCGCTCACCATGAAGTGGCTAGGGTCGAGTTGGTTGTCCCAGGTTTCGGCCCACTCGCCCAATGGGTTTGTAGCTTTGGCGCTTACGATGGCCAGCGCGCTTGGCGTGATAAGCCCTGCGCCTGCAAGCGCGCCAAGCCCCCATTTGAGCGTCTGGCGGCGGCGCAACACCGGACCCGTGGTGGACGCACTGGCGCCCAAGCTATTGAATCTCATAGTTTTCCTCCCTTAAAACCACACTAGGACGCTCTTTGGCGCCCTTGAAAAATCAAAATCCGAGGCGGCGTCTGACCGCTGTCGCCTAGATCAACAGGCGCGACGAACGCGGCACATGCGACATCAAAAATTCCATCTGGTCGGCCAGAATGCGGCGGTTGCGCAGAATGAAGTCTTCCCACAGACTGGGCACATAGGGGGCGTAGAGCAGCGGCATGTGGGCCTGCTCGGGCGTGCGGTGGCTTTTGCGGTGGTTGCAGGGGCGGCACGCCGTGACCACGTTCATCCAGGTGTCTACGCCTTGCTGGGCAAAGGGGATGATGTGCTCGCGAGTGAGGTCAGATTCGTGGAAATGGCCACCGCAATACGCACAAATATTGCGGTCGCGCACGAAAAGCTTGCCGTTGGTCAGGCCCGGACGCAAATTAAAGGGGTTGATATTGGGCACGCCCCGGGTGCCAATG
Organism: Comamonadaceae bacterium; assembly: GCA_947464995.1. GTDB lineage: Bacteria > Pseudomonadota > Gammaproteobacteria > Burkholderiales > Burkholderiaceae_C > Allorhodoferax. Next base: position 3,425 of record CANHZG010000122.1, on the reverse strand, counting down.
ATGCTGTTGACGCGGATGACCGATTGCAGGCCGGTGATGGCGTTGTGGCCGCCGCGAAAGACGGCAATTTCGGCCCCTGATTCCCAGCGCACCTCGCCTGAGGCGTAGTTCACCACCGCTTGCTCTAGGGAAATCCAAGACTGGGGAAGCCCCTGCGCCGACAACTTCAAGACTTTCACTAAACGCCTCCAGATCCGGTTAATCAAAAACCACCACCACGGAACGCTAACTGCTTGCAGTGAAAGGGGCGCTTTTTGCTGCCCCACTGCCTACGTCACAATATACCCTGTTTGCGTGACACTCAGGCCTTGTCCGCCGGACCATCCGGCGTAGGCCACCCTCCAGAAAATTACACTCCATGCAGGTTTTTCGCGGCTTCAAGCACCCCGGTCTGGCCCCGGCCTGCGCCCTCACCATCGGCAACTTTGACGGCGTGCACCGGGGCCACCAGGCCATGCTGGCTTTGCTACGCAGCGAGGCCCAGCAGCGCGGCGTGCCCAGCTGCGTGCTGACTTTTGAGCCGCACCCACGCGACTACTTTGCCCGCCTGGCGCGCGAACCCGACCTGGCCCCAAGCCGCGTAGGCACTTTTCGGGACAAGATCGCCGACCTGGCGCACAGCGGTGTGAACCAGGTGGTCGTGGTGCCGTTCAACGCTGGCCTGGCCAACCAAAGCCCGCAAGCGTTTGTCCAGCAAGTGCTGTTAGACGGACTGGGTGCCAGATACGTGCTCGTGGGTGACGACTTCCGCTTTGGTGCCAAACGCGCGGGGGACTACACCCTACTGGACGCCGCTGGCACCGCCCAAGGCTTTGACGTGGCGCGCATGAACAGCTACGAGGTGCACGGCCTGCGGGTATCGAGCTCGGCGGTGCGCGACGCCCTGGCCCAGGGCCGCATGGGCGATGCCGCGCGCCTGCTGGGGCGGCCCTATCGCGTGTCGGGCCACGTGGTGCATGGCCGCAAATTGGGTCGCACCCTGGGCTTTCGCACCCTGAATCTGCGCTTTGCGCACTGGAAACCCGCCACCAGCGGCATCTTCGTGGTTCAAGTCCATGGGCTCGCAGCGCGTCCTGTGGCTGGGGTGGCCAATTTTGGCGTGCGGCCGTCGATAGACGCCAACGACGTCAACGGTGGGCGGGTGCTGCTGGAAACCCATTGCCTAGACTGGCCCGCCGCCCTGGGCAGCGAGGGGGCCTACGGTAAAATCGTGAGCGTGGAACTGCTACATAAACTGCACGACGAGTTGAAATACGATGGCCTGGAAGCCCTGACCAAGGGTATTGAGCGCGACTGCATAGAAGCACGCGCCTGGTTGGCCGCCCGAATTTGACCGGGCAAGCTGGCGCACCTTGCCCCGCGCCACCTGCCTAAGGCACCCCCACAGGGCGGCCCAAGTGACCCAACCTCCCCTATTTGCCCCACGGCACCGACCCGAGATGCTCCATGACCGACAAAGTTGACTACCGCAGCACCCTGAACCTGCCCGACACCCCTTTCCCCATGCGCGGCGACCTGCCCAAACGCGAACCCGGCTGGGTAAAGCAGTGGAACGAAGCTGGTCTGTACAAGCGCCTGCGCACCGCGCGCACCGGAGCGCCGCTTTTCGTGCTGCACGACGGCCCGCCCTACGCCAACGGGAAGCTGCACATCGGCCACGCACTCAACAAGGTGCTCAAGGACATGATCGTCAAGTCCAAGCAACTCGCTGGCTTTGACGCGCAGTACATCCCGGGCTGGGACTGTCACGGCCTGCCGATCGAGAACGCCATCGAAAAACTGCATGGCCGCAAACTCAGCCGTGACGACATGCAGGCCAAAAGCCGCGCCTTTGCGACCGAGCAAATTGACCAACAGCGCGAAGACTTCAAGCGCCTGGGCGTGCTGGGTGACTGGGAACGCCCTTACCGCACCATGGACCCGGCCAATGAGGCGGGCGAAATCCGCGCGTTCAAGCGCGTGATTGAGCGCGGCTTTGTTTACCGGGGCCTCAAGCCCGTGTACTGGTGTTTTGACTGCGGCTCGTCCCTGGCCGAGTTCGAGATCGAATACGCTGACAAAAAAAGCGACACGCTGGACGTGGCCTTCGAGTCTGCTGACCCTGCCGCGCTGGCCGCAGCCTTTGGCCTAGCCGCCCTGCCCTCGAACACCCAGTCTGCGTTCGCCGTGATCTGGACTACCACCGCATGGACAATTCCGGCCAACCAGGCGCTCAATGCCAATGCCGCCATCACCTACGCACTGGTGGACACGCCACGCGGCTACCTGGTGCTGGCCGCGTCGCTGGTCGACAAATGCCTGGAACGCTACGGTCTGACCGGCAGCGTGCTGGCCACCACATTGGGCGAAAAGCTGGGCGGACTCGACTTCAAACACCCCTTGCATGACGTACACGAAGGGTACCGCCGCCGGTCCCCTGTGTACCTGGCCGACTATGTGAGCGAAGGCGACGGCACGGGCATGGTGCATTCCTCTCCCGCCTATGGCGTAGACGACTTCAATAGCTGCGTGGCCCATGGCCTGAAATACGACGACATCCTGAACCCGGTGCAAGGCAACGGTACCTACGCCGAAGACCTGCCCCTGTTTGGTGGCATGAACATCTGGAAGGCCTGTCCGCGCATTATTGAAGTGCTAGGCCAAAGTGATCGGCTGATGGCCACCCACGCCATCACCCACAGCTACCCGCACTGCTGGCGCCACAAGACGCCAGTGATCTACCGCGCCGCCGCCCAGTGGTTTGTGCGAATGGACGAGGGCCCGGGCGTCTTCACCAAGGACAAAGCGCCCAAAACCCTGCGCCAACTGGCGCTGGAGGCGATTGAGCAAACCGACTTTTACCCGGAAAACGGCAAAACCCGCCTGCGCGACATGATCGCCAACCGACCCGACTGGTGTATCAGCCGCCAGCGCAGCTGGGGCGTGCCGGTACCGTTTTTCTTGCACAAAGACAGCGGTGAGTTGCACCCGCGCACCATGGACATCCTGGACCAAGCCGCAGACATGGTCGAGGCGGGTGGCATTGAAGCCTGGAGCCGCGCCACGGTCGAAGCCATCTTGTGCCAACCCGGCGACGAGCCCCATGCGTACACCAAGAGCACCGACATTCTGGAAGTCTGGTTTGACAGCGGCTCGACCTTTCAGCACGTGCTGCGCGGCAGCCACAAAGACGCCTACGACCGCGCGCCCTTTCACGACCTTGGGCCCGAAGCCGACCTGTACCTTGAAGGCCACGACCAGCACCGCGGCTGGTTCCACAGTTCGCTCTTGCTGGGCTGCGCCTTGTATGACCGTGCGCCCTACAAAGGCCTGCTGACCCACGGTTTTGCCACCGACGGCCAGGGCCGCAAGATGAGCAAATCGCTGGGCAACACGGTGGACCCGCAAACCGTGACCAGCAAGCTGGGCGCAGAAATCGTGCGCCT
>CANHZG010000121.1 GCA_947464995.1 Comamonadaceae bacterium | reverse complement strand
TTCCAAAGGTAGAAATGAATTCGGCGATTTTGCCGGTTTTTATGATTTCACCGTTTTTATAGTGTTTTTGGCGATAAAATTTCTTATGAGAATCATTTTACTTATCGCGCTGGCCTATTGCTTTGGACTGGCCTCCCCAGCCTGTTGGGCTGGACCCCAAGTGAAGTGGGAGCGGTATTTTGATGAAACCGGCGCACTGGATCTGCCAGATGCGCAAAAAATAGCCTTCACGCCGGCCAATCCCTATATGCAGTGGAATGCCACGCCCGGGACGCTGTGGCTCAAGTTCACGGTCATCGACGACGGTAGCGAGCCGCTTTTTTTGCGGTGGAGGCGCCCCACCACCGACCAGGTGACGGTCTACCTGCCCAGCACTGCGACCAGTAGCCAGGCCGGTCCCTGGCGCGAGCACACTCTCTCTGCCCGCGAACTACAAGCCAGGTCTAGCCTAGCAGGCTTGGGCCAAAATCGGTCCCCGCCGCCCTATACCTTTTATGTGCGCCTGCAAAGTCAGGGCATGCATTGGATCGACCCGCATGTGCTCTCGCAAAGTCAGTCAAATAAGCTCCACGAATCCGACTTGCTCAAGCTCAGCGCCGCGATAAGTTTGGGCCTGCTGGCGTTCACGGGTGCAGCCATTCAATGGGTGCTGAGGCGACGATTGGCTTATGCGGCGCTGGCGGTGATAAGCGCCGCCATGATGGTATGGGACCTGAACCTGGAGGGCCTTTTTATTCAATGGCTGGAGCTGGGGCCGAACGCGTTTGTGATGGTAACGGTCGTTTGTCAGATCGCGCTCATCCTGGCCACGCCCTTTTTTGGGGTTGCCATCGTGAGCGCGCCGGTCGATGTGATGCCCAGTCGGCGGGCGTTGCGTTGGTACCTGGGGGTGGGGTTGGTGATGTTGGCGCTTACGCCGTTTGTCTGGCGTGTTTGGCTCATTTCATTTGCGCTGCTATGCGTCCATGTGCTAGTTGCCCACCTGGCGTGGCAGCGCTACCAGACCAAAGGCAATGCGCCGTTTTGGCCCTGGCAGCGGCGCGAGGAAAAGCTGATGGCACTGCTGTTTCTTGCCTTTGCCATCGTTCTCATGTCGACCGTTGTCACCTCGTTATGGGTGTCTGGCAGTGCCCACAAGACCGCTTACCACCTGGTGTTTAATGGGACGTTTTTTTGTTTGTTCGGCTTGGCGATCATGACGCGGCAGGACTATTTGCTGCATATCCACAGTGTGGCGCAGGTTGTCGCAGCCCAAGCGAGAGAGCGGATCGAAGCGCAGTGGCGTGCCACACAGCAGCGGTTTTTGGCGATGCTGGTGCATGAAATCCGCACACCCCTGACCGTTATCCAATTTGGCCACCACGCCATCGCGCACCGCGCGTTAGATCCAGCCCAAAAAGCCACTTGGGTGCAGCGCATGGACGGCGCGGTGGCCACCATCCGCCAGATCTTGGAAAACTGCGTCCATGCCGACCGCATCGATGCCGGCGTACAAACCCAGGAATTGGAGGAATTTACCATCGGACCGGTGCTGCAAATCGCAGTGGATCGCCTGCAGGAAGAGGACGCCCAAGGCGCTGAGCGCCTGGAGTTGTGCTACGAGACCGAGGCCCTGCGCGAAGTGCGCTGCCAAGCCGATCCGGCCTACGTCGCCATTATTCTGGCTAACCTGCTGGGCAACGCGCTGAAGTACTCGCCTGCGAGCAGTCCGGTGCGCCTGCTGGTGTCCACCCAGTGGCAACATGGCCAGCAGTGGCTGGCGTTGTCGGTGCACAACGAGATGGGTGAGGGCGGTGGCCCCGATGTGGCGCGGTTGTTTGAGCGCTACTACCGCGCGCAATCGTCCGGCCGGGTGCCGGGTACCGGCTTGGGCCTGTGGCTGTGCCAAGCCCTGGCGCAGCAGATGCAAACCCAGATTGCCTTTGAGCAGTCCGGGCCGCACATCCGGTTTGGCTTTGTTCTGGTGCAAGCCCCCTGAACCGCTCCTAAACCCGCCACGCCCCGGCGCCACACGCCTACGCCGCACCGACGCGCAGCGCTGCTGTGAACACCAAAACCACCATGGATGTAAAAGGGGGAAAAATTACAATCTGGTTTACATTAGCCGAAATGCCAATGTAAAACCGGCGCCAGCCCCCTAGCGGGCCCCATGTCGGGTGGCGCCATCTTGGTGTGCAAGCCCATGGACTATTCCCCTGAAGTCATTGTTGTAGAAGATAACCAGATGGTTTTAGAGGCTCTGGTGGACCATTTGCAGTCGGAGGGCTTTCGGGTGCGTGGCGTAGAAACCGGCCAGGCCTTGGACGCGGCCTTGGCCGTGCGGCTAGCCGACGCCTTGGTGTTGGATTTGAACCTTCCTTTTGAGGACGGCATCTCGATTGCCAAGCGTATTCGCCGGGCGCTACCCGGTATCGGCATCTTGATTCTTTCGGCGCGGGTGCAGCCAGGCGACCGCGTGGATGGATACGAATCCGGCGCCGACGTTTACCTGCCCAAACCGGTTTCGCCCCAGGAGCTGACCTTGGCGCTGCGCACGCTATGCAGTCGTGTGGCGAGGCTGGGCGCGACCTAAGTCTTGCGCTCGCTAAAATGGTGGGCTTGCGCTGCAAAGTTGCCGCGCCGCCGCGCCGCTGCATCACCGCTAACCCTTAACTCCGGAGTCGATTTTCATGGCCAATTCTCAGCAAATGGCAAGCGCAATTCGTGCGCTTGCTATGGACGCAGTACAACTTGCCAACTCCGGACATCCCGGCGCGCCCATGGGCATGGCCGACATGGCGGTGGCTTTGTGGGGCGGGCACCTGCAGCACAGCCCGACCAACCCGCATTGGGCGAACCGCGACCGCTTTGTGCTCTCCAACGGCCACGGCTCCATGCTGATTTACGCCTTGCTGCATCTAACGGGCTACAAGCTGCCGATGCAAGAGTTGAAAAACTTCCGCCAGTTGCACAGCAAAACCGCAGGCCACCCCGAAGTCGGCGTGACCCCCGGCGTGGAAACCACCACTGGACCGCTGGGCCAGGGCATCAGCAACGCCGTAGGCATGGCGCTGGCCGAGAAGCTGCTGGCCAGCGAATTCAACCGCGACGGCCACGCTGTGGTGGACCACCACACCTATGTGTTCCTGGGCGACGGCTGCATGATGGAAGGCATCAGCCACGAGGCCAGCGCCCTGGCCGGGGCCTGGAAGCTGAACAAGCTAATCGCCCTGTACGACGACAACGGTATCTCGATTGACGGCCAGGTCGCGCCCTGGTTTGTGGACAACACGGCGCAGCGCTTTGCCGCTTATGGCTGGAACGTGATCGCTGGCGTGGACGGCCACGACGCCGCGGCCGTGTCCGCCGCCATCACCCGCGCCAAAGCCAGTGCCGACAAACCCACGCTCGTCCTGTGTAAAACGTCGATTGGCAAAGGCAGCCCCAACCGCGCCAACACCGCCAAGGCGCATGGCGAGCCATTGGGTGCAGAAGAAATCAAACTCACCCGCGAAGCCATTGGCTGGACATCGCCGCCCTTCGTCATCCCCAAAGCCGTATACGCTGACTGGGACGCCAAGTCCGCTGGCAAGGCACGTGAAAAGGCCTGGAACGCGCAGTTTGCCGCGTACAAAAAAGCCTATCCGGCATTGGCCAAAGAGCTGCTGCGCCGCATCAAGGGTGAGCTGCCCAAGCATTTCGTGCAAACCGCCGTGGACACGGTGATTGCCGCCCACACCAAGGCGCAAACCGTGGCCAGCCGCAAAGCCTCACAGCTTGCGCTCGAAGCCTTTACCGCCGCCTTGCCCGAGCTACTGGGCGGCTCGGCCGATTTGACCGGTTCGAACCTGACCAACACACCCTCCACCCCTAACCTGCGTGTTGACACGGCAGGTGCGGTAGTGAAAAACGAGGCTGGCCAGGGCGGGCGCCACATCAACTATGGCGTTCGCGAGTTCGGCATGGCCGCCATCATGAACGGCGTGGCGCTGCACGGCGGCTTTATCCCCTACGGCGGCACCTTCTTGACATTCAGCGACTACAGCCGCAACGCCATTCGCATGGCCGCGCTCATGAAGCTGCGCGTGATCCACGTGTTCACGCACGACAGCATTGGCCTGGGCGAAGACGGACCCACGCACCAGTCCATCGAGCACGCTGCGTCCTTGCGCCTGATTCCCAACCTGGACGTCTGGCGCCCCGCCGACACGGCCGAAACCGCCGTGGCCTGGACCGTGGCGCTGCAAAACGCACACAAGCCCACGGCCATGCTGCTGTCGCGCCAAAACATCTTGTACGCGCCCAAGGCCGAGTCGGCGCTGGCGCCCCATGCCTGCGGTCTGGACGCCATCAGCAAAGGTGCTTACGTGCTGGCCGAGCCCAGCGAAGTGGGCCTGAAGAAAAAGACCCAAGCCGTGCTGATCGCCACCGGCTCGGAAGTGCAACTCGCCTTGCAAGCGCAGGCGCTGCTGGCTAGCCGCAAAATTGCGGTGCGTGTGGTCTCCATGCCCAGCACCACCACGTTCGACTTGCAAAGCGCCGCTTACCAGGCCGAAGTGCTGCCCAAAGGCTTGCCGCGCGTGGCGGTGGAAATGGGCTCGACTGGCGGCTGGTGGAAGTACGGTTGCGCTGCGGTGGTTGGCATCGACACCTATGGTGAGTCCGCCCCGGCGCCGGTGCTGTTCCAGCACTTTGGCTTCACGCCTGAGAACGTGGCCGACACCGTGCAAGCCGCTGTGCAGCGCAAAAAGTAAGCGGTTTCGAATTTCAACTTAGAAGGACAAAAAATGGCTATCAAAGTAGGTATCAACGGATTTGGCCGCATCGGCCGCATGGTGTTTCGCGCTGCGGTGCAAAACTTCTCGGACATCGAAGTCGTCGGCATCAACGACCTGCTCGAGCCCGACTACTTGGCCTATATGCTGCAGTACGACAGCGTGCACGGCCGCTTCAAGGGCGAGGTCGCAGTCCAAGACGGTGCGCTTATCGTCAACGGCAAGAAGATTCGGCTCACGCAAGAGCGTGACCCATCCAACCTGAAATGGGCCGATGTGGGCGCTGACGTGGTGATCGAGGCCACCGGCCTGTTCCTGGACAAAGTTACCGCCGAAAAGCACCTGGCCGCAGGCGCCAAAAAAGTCATTTTGTCGGCCCCGAGCAAAGACGACACGCCCATGTTTGTGTTTGGCGTGAACCACGCCACCTACGCCGGCCAGGCGATTGTGTCCAACGCCTCGTGCACCACCAACTGCCTGGCACCCGTTGCCAAGGTGCTGCACGACAAATGGGGCATCAAGCGCGGCCTGATGACCACCGTGCACGCCGCCACCGCTACGCAAAAAACCGTGGACGGCCCTAGCAACAAAGACTGGCGCGGCGGGCGCGGCATTCTGGAAAATATCATTCCGTCGAGCACGGGCGCGGCCAAGGCCGTGGGCGTGGTGATTCCGGAATTGAATAAGAAGCTCACTGGCATGTCGTTTCGCGTGCCCACCAGCGACGTGTCGGTGGTAGACCTGACCTGCGAACTCAATAACGCCGCCACGATGGCCGAGATTTGCGCCGAGATGAAGGCGCAAAGCCAGGGCGCGCTCAAAGGCGTGCTCGGTTACACCGAGGACAAGGTGGTGGCCACCGACTTCCGTGGCGACGCCCGCACCTCGATTTTTGACGCCGACGCCAGCATTGCGCTCGATGGCACCTTCATCAAGGTGGTGAGCTGGTACGACAACGAGTGGGGCTATTCCAACAAGTGCCTAGAAATGGTGCGAGTGGTCAGCCACTAAGCGCCTTCGCGCCGCAATCCGATCGCCTAGCGCAGATGAAGCCCCGCCTGAAAATCGGCATCAGCGCCTGTTTCTTTTACCCGGACCCGGCGCGCGCTGCCTTTGCACCCAAAACGCTGCAGTACATCGAGCAATCGGTGGCGCATTGGGTGATGGCCGGTGGGGCGGTGCCGGTGATGGTGCCCTCGCCGTTTGGCGACACGGCGCGCGGCGAGGTCGAAGTGCATGAGTATTCCAACTGGCTCGACGGCTTGGTGCTGCACGGCGGCGCTGACGTCTGGCCCGGCAGCTACGGCGAAGCCCCGCTGGACGCGCGCTGGCACGGCGACCGCAACCGTGACGCCTATGAGATTGCGCTGGTGCGCGCCTTTGTCGAGGCGGGTAAACCGGTATTTGGTATTTGCCGGGGTTTGCAGCTCATCAACGTGGCCTTTGGCGGCACGCTGTACCAGGACATCCCCACCCAGCGCCCAGACGCCCTGGTGCACCGCGACGGCGTGACCTACGACAACAACTTCCATACCCTGCGCATCGTGCCCGACACCCGCCTGGCCGCGCTATTGGCGGGGGGGGCGGCCGACAAGATCAACAGCATCCACCACCAGGGCATCAAGGACTTGGCGCCAGGCTTTGTGGCCGAAGCGCATTGCCCGGACGACGGCATGATCGAGGCCATTCGCCACACCGGGGCCGCTTACGTCGCAGCCGTGCAATGGCACCCCGAGTTCCATACGCCCGAACTCGGCACGCTGGACGACAGCGCGCTGCGTGAGGACTTTTTCGCCGCCGCCCGCGCGGTGCAGACCGCATGAGGTGTGAAGCGCCCTCGGCCTTCGGAGATTGATATGCCCGCATCCAAACCGCCTTTGCCCCTGCGCCCCCTGCCGCGCCTGATTTTTGCCAGCCGCTGGCTGCAACTGCCCCTGTATCTGGGGCTGATCGCCGCCCAAGGCGTCTATGTGTTCCATTTTTGGGTCGAGCTGGTGCACCTGCTTGAGGCCGCCTTTGGCAGCCAGACGGCGTTGCAGGCGCTGGTGACCAGCATGGGCTACCAAGCCGACGCGCCCCTGACCGCGCTCAACGAGACGCTGATCATGCTGGTGGTGCTGGCGCTGATTGACGTGGTCATGATCTCCAACCTGTTGATCATGGTGATCGTGGGCGGCTACGAAACCTTTGTTAGCCGCATGGACCTAGAAGGCCACCGCGACCAGCCCGAGTGGCTGGACCATGTGAATGCCTCGGTGCTCAAGGTCAAGCTCGGCACCGCCATCATCGGCATCAGCTCCATCCACCTGCTCAAAACCTTCATCAACGCCGCCAACTACGATGTCAAGGTGCTGATGTGGCAAACCATCATCCACGTTACCTTTTTGCTCAGCGCGCTGGCAATTGCCTGCACCGACCGCATCCTGATATCCACCCAATCGCTCAAGCACTGAGGGTTAGGCTCAGAACTGGCCCGGGTTCTGGTCCTTTGAGGGTGTGAACAAGGCTTGGATGGTGGCGATCCAAAAACTTCAGTGAAGCACAGCGTCGTGGTCTGCGTCATGGCGGTGCGCCGGGTCCACGTGCGTCATGAGGTTGAGTACGCGGTGGCGGCGCATCACTGCGGCGCGCGCGGCCACCGCGATGTTGTGGCCTTGTTCAACAGTGAGGTTAGCGTCCACTTCGATGTGTGCGTCCGCCACCACCATGTCGCCCATTTTGCGGGTGCGCACGTCGTGTACGCCGGCCACGCCGGGTGTCTCCCGCAGTGTGGCGCGGATCGCGTCCACCTCTTCTTCATCGACAGCGCGGTCCATCAGGTCGTGCAGCGCGTCCCAGCCAAAGCTCCAGCCCATCTTGCCCACCATCAGGCCCACAATCAGCGCGGCAATCGGGTCCAACAGCGGGTAGCCCATCAGGTTGCCAATCAGGCCCAGGCTCACCACCAGGCTCGACGCCGCGTCCGAGCGCGCATGCCAGGCGTTTGCCACCAGCATGCTGGATTTGACCAGCTTGGCCACCTGCAGCATGTAGCGAAACAGCAGCTCCTTGGCCACCAGCGCACCCAGCGCCACCCACAGCGCCACCGGGTGCGCCGTAGGAATGCTGGCAGGCGCCTCGAGTTTGCCCACCGCCGACCAGACCATGCCCACGCCCACCAGCAGCAGCAGCAGGCCCAGCACCAGGGACGCGGCGTTCTCGAAGCGCTGGTGGCCATAAGGGTGGTCGATATCCGCGTCTTTTTGGCTGTGGCGACCCGCCAGTAGCACGACGAAGTCGGCCACTAGGTCGGAGAGTGAGTGGAGGCCGTCGGCTACCAAGCCTTGCGACTTGGCCAGCACGCCCACCACGATTTGCGTTGCCGACAACACCACGTTGACCACCACGCTCACCCACGTGGTGCGCGAGGCCGCCTTGGCTCGCTCGGCCGGGGTGTGGCTGCTGTGCTCGGAGTCGTCGTCGATTTCGGTGAAGTTCATGGGGGGCTCATAACAAAACAACAAAACCAGGAGTTCGGGGCCTGAGCCCAAGGCGGCGCTCAAGGGTATGCGCTTGCCGGAGCTTACCAGTCGGCCTTAACACTGCATCGTTGCAATGTCCTCGCCGAAGCGACAAAACCAAATG
>CANHZG010000120.1 GCA_947464995.1 Comamonadaceae bacterium | reverse complement strand
GGCTATTTGTTTGGCCTTGCGTATGCCGCTTCCTTTGTCACTTACCGCCTGACCTTATGGCTGGGCGCCTGATGGGGACCACGCTGCCATGAGCTTTCAATTACTTGTCGTGGTCTTGCTGGTAGCGTTCAGTTTTTCCTACGCCGTCTGGACGCTCATGCCCCAAGCGCTGCGCGCGCCCTTGGCCAAGGGGCTGTTGCGCCTGCCGCTTCCGGCTTGGTGGCGGATGCGCCTACTGGCTGCAACCAATACCAACGCGGGTTGCGGCTGTTCGGGCTGCGACAAGGCTCCGTCACTTGGGGCCGACGCTGTGCCTGCGCAGCCGCTGGTATTTCATCCGCGCAAACCTCGTCTGTAGGCGCAAGTCTGAAAGCCCCCAAGCCTATTGGGTATTGCAATGGTTTCCAAATAAGACATTAGTCATTCGTTCGTGCTTCAATAAGCCCATAGGTTTTTTTACTATGGGAGGAAAGCAAATGCGTTCAATGCACAAGGTGTTGTTGTTGGTAGTGGGAATGGTCTGCGGTGGTTGGGTGCATGCACAGATTCGGGGGGCAGGGGCCACGTTTCCGTCTGCGGTGTACCAAGCCTGGGGCCAGGAGTACGAAAGAACCACGTCCAAAAAGGTGCTGTACAACCCCACCGGATCGGGCGACGGGCAGAAAAAGGTCATTGCACGGGAGGTGGACTTTGGCGGCTCCGACATCGCCATGTCAGAAGCAGACTTAGCGAAAAACCGCTTGTTGCAGCTGCCCACCCTGGTGGGTGGCATGGTGCCAGTGGTCAACCTCAAAGGCGTTACGGCCAACGCACTCAGGCTCGACGGCGCAGTACTTGCCGATATCTTTTTGGGTAAGGTGGTCCATTGGAACGACAAGTCCATCGCGGCGCTGAACCCGCGCCTGACTTTGCCAAAATTGCCCATTGTTCGCGTGGTGCGTTCGGACAAGTCGGGCTCGACCGAAGCCTTCACCCACTACCTGAGTCTGCAGTCTGAGTCGTTTAAGCAAGCGCTGGGTCGCTCGTCCTTGCCTGCTTGGCCCAACGAGGGATCGCCCATCGAAAAAGGCGATGGTAACGATGGTGTGGTTAAGCTGCTCAAGGAAATTCCCGGCGCCATCAGCTATGTGTCTTACGACCGGGTCGTCCATCAACAACTCAACTCAGTGGTGTTGCGCAATGGCAGCAACAGCGGTTTTGTTGAGGCCTCCGAGCGCGCCTTCAAGGCGGCGGTGCTAGCCTCAGGCATGTACCGCACGGGCGACGAGAACACCAGCCTGATGAACCTGCCTAGCCCGGACGCATGGCCCATCACCCTGACCACCTTTGTGTTGATCGATGCGAATCCCCCCACCGCTGCCGCCGTGCAAGATGCGGTGCAGTTTTTGTACTGGACTCAGCTCAGCGGCGACCGTGTGCTTAAAAACAGCGGGTTTACACCTTTCCCCTCGGCGGTTCAAGCACGCTTTGCCGCCAGGTTGGTGTCCATCCACCCCATGGACGCCACGCGGGTAAGCCTGCGCTAAATCTGAAGCGCTGCCCAGGCCCGATTAGTGCGGCTTGGGCTCCAACACAATCGTCATGGGCGAGGGCACGCGTCCGTTTTCGTCGCGTGGTAGCTTGCCGGTTTTCAGAATGGCGTTGAGCGCGGTTTCGTCCCAATAGGGGTCGCCGCTCTTTTTGCGCAGTTTGGCGCCCAGAATATTGCCGCCTGGGTCAGTCGTAACGTCGTATTCCACCGTGGGGTTGCCCGGTATTTCTTTGACTTGGCTGATGTTGTTGCGTATCGCCGCTGCCACTTTTGCGCCGTAACTGGCCGATGGCCCAGCGCTTTGGGCCGCGTTGCCCTTGGCCTCCGGTTCGCCATTGCCCACCGCCGCACCGGCCAGGCGCAGCGCGCGGTCTTTGGCTTCTTTGCGCCGCTGCTCGCTTTGTGCGGCTTCTTCCGCCGCTTGTTGCTCTTCTTTCTTGCGCTCGGCCTCCGCGGCTTTTTCTTCTTTCAGACGTTTTTCATTAGCCAGCTTTTCTTCCTTGAGTTTGACCGCTTTGGCTTTTTCCGCCTGCAGTTTCTCGGCTTCGGCCTTTTGTTTGTTGAGCTTATCGGTCTTGTCTTTTTCCAGTTGCAAGGCGGCTTGGGCCTTGGCTTGCGCCAGCTCCTGCATTTTTTTGGCCTCTTGCTGCGCTTTTTTCTTCTCCAGCGCAATGTCTGCCGCCTTGGGCGGCGCAGGGGGCTCTGGGGCAACTGGCACCGGGGGTGGGACGGGTTTGGGCACTGGCGGAGGCTTGACCACCGGTGAGGGCTCCTCGGAGCGGGGTTCGGGCAGCGGTTGGGTGGCGGCGGATGGGGCGGCTTGGATAGGTACTTTGGCCCATAACTCGGCCACAAAGGTGACCGACTCAGGAGTGCTTTGGTGCCACTGCACGGCAAACGACAGTGCCAGCACCAGCACGGCGTGCGCCAGCAGCGCCAAAAACACGGCCCGCCCCATGCCGGGCGTGGGCGGTGGCATGAACGCTTCGCGGGCGGGAGCCAGGGCCATGGCGCGCGTCAATCCGCCAGTTGCACCGACAGGCCGATGCGCTCAATGCCTGCGCGCTGCAGGGTATCCATGACCTTGACCACGTTTTCGTACTTGACCGACTTGTCCGCGCTGATGACCACCGCCGCGTTGGCCGCTGGCCCACCGTCGGCGCGGGTTTGGGCGCGGCGCACCGCACCAGCCAGCGTGGCCAGGGTAACTCGGGTAGTTTTGTCCTGGCCCCGGAGTTCGAGTTTTTCGTCTTTTCCCACCACCACCTGCACCACCACATCGGGTTGTTTGGAGGCCTTGCCCACGCTGGGCAGGTCCACCATGCTGGGGGAAATAAGCGGGGCGGTGACCATGAAGATGATCAGTAGCACCAGCATCACGTCGATAAACGGCACCATATTGGGCTCGCTGATGGTGCGCCGACCGCGTCCACGGGAACTCACTGCAGGCATGGGAGGCTCCTTGTGTGTCGTGGGGAATGGATCAGCGCGGTGCGGCCGGGCTCACCTGGGCGCTGACGTTGCGCTGCAAGATATTGGAAAACTCTTCAATAAAGGTTTCCTGCTGGATGGCGATGCGGTCCAGGTCGCGGGCAAAACGGTTATAGGCAATCACCGCCGGAATGGCGGCAAACAGGCCAATGGCGGTGGCCACCAGCGCCTCGGCAATACCGGGGGCCACCGTGGCCAGTGTGACTTGCTGCAAGGATGCCAACCCGGTGAAGGCGTGCATGATGCCCCAAACGGTGCCAAACAGGCCCACATAGGGCGAGACCGAGCCCACCGAAGCCAGAAAGGACAGGTTGACTTCGACCTCGTCCATTTCGCGCTGAAAACTCGCGCGCATGGCGCGACGTGCACCGTCCATCAGTGTGGCTACGTCTGTCACGCGGCGTTCGCGCAGTTTTTGAAACTCGCGCATGCCGCTGGCAAATATGCGCTCCATGGGACCGGAGTTTTGGGCCTTTGAGGAGGCCGACGCAAACAACTCGTTGAGGCTGGCGCCGGACCAGAACTCTTTTTCAAACGACTCGTTTTGCTCCTTAACCCGTTTGAGCGCAAATAGCTTTTTGAAAATAGCCGACCAACTGGCCACCGACACTAGCATCAGCAGTGCCATGACGATCTGCACCACAAAGCTGGCGTGCAGCACGAGTTGGAGAATATTCAAGTCTTGGTTCATGGTGAAAGCCCAGTGAGTTCTCGAAAAAATGGAGTTTGGTTCAGGCCAGCAGGGTGCGCAAACGCGCCACGGCAGTTTGCAATTGCGCCAGCGAGCTGGCGGTGGAAAACCGAACGAATTGTGCCGTCAAGTCAACGCCAAAGTCGCGTCCGGGGGTGATGGCCACATGCGCTTGTTGCATCACCGCAAATGAAAAGTCCCAGCTGTCCTTGAGCCCCAGCTTCACGCACGCCGCTGAACAATCAGCCCATGCATAAAACGCGCCGTCGGGCACCACCGGAACGTGCAGGCCCAGGCTTTGCAGCGCGGGCACAAAGTAGTCGCGCCGGGCTTTGAACTCGGCGCGGCGCGATTCATAGAGCGCAATGCTCTCAGAGTCAAAGCAGGCCAGCGCCGCGTGTTGGGCGATGGTGCTGGGGCAGATAAACAGGTTTTGCGCCAGACGCTCGATGACAGGTACCAATTTTTCTGGAACCACCATCCAACCCAAACGCCAGCCGGTCATATTGAAGTACTTGCTAAAGCTGTTGATGCTGATAACCGCGTCGTCTAGCGCCAAGGCGGTTTGCCCATAGTGGGCGTCATAGCTCAGGGGCAGGTAAATCTCGTCCACCAGCGTCACACCGCCACGCGCCTGTACCACCGCATGGATGCGGCGTAGCTCGTCCGGGTCAATCGAGCTGCCGGTGGGGTTGGAGGGCGAGGCCAGCAGCACACCACGCGTTTTGGGGCCCCAGGCGGTTTGCACCTGCTCGGCGCTGAGCTGAAAACGCTGTTGCGCGGTAGTGGGAATCAGCACCGCACGCCCGTCCGCGGCGCTGACAAAATGCCGGTTGCAAGGGTAGCTGGGGTCGGGCATGAGCACTTCGTCACCCGCGTCGATCAGCGCCAGGCAGGCCAGTTGCAGCGCGGCCGAGGCACCGGCGGTGACCACAATGCGGCTGGCGGGCACGTTCACACCAAAGCGGCTGGCGTACCAGGCGCTGATCGATGAGCGCAGGGCGGGCAGACCCGTGGCCTGGGTGTACTGGCTGTGGCCTCGGCTGATAGCGCGCAGCGCAGCCTCTTGCACCAGGGGCGGGGCGGTGAAATCGGGCTCGCCAATGTTCAGGAACACCATGGGTGCATCGGTGTGCGCCACGCTGGCACCCAGCTCGGAGGCAGCTTTGGCCACCTCCATCACATAAAACGGCGCGATGTTCTCGGCGCGGCGCGAGATTTTCATGGCCTGCTGCGCCGCTCAGGCAGCGGGGTTGCGGGCGCGGTCGGCCTGCACTTCGGGCCCGCGCAGTTCAGGCGCCAAGCCGTTGAGCACGGCGTTGACGTATTTGTGGCCGTCCGTGCCACCAAATTCCTTGGCCAGCTCAATACATTCATTGAGCACCACGCGCCAAGGCACATCCGGGCAGTGTTGCATCTCGTACACGCCAATCCACAGGACAGCGTGTTCCACCGGCGAGATCTCGCCCATGGGGCGGTCCATGCGGGTCAGGATCAGGGTATCCAGCGCGTCGGCGTGGTCAATGCAGCCGTGCAACAGGGCGTCAAAGTGTGCGGCGTCGGCTTTGTTAAAGCCCGCCAGGTCGCGGGTGAAGGTGTCAATGTCGGCGGCTGGATTTTTGCCCACCAGATGCTGGTACAGGCCCTGGAGCGCAAATTCGCGCGCGCGGCTGCGTGTGTTTTTGCTGCCGGCCTTGCGCGCACCCGTGCTGGTCAGGCCCACACGGGCTTGGCGGGGAGGGCGTTTGGCGCTGCCAGCTACGGGAGTTTCGGTCATTAAACGGTGTCCAAAAAGTTGGCCATTTCAACGGCTACGCGGGCGGCGTCGCGGCCTTTATCCACCTGACGCGCCACGGCCTGGGCCATGTCCTCGGTGGTCAATATGGCATTGGCAATCGGAATTTGGTAGTCCAGACCCAGGCGGGTCACACCGGCGGCAGATTCGTTGGCCACGAGCTCAAAGTGGTAGGTCTCACCACGAATGATGCAACCCAGTGCGATCAAGGCGTCATAGCGTGCTTTTTCTGCCATGGCCTGCAAGGCAATCGGGATTTCCAATGCGCCAGGGACCGTCAGGTGGTGAATGTTTTTTTCGGCCAAGCCCAGTTGCAGCAGTTCGGCTTTGCACGCCGCCGCCAAGGCGTCTGTCACCCCGGCATTAAAGCGCGCTTGCACGATGCCAATGCAAAGGTCTTTTCCGTCTAAGCGGCGGTCTTCGGAATCTATGTTGCCTTTGTCTGCACCAAACATGGGAGAGTCTTTCGATGGGGGTGAAGTGGACGGTTTTTATGAAGCGACATCAAACTGGTGGCGGGCTGGCATACGCAACGGTTTCAAGCCCGTATCCCGTCAGGCTGGGCATGCGCCGGGGGCTACCCAGCAGTTGCATTTTGTGCACGCCGCACAGCCGCAGTATTTGGGCGCCTACGCCGTAGGTGCGCAGATCCATGCGGCCGCGCTCGGGCGCATGTGCGGGGCGGGCGGTGCCGTCAAACTGCGATAGCAACTGCGCGCCGCTTTCACCACAGTTCAGCAGCACCACCACGCCGCGCCCTTCATGGGCCACGAAGGCCAGGGCGGCGTCCAGGCTCCAGGAATGCAGGGTGCGGCCCACCTCCAGTGCGTCGAGCACAGACAGCGGTTCGTGCACCCGGGCGGGCACCACGTCGTTAGGCCCCCATTCGCCTTTGACCAGCGCCAGGTGCACGCCGTGACCCGTGGTGTCCTGGAAGGCATGGGCGGTGAATTCGCCGTAGGCAGTCATGAATGGGCGCTTGCCTTTGCGCTGCACCAAGGATTCGACCCGGCTGCGGTGCGCAATCAGGTCGGCGATGGTGCCGATTTTCAGGCCGTGTTCGGCGGCAAACAACTGCAAATCGGGCAGGCGCGCCATGGTGCCGTCGTCGTTCATGATCTCGCAGATCACGGCAGTTGGGCTGCAACCGGCCATGGCCGCGAGGTCGCAACCCGCCTCAGTGTGGCCGGCGCGTATGAGCACGCCGCCGTCCACCGCCTGCAAGGGGAAAATATGACCGGGTTGCACCAGGTCTTCAGCCACCGCACCCGGGGCCACGGCGGCTTGCACCGTGCGTGCGCGGTCAGCAGCCGAAATGCCGGTGGTCACGCCCTCGGCAGCTTCGATGGAGGCGGTAAAGGCCGTGCCTTTTTTGTCGCCATTACGCGCCGTCATGGGTGGCAACTGCAGCAGTTCGCAGCGTTCACGGGTGAGGGTGAGGCAAATCAGGCCCCGGCCAAAGCGGGCCATGAAGTTGATGGCCTCGGGAGTTACATGGTCGGCGGCGAGCACCAGGTCGCCTTCGTTTTCGCGGTCTTCTTCGTCCACCAGGATGACGACCTTGCCCGCGCGCATGTCGGCCACGATGTCTTCAACAGGCGAAATGGCCACGGGCTCGGTGGTGGGGGTGGAGGCGGACATGAAACAACTTTCGCAAATTCGGGTGGAAATTCAGGGCGAATTTCTGCTGCAGGTGACGGGTGAAAGATTATCGCCGCATTAAATGGGGGCCGGTGCTGGTGCAGAGGGCTAATCGTCTATGGAGGCGCTCCAGCGAGCGTTCAGGCCTTTTTGCAGGTCGCGCCGGTCGCGTTTGGTGGGCCGGCCATGGGCAATGGCCAGGGCGGGTTCGGCGTGCAGGCGGCGCTGTTCGGCGGCCTGGGCGCGCTCCAGAACGCTTTGCGCGGTTTCCTCATAAAGTGTCTGCGCCACCGGCGCCGACCCGCGCGTGCCGCTGATGCCCAAGACCACAACCGTGCGCTTGACAGCGGCCTGCCACAGCACCACGGTGTCACCCACGCGCACTTCGCGCGAGGGTTTGACGTCGTGCCCGGCGATCTGCACCCGGCCTTTGCCCACTTCTTCAGTGGCCAGCGAGCGGGTTTTGAAAAAGCGCGCGGCCCAAAGCCATTTATCGATGCGGATGCTGTCCATCAGGTTTCCTCAGGGGCCATGGTGGTTTTCGGGTTTTCCCTCGGGCTTTGTAGTTCAAACGGTCATTCCCGTCGTGCATCATAGGGGGGTAGTCCACTTAACTTGGAGATTTGCATGCGTCGTGACCACTTCCTTAAATCCTTGGCCGCCTTGGCTGCCGTGGGTGCATTGCCCTTGAGCGCACGCGCTGGCGCCAACTTGAAGATGATGATTCCGGCCAACCCCGGCGGCGGCTGGGACGGCACCGGACGCGAGCTGGGCAAGGCGCTGATCGACGCCAAGGTGGCCGATACGGTGCAGTACGAAAACAAGGGTGGCGCGGCCGGTGCGATCGGTCTGGCGCAGTTTGTCAACGCCTCCAAGGGCGACCCCAACGCCCTGATCATGACCGGCGCGGTCATGGTAGGCGGCATCATCACCGGCAAGCCACCTGTGGGCATGGACAAAATCACCCCGATTGCCCGCCTGACCAGCGAATACAACGTGTTCGTGGTCCCGGCCGATTCGCCCCTCAAAAACCTGAAAGACGTGGTCGAGCAAATGAAAAAAGACCCGGCCAGCGTGAAATGGGGCGGCGGCTCGCGCGGATCGACCGAGCACATTTGCGCCTCCATGCTAGCTACCAAGGTGGGCGTGGACCCCCGCAAAGTGAATTACGTCGCCTTTCGTGGCGGCGGCGAAGCTACGGCGGCGGTGCTGGGCGGCAACGTGACGGTAGGTGGCAGCGGCTACAGCGAGTTTGCCGAATACATCAAGGCCGGCAAGAT
>CANHZG010000119.1 GCA_947464995.1 Comamonadaceae bacterium | reverse complement strand
TGCGGCACCAACGCATCGATTACCGCCGCGTTGACCGTGGCCACACCACTGAGCACCTCGCTCAAGGCCCAGCGGCCTGCGGGAAGAGTCGGACCCCGTGGCGCGGGCCCGCCCGCCGGGATGATCCACATCTGGCGCGGCATCTGGTTGGCGGGGAAGAGGTTGATCCGGCTCGTGTGGCCGTCTTGGCAGGTAGCCCAAGGCGCATGTGAGCCAGTCGCCAGGGTTTGCGCTGCATCGCCGATGGCGCCATAAAGCAAAAACTCGCCACTGGCGTCACTGAGTTGTGCCTTCGCCCGCATGACAAACATCGACAGGCGTTTAAACGTGGCGCCCAACAGGTCGAGGCTGCACACCAGCAACAGGTCTTGGTTTTCTCGGCGAAGCCCAATAAAGCTGGCTTGCATGCGCCCCTTAGCCGAGCAAAAGGCGGCCAAACGGGCGCTGTGGCCGTCGATGTTGAGAAAGTCGTTGCTCAGTTGCCCGTGCAAGAAGGCGGCATTGTCCGAGCCGGTGACTTTGATGACGCCCAGGTGCTCCAGGCGAACGATGCCGCTGGGCAATGGGGCAGTGTTGTCGCTAATGGGTGCGGTGGTAATCGATTGGGTGTCCATGAGCCCAATTATGCGTTTTGGCCCATACCCGCAAACCATGCAGGGCCGGCCGGCGCTCTGCCCAAGCTAGCGCTCTTCAATGAGCGCGCAGCGCGCCTTCACCCCTAGAAACTTGGCCCGTTCGTTGCATAAGGCCACCGCCTGGCGTTCGCCTTGGGCGGACAGGCGAACGTAAATGGCGCAACTAAATGCCATTTTCAGACCATCGGTTCGGCTGTCGTAGCCGGCCGCGCAGTGACCATAGCGGCCCAGGTCGGGGCGGTTTCTTGCGTATTGGTCTTGCAACTGCTGTGGCAGTTGGCTGGGTGTAACGGTTGGCAAATCTTGCGCCACAACGCTGCCGAAGGCAGTTGCCAGCAGCAGGGAGACGAACAGAGGAGATGTGTTGCGCATGGTGCTAGCTTAGCGAAAGTTCGCCTATTGCGGTGAAATGCCCTAAGAACCCAGACCAATGGGCGCCGGGGCGTGCATGGTGATGCGAGTAAACAGCCGGTCGTACAGCGGCTCTCGTTGGTATTTTCCGGTCAATGGATTGCAATGGTCGTCAAATGCGGCGTCCAGGGCTTGCCAATCCGCTTCATCAAGCACTTTTAAGGCTTCTGGGATCACCACGGTTTCTTCCAGATGGATGTGCATGAGGTAAAACTCCACGAACGACTTGAGCGCAGCCTCAAAAAGTGCACGTCGCGAGTCACCCAGCAACTCCCAAGCCAAGAGCAAGTGCTGCAACTCTCGCACCTTGGCTTCGCCGACCGCGTGCTCGTGCTCCAACTGCGCGATCACTTCGCGCGTGGCCGCCGAGCGTGCCGCCACAGAAGGAAAGAGCAATTCAGTTTCTTTGGTGTGGTGCAGACGCTGTGGGAACTCGTCCATGTAGAACAGCATGGCGCGCAATACATCAAAAAATTTCTCGGGGTTGTCCCCAGTGCCCCGCTGCACCATCAATGTCATGGAGCGCAACATCGCGCCAAGCGAGGAATGCTCCTCACGGATGGTGCGAATGCTTTTATGGGCCATGGTTTGTTCCTGTGAAAATGGGATGCCTGGAGCGTCTCACAGGCACCTGCTTGCGCCCTTGACCTAAGTCAATGCTTTGGGATACGGCCCTAACTCAGGCACCTCTTTGGGCTGACCCGCATGCCTTAACCGCAACTTCCCATGGCACCACACTGGGTGCAATAGTCGCAGCCGTCTTTGCGTATGACGGCATGAGCGCCGCACTCATGGCATTTCTTGCCGCTGGTGACGCTTGGAGGTGGAAATGGCGGCTCGCTCACACCGGTCGGGGTCGGTGCGCTGACTAAGGCGGTGGCACCGCCATCGTTGCGCTGAGACATGATGTTTTGAATCGCATACGCTATGGCTGCCACCTCGGAGTCGTGCCACAGGGGCACCTGAGCGCCGTCGTGACGAACAAAGCTGCCCATGCGCAC
Source organism: Comamonadaceae bacterium (assembly GCA_947464995.1). Lineage (GTDB taxonomy): Bacteria > Pseudomonadota > Gammaproteobacteria > Burkholderiales > Burkholderiaceae_C > Allorhodoferax. Next base: position 6,505 of record CANHZG010000119.1, on the reverse strand, counting down.
CGGCCCTCGGTCCCAGGCCACCTTGCGCATATCACCCAAGGCGCGGTGCAAAAAACCGCCCCGAGCAGCCAAAGACAGCAAGCGCATGCTAGAAGTCATCCATTGCTGGGACTCGCCGTTTTGCCCCACAGGCATAAAGAACTCAATGGCGCGTTCCAGCATGCCTTCGCCGTTTGGCGTGGGCACCGGCAAAAAGGACACGACCAGGTACAGCGTCTTGTGGCCTTCCTGGGTCCAGTACTCGATCTTCTCGGCCACCGCGGACAAGGCGCCTTTGGGGCGGCTTTCGATGACGCTGCGCATCGGGTCAAACGCGGCGTCCGCCGTTGCGGGCGTAGGCGTGGTTTGAACTGGGTTTTCTGCCAACACCGATCCCAAAATGGCGTTGGGACGGTAGGTTGCCAGGCCCTTAAGTTGCGCCCTCCAGGCCTGAAAATACAGGTCCTTGAACTGGGAGTAGGGGTAGTCCACCGGGACGTTGACGGTTTTCGAGATCGCCGTGTCCACAAAGGGCTGCACGGCTTGCATCATGGCGATATGGTCCTGGGCCGCCATGTCCAGCGCAGACACAAAGTAGTCAGGCAGGGCGCTGACATCACCACCGAGGTGCTTAAACACCCGCCAAGCGTGGTCCTCTACGGCGTATTGGCTGGTGCTGCCGTCAGCCTCGCGCTTTTTTCGCTGGTAAGTCCAAGAAAACGCCGGCTCGATTCCGTTGGATGCGTTGTCTGCAAAGGCCAGGCTGACGGTTCCGGTGGGGGCGATGGAGAGCAAGTGGCTGTTGCGAATGCCATGTTCAGCGATGGCGTCCTTAAGGTGCTGGGGCAATCGGCCAACAAAGTTGTCCCCAAGCAAATAGGTGCTGGCATCGAAGGTAGGGAAAGCGCCGCGTTCTCGCGCTAGCGCAATGGATGACGCATACGCAGCGTCGCGCATGTGGCGGGCAATGCGTGCTGCCATGGTGCGTCCAGCGTCGCTGTCGTAGCGCAGGCAGAGCATTGCCAAGGTGTTACCCAGCCCCGTAAAGCCCACGCCGATACGGCGTTTGGCTGTGGCTTCGGCTTTTTGTTGCGCGAGCGGCCAGAACGTCAGGTCCAGCACGTTGTCCAGCGCGCGTACCTGCAGCGCAACGGCGGCGTCAAACGCTTCAAAGTCAAACCCCACCGGGCCTTGGATGCCAAACGGATTGCGTACAAAGCGCGTGAGGATGACCGGGCCCAAGTCGCAGCAGCCGTAGGGGGGCAGGGGCTGTTCGCCGCAGGGGTTGGTGGCGGATATGGTTTCGGTTGCGCGCAGGTTGTTGTCGTGGTGGATGGTGTCCAAAAACAAGACTCCGGGCTCTGCGTAGTCGTAGGCTGATCGCATGACGGCGTCCCAGAGTTCTTGGGCTGGAAGCGTGTGGTACACCCACATGCCGTCGTCGCGCAGGCTTGCGCCCTTGGCAATGCGCTCCGCACAGGGCTTAGCGCGGTGCACCAGTTCCCACGGCGCCTTGGTTTGCAAGGCGTGCATGAACGCGTCGCTGACGGCCACCGAGACGTTGAAGTTGTTCCAGCGCCCGGGCGTGCGTTTGGCACCTATGAATTCGAGCACGTCGGGGTGGTCCATTCGCAGCACACCCATTTGCGCACCCCGACGCGCCCCAGCGCTTTCCACGGTGGCGCAGGAGTGGTCAAACACATTGATATAGCTACAAGGGCCCGAGGCAATAGAGGCAGTGCCCTTGACTTCGGCCCCGTGCGGGCGAATGCGCGAGAAGTCGTAGCCCACACCGCCGCCCCTGCGCATGGTCTCAGCGGCCTCGCGCAGCGCCTCGTAAATGCCGGGGTAGCCTTGTTCGTCGGTGCCCTGGATGCAGTCCCCCACAGGCTGCACAAAGCAGTTGATCAGGGTTGCCTGGATGGAGGTGCCTGCCGCGCTCATGATGCGCCCAGCACCTATCGCGCCGGCGCGCATATTGTTCAAAAACAAGGCCTCGTATTTGGCCCGGTCTTGGGGCTTTTCGACGGACGCCAAGGCTTTGGCTACGCGGTGAAAGATGTCTTGGGCGCTGGTTTCTCCGGCTTTGAGGTACTTTTCCTGCAGCACGTCTGCGCTAATGGACTGCGCGGCCAAGCCGCTACGCGCGTGGACCGATTTTTCAACTTTCACAGCAATGCCTCTTCGAGCACCTGGGGCTTGGTACCCACCAACATCCAATCCATCAGCTCCTGCACGCTGCGAATCTCCTCGCCAAAGGGCAGTGCCCCCGCACCCCGAAAAAACAGGCCTTTATGTACGTCACCGTCCAGTGCATGGCCAAGCTGCTGGTCAATACAAAACTGGCCAATGCTGCCGTCGCCATCGCGCAAACCGCAGTGCGCCAGGCAGTCGAAGGACATATTGCACTTCTTCTTCAGGTGCGCTGCCGCCTTGAGCTTTGGCTCAATGCGCAGGTATTTGTTAAGCCAGGGCGTGCGCACTGCGCGCGCGGGCAGGCCTGAGACGCTAACAAACTCGACGATGTCCTTGGGTTTGGCCTGGGCAAGCACGCGCTTGAATGCGGGTGCGGCATCGCACTCCTGGGTGACGGCAAATGCGGTACCCATTTGTACGGCCGACGCGCCCAGCGCTTGCAAACGCACAATGTCGGCGTGGCAGGAAATGCCACCCGCCACGATTAGCGGAATCTTCCCTTCCAAGCCCTGTGCCTGAAAGAAGGCCAGAACCTGCGGCAGCACCACCTCGAAGTCAAAGCGCGGGTCTTGCAAATCTGCCACGTTGGCTGCGCCCAAGTGGCCGCCCGCCAAGCGCGGGTGCTCGATCACGATAGCGTCGGGCAGGCGACCACGCTTCTCCCACTTGCGCACCAGCAACTGCACGCCGCGCGCGTCCGACAAAATCGGTATCAAGGCCGTGTTGGGGAAATCGCGTGCCAGCTCAGGCAAGTCCAGCGGCAACCCGGCCCCCACCACCAGCGCATCGGCGCCACTGACCAAGGCCTGTTGCACATAGCCTTGGTATTGGCTGAGGGCTTTCATGATGTTGACGGCCACCATGCCATGGCCTAGGGCTAGTTTCTTGGCCCGAACAATCTCGCGGTCCAGCCCCTCGAGGTTGGCCGCCTCAATGATTTCGCGTGCATCGGGCTCTTTGTCCAGGTGGCCCGTACGCTGCATTAAGTCGGGATGCAAGCGGCGCAAATCAACCGACGAGATCGTGCCTAGGCCGCCGGCCCGCGCCACAGCACCGGCTAAACCGCCAGCTGAAATGCCGACGCCCATGCCACCTTGCACCACCGGAATCAACGTGCGGCCCTTGAGCTGCAGCATCCGCAGGACCAATTGGGTGCGTAACCCGCTCACGCTTATCGAAACATCGTCCACATTGCAGGTAAAACTGTTGTCCATCATGTACCAAAAGAGGGGCAGGCGCCCAAACACGGCAAGGCTAGTGCATCTTGAGCGAGCCAAATGGATGCAAATCGCGTTTTCAGGGCAAAAGAGCCGTGCGCTTGATCCTGGTCAATGAATTCCAAAGGATTTGGTTTGCCCTGGCAAGGCTTGGTGCGGCCGGCGCAGGCGTCCCGTACACGGCGGGCATTACCTTATGATTCCCCATCGATTTTTGGGGAGTTTTTTAGCGGTGCGAACTATGTTTTCCAAGGGGTTGGGCGCTGTATTGGGCGGCGTTGTGGTCGTGGTGCTGTGCGCTACCGGTTGGGTTTTTTACCCGGTGCAGCTGCCCCCAGGAACCTTAGACCTATCTATCGATCCAGGCACCAGCCCCAAAGAAGTGGCAGCCGAAATTGCCCGTGTGGGTGTGCCGCTGCCGGCCCCGCTTTTGTACCTCTGGTTTAAGCTTTCGGGCCAGGCACGCCAAATCCGCGCTGGCAGCTATGAACTCAGCGGCACCTTGAGTCCCTATGGCGTATTGCAAAAGCTGGTGCGCGGTGACGAGGCTTTGCGTAGCGTCACCTTGGTTGAAGGCTGGACTTTTCAGCAAGTCCGCCAAGCGCTTCAAGCCGCCGACAAGCTCAAGCCAGAATCGGCTGCCTTGAGCAACGCGCAGATCATGGAGCAACTCGGGCGCCCCGGTGTGCACCCGGAGGGGCGGTTTTTCCCGGACACCTACACCTACTCCAAAGGCAGTAGCGATTGGGGCGTGTTGCAACGGGCCCTGCGCGCCATGGACCGCAAGTTGGCCGCTACCTGGTCGCAACGCAACCCCTTGGTGCCTCTAAAGTCAGCCGACCAGGTCCTGATCCTGGCCAGTATTGTGGAAAAGGAAACGGGCCTGACGGCCGATCAGGCCCAGATTTCGGCCGTATTTAACAACCGGCTGCTGCTGGGAATGCGCTTGCAGACGGACCCCACGGTGATTTACGGTATGGGCGCGGCGTTTGACGGCAATCTGCGCAAAGCCGACCTTCAGACCGATACCGCTTACAACACCTACACCCGCAACGGTCTGCCCCCCACGCCGATTGCCATGCCTGGGCGCCAAGCGCTGTGGGCGTCGGTGCATCCTGCTCCCTCCAAGGCGCTTTATTTCGTGGCGCGGGGCGATGGCAGCAGCGCGTTTAGCGCGACGCTGGAAGAGCACAATCGCGCGGTTAACACCTACCAGCGCGGCAAATAAACAAGCACAGAAAGTACAGCAACGATGGGCGGCTTATTCATTAGCTTTGAAGGCATAGATGGTGCGGGCAAGTCCACGCACATCACAGCCTTGGCGCAGGCCTTTGAAGCCCAGGGCAGGGTGGTGGTTCGCACCCGCGAGCCTGGCGGAACGCCATTGGCCGAGACTCTGCGCAAGCTGGTCCTGAATGAAGCCATGGACGCATTAACCGAATCTTTGCTCGTTTTTGCAGCCCGGCGCGATCACATTGCTCTGGTTATCGCCCCTGCATTGGCCCGAGACCAGGTGGTGCTGTGTGACCGCTTTTCAGACGCCACCTTTGCTTACCAAGGCAGCGGTCGTGGGTTTGACTGGGACACGTTGGGCATGTTGGAACAGTGGGTGCAAGGCAGCGGTCCCACGCATGACCTGGGTTTGGCCTCGGCGGGCTTGCTGCAACCCCAGCTAACCCTGTGGTTTGATTTGCCTGCGCCTGTAGCGGCCCAGCGCTTGGCTGGCGCACGGGTGCCCGACAAATTTGAGTCGCAACCGGAGGCTTTTTTTGAACAGGTAGCGTCCGGCTACGCACGGCGCATGGCGCAGCAGCCGCATCGCTTTGCACAAATTAATGCCAACCAGGACCCAGATGCGGTTTGGCACGAGGTACTGAGGGTCGTAAAGGCCAAGGGATTTTTGGCATGATGGCCACGCCACCCTGGATCCAGGCGCAAGCCAAAGCCTTGTTGCAACAGCGCGGCCATGCCTGGCTGTTGAGCGGACCTTCAGGCCTGGGCCAGTATGGTTTGGGCATGGCCTTGGTGCGCGCCTGGTTGTGTGAAAACGTCGGTGAAATGGGCGCCTGCGGCCAGTGCGCAAGCTGCCATGCCATTGATGTTCGCACCCACGCCGACCTGTGTGTGCTGATGCCAGAGACGCGCATGCTCGAACTTGGCTGGCCATTGGGCGAAAAGGCCCAGAGCGATATCGACGACAAAAAGCGCAAGCCGAGCAAAGAAATACGGGTCGAGGCCCTGCGTGACGCGATCGAATTTTCGCAGCGCACCAGCGCACGCGGACGCGGCAAAGCGGTGCTGGTGTACCCGGCAGAGGACATGAATGCCATCGCTGCCAACGCCTTGCTCAAGACCTTGGAAGAGCCCCCAGGTGACGTCAAGTTCGTACTTGCCAGTGAATCGGCACACCAGTTACTGCCTACCATCCGCAGCCGGTGCCTGGCGCACGGCATGCAATGGCCGGATACAGAGGCAGCCCGGGCGTGGTTGATGGCCCAAGGGGTTGAGGCCAAGCAAGCGGGGGAGGCGTTGATAATTTGCGGCCAACGGCCAGAGGATGCCTTGGCTTGGGCCCAGTCGGGGCGGGACGCGACGCTGTGGGCCGGTTTTGCCAAGGCCATGGCGCGTGGCGATGTGGCCTATGTGCGGGACTGGAGCGGGCGTGAACTGTTGGATGCGCAGCACAAGTTGTGCCACGATCTGCTGGCTTTGGCGGTGAATGCACCGCCCCGGTTTTTCGCCCCGCAGACCCTGTGCGAGCCAAGGTCGGTAGCCGCGTTGACCCGTTGGAACCAACAGCTTAACGCCCATCAGCGAACCGTAGACCACCCCTTTAATGCGGGCTTGCTCTTAGAGTCGTTGGTCTGCCAGGCCCAACACGCGCTTTCGCCCGAATTGTCCTAACACCTGCAAGAAGTGAACATTCGTATGCCAACACCCGCTCCGCCCACTATCCCGCAGCCAACACCTGGTTGGTCGGACTCCGTTTTGGGCAATCCCGCAATGCGTCCCAGCGTCATGCAGCTCAATATCAAGGATGTTCCGAGTCTGTACAACGCCTATATTCCGGTTTTTACCGACGGCGGTATTTTTCTCCAAACCAGCCGCTCGTA
>CANHZG010000118.1 GCA_947464995.1 Comamonadaceae bacterium | reverse complement strand
TTTCCAGAATCTGCGGCACGCCGCGCCCCTCCAAGCCCACCAGCCAGGCGGTGGCGCCCACAAACTCCACCTCAGAGCTGGCGTTGGCCTTGTTGCCCAGCTTGTCTTTAAGGCGCTGGATGCGCAACTGGTTCAGGCTGCCATCGGGCAGCACGCGGGGCAGAAAAAAGCAGCTCAAGCCCGCCGCCGACTGCGCCAGCACCAAAAACGCGTCGCACATGGGCGCCGAAAAAAACCATTTGTGCCCCACCAGCGTAAAGCGCTGGCCCCAGGCGTCACTGCCATCGGCTGTGGCCTGGGTGGTGTTGGCGCGCACGTCCGAGCCGCCCTGCTTTTCGGTCATGCCCATGCCCATGGTCAGGCCGGTTTTTTGGCTGAATAGCTTCAGGGCCGGGTCGTATTGAGGGCTGCAGAGGCCCGGCGCCCAGTCTTGGTAAATGGCGGCATTGCTGCGCAGCGCCGGCATGACAGCGTAGGTCATGGAAATCGGGCAGAGCATGGACGGCTCTAGCTCGGTAAACATAGAAAACGCCGCCGCACGGCGCAGGTGCGCGGTCGAGGTGCCGGGCTTGGCGTCAAAGAAAGTGGGCCACGGGCTGCCGTGCAGACCCGCACGCGTGGCCTCAGCCATCAAGGCGTGGTAGCTGGGGTGAAATTCGACCTGGTCAACGCGGTGGCCATAGCGGTCGTGGCTGCGCAGTTGCGGGGTGTGCACATTAGCCAGCTGCGCATGGGTTTGCATATCGGCGCTGCCCAGGCGCGCGCCGAGAGTCTGTAAATCTGCTGTGTTGAGTCCTGGCGCGTTGAATTTGAGCGCGCTTTGCAGGCCCTGGTTGCCGTCAAACAGGTTGTAGTTTTCCAGGCTTCTAGCCTGGTTAAACACCTCATGCGTGGCGGCGGTGTTCATTTAGACCAGCTTGACGAGTTGTTTGCCAAAGTTCTTGCCCTTGAGCAGGCCCAAAAATGCCTCGGGCGCGTTCTCCAGGCCTTGGGCAACGCTTTCCCGGGCTCGTAACTTGCCGCTGGCGACTAGGCCGCCGAGTTCGGCCAGCGCAGTGGGCCAGACCTCCATGTGCTCGCTGACAATGAAACCCTCTAGTTTGAGGCGCTGCATCAAAATCAACGCAGGCTGGTTGAGCACAATCGGTACGCCGTTGTAGCCGGCAATCATCCCGCACACTGCTATCGGGCCAAAAGGGTTTACCAGCGGCAGCACGGCGTTGAGTACCATGCCACCCACGTTCTCAAAATAGCCGTCAATGCCCTTGGGGCAGGCTGCGGCAATGGCAGCCGACAGGCTGGCAGCGTCGGAGAAGAGCTTGTAGTCAATGCAGGCGTCAAAGCCAAGTTCGTCCACTGCGTATTTGCATTTTTCGGGGCCACCGGCAATGCCCACGGTGCGGCAAGCGCGCGCCTTGCTCAAAGCGGCAAAGGCGCTGCCCACCGCGCCGGTCGCGGCACTGACGACCAAGGTGTCACCCGCTTTGGGCGCAATGATGTGCACTAGCCCGTAGTACGCGGTCACGCCGGGCATGCCCACGGCGCCCAGGTAGGCGCTCAGGGGCACATGGCGGGTGTCTACTGTGCGCAGTGCGCCGGGCAGCGAGGCATCGACCACGCTGTACTCCTGCCAGCCGCCCATGCCCACCACCCAGGTGCCCACGGGATAGTGCGAGTTGCGAGATTCCAGCACTTCGCCCACCGTACCGCCGCCCATGGTCTGGCCCAGCGCTTGGGGTTGGGTGTAGCTTTTGGCATCGTTCATGCGGCCGCGCATATACGGGTCCAGGCTCAAAAAGTGGTGGCGTACCAGCACTTCGCCGTCTTTCAGGGCGGGCGTCTCGCTGCTCACCAGCACAAAGTTGCTGGCCTGGGCTTCGCCCTTGGGGCGGTTGTCGAGCTGAATTTGGCGGTTCACAGGCATGGTGGTTGTTTCCTTTTAGTCCGTTGAAATGGGCGCCGATGGGCCCGCCTGGCTGTCGCCAGCTACAGCGCCCGGGGCGCGCTTCATGTATTTGAAGGTGCCCATGGCGCTAGCGCAAGCTTGACCTTTGGCGTCGTAAATAGTGGCTTGGGTAAACGCCAAGGTCGCCGTGCGCTGCACTAGAGTGCCACGGGCAACCAGCGGGCCGGTTGCGGGCTGCATGAAGCTGGTCTTCATCTCAATCGTCACCACGCCCTGCTCGGGCACGTCGCTGCGTGCGGCGGTGGCCATGGAAACGTCTAGCAAAGTCATGACCGCGCCTCCGTGGGTCACGCCGTACGAATTGAGGTGCTCGGCCTGTGCGGTGTAGGTGATCTCGGATTGACCGGAAGCAAACTGCGTCAACACAAAGCCCAGGTGCCTGACAAAGGGAATGTCCACCCCAAAACCCGCCAAGCGTTCCCAAGAATTCAAGGCCGCCGCCGACACCGCGTCGTTAGCCACCGGTGATAACGCTTACGCCGCCGTCTACCGCCAGCCACTGGCCTGTGATGTGCTTGCCCGCGTCGGACGCATAAAGCACACACAGGCCTTTGAGGTCTTCGTCGTCACCCAGACGCTTAAGCGGGGCGTGGGCGGCGAGCTTTTCTTCACCCAGGGCTTTCAAAGTGCCCGCCGTCATTTTGCTGGGGAAAAAGCCCGGGCAGATGGCGTTTACGGTAATGTTGTACTTGCCCCACTCCGCACCCAGGGTGCGGGTGAAGTTGATGACCGCGCCCTTGGATGTGTTGTAGGCAATGGTGTTCATCCCCTCGGGGTTACCGCCCAGACCGGCGATGGACGCCACGTTGATGATGCGACCCGAGCGGCGGGCGATCATGCTGCGCTTGGCCACTGCCTGGCTGAGCAAGAAGTAGCCACGCACATTAAGATTCATCACTTTGTCCCAGGCCTCAATGGGGTGGTCTTCGGCGGCTGCGCCCCAGGCGGCGCCGGCGTTGTTGACCAAGATGTCGATGTCGCCCAGGCGGTGCAGGGTCTCGTCCACCAGGCGGGTGATTTCACTGTCTTTGGCACAATCTGCGGCCACCCAGCGGGCGTCAATGCCCGCAGCCTGCAACTCGGCCGCGGCCTGCTCCAGGTCCGCCGCCTTACGCGACGTAATCAAAACCTTGGCGCCGGCTTCACCCAGAGCGTGCGCCATTTGCAGGCCCAGGCCCCTCGAGCCCCCGGTTACCAAGGCGGTTTTTCCCGTCAAATCAAACAGTTTCTGGATGGTGCGAGTCATGCGAATTCCTCAAATAAAAGGCGTTAATAGAACGAAAACAATTTTGCCGCCACAGGCGCGATGCCGACTGTCGCCACAGCGATACGACAGGCGCAGGGCGAGGCTACTTTCCGTGCAGGCGGGCGCGCACCGCGATCAGCGCCACCCCCACCGCCACCGCCAGCAGCCCGCAAATCTGCAACACGTTGACGTCGCCCTCCGGTGTGGCGGGCATAAAGTAAGACAACATGCTGGTCAGCAGACCCCCATAAATCAGAATCCACGTCCAACGCTCCATGCGCAGCAGACGCACGTCGGTGGTGCCGTTGTATTTTTTTATAAAAGCCATCAGAAGGCGTCCTCAGGAAAGCTTGCACAGGTCATGTCACGCGATTGCACCACATTCAGCCAGGCACCTATTTTCGGCAACTCGTAATGGAAAAAGAAGCGCGCCGCGCCCAAGCGGCCAAGGGATACAACTTGGGCTTGCGCCGGATCCGCCTCCAGGGTAGCCAAGGCCACTTCCAGCCAAATCCAGGCCAACACCGTGTGGCCAAAGGCCTGCATATAAGGCACTGCATTGGCCAGCGCCTCGGCGGGTGCGTCGGTAGACCAAGCCGCTTGCGTGGCAGCACCCACCTTGGCGAGGGCCTTGCTCAGAGCTTCGGCATAGGGCGCAAGCACCGTGTTGGGCGCCGCGCGCCCCATGGTGGCCTGCATGCGCGCAGCCAACAGCTGCATGCCGCGCCCGTTTTCCATCAGCACTTTGCGCCCCAGCAGGTCCATGGCCTGGATGCCATGGGTGCCCTCGTGGATCATGTTGAGCCGGTTATCGCGCCAGTACTGCTCCACCGGAAAATCGCGCGTGTAGCCGTAGCCGCCGTGCACCTGGATAGCCAGCGAATTGGCCTCGAGGCACCATTCGCTGGGCCAGCTCTTGGCAATGGGCGTGAGCACTTCGAGCAGCAGGCGGGCCTCATCGGCAGCATCGGCGTCAGCGGTGTGTTGTTCATCCACCAATCGGGCGCAGTAAAGCGCCAACGCCAGCGCGCCTTCACCGTAGGCTTTTTGCGCCAGTAGCATGCGTTTGACATCGCTGTGTTCAATGATGCGCACTTGGGGCTGTGACGGGTCTTTCCCCCCTGCCCCCATGGGACGGCCCTGAGGCCGGTTTTTGGCGTAGTCCAGGCTGGCGTAGTAACCGGCAAGCCCTAGCATGGTGGCAGCGATACCCACGCCGATGCGCGCTTCGTTCATCATGTGGAACATGCAGCGCAGACCCTCGCCGGGCTTGCCAACCAGGTAGCCCACGGCGCCCGCGCCGCTGCCAAAGGGACCACCAGACTGGCCCTTAACGGGGTACTTTCCCTCGCCAAAATTGAGCAAGGTGTTGGTGGTGCCGCGCCAACCCAGCTTGTGGTTCAGACCGGCCAGGGCCACATCGTTGCGCACGCCGGTGAGCTGGCCATCCGTGCCCACCAGCTTTTTTGGCACGATAAAGAGCGAAATACCGCGGGTGCCGGGCACCAGCGCGCCATTGGCGTCCGGTATTTTGGCCAGCACCAGGTGAATAATGTTCTCGGACAGTTCGTGCTCGCCGCTCGATATCCACATTTTGTTGCCCCTGAGGCGGTAGCGCGCACCAAGCGGTTCGGACTCGAAGTCAACGCCATCGGGCACGGCCCGGGTGGTGATGTCCGACAGGCTGGACCCTGCCTGGGGCTCGCTCAGACACATGGTGCCGGAGAAGCGGCCGTTGAATTCGTTCTTGGCAAACACCTCTTTTTGCAGAGCGCTGCCGTGCACCATCAGCAAATTGGCGTTACCGGTGGTCAGCATGCCCGAGCTAATGCTGATCGAGGCACAGGCAAAAAAGGAGTTGGCCGCCGCCTCTACGCTGTAGGGTAGCTGCATGCCGCCCGCCTCGAAGTCTTGCGCGGCGCTGAGCATGCCCGAATCGGCATAGGCCTTGGCCGCATCGTGCGTGGCCTGGGGAAGAACGACTTTTTCGCCGTCAAAGTGCGGCTCTTGCACGTCTACAAGCCGGTTAAAAGGAGCAAACTTCTCGCGCGCAATGCGCTCGCAGGTGTCAAGCACAGCGTCAAAGGTTTCGCGAGAGTGATCACCAAAACGCGCGCGCTGTGTCAGGTCGGTGGTCTTAAGCCAGTCGTTGAGCAAAAAGTCCAAGGTGGGGCGAAGTTTCATGGAGGTTGGTCAGGTTGAATGTGGGGTGGCGACGTGCATCGGGCGCTCGGGGACACAGTGAGCAATTACGCCCGAAAACTGGACTGGCGCGTGTCACCGAGGTGCATTGATAGATGGCGCTGTGGCAGCCTGCGACCCCCGAAGGCGATGTTCCAACATAAACCCCTGGTCTCAATCCTGGAGGCCAAAAACCTTTCACAGTCCTAGCTCGGAATGCGAACCCAACCGCACAAGTCGCAGAACGTCGGCATCGGGCTTTTGGTAGATCAAAACCAGGTCAGGTTTGACGTGGCAGTCCCAGTGATCCTTCCAGTCGCCAGTGAGCGCGTGGTCGCGGTGACGAGGCTCCAAGGATCGATCAGCCAGCAATGCAGACAAAACAGCGTGAAGGTCGGCTTCGAGCGTCGCCCGGTGCTGGCCTTTGGTTTCGCGCTTGTAATCCCGTCTGAACTGGCCGGTGTAGTCAGGCGTCCGCATTGAGATCAACAAACAACGCCGTTAGGTTGGCGGCCTTGGTCACCTTCCCAGCTCGGGCGTCCTTCATTGCGGCAATGGTCGTGGCGTTGGGAATCAGCGGCTCGAACGGCAAGGCCTTGTCATGGGCCACTTTGGTCAGCATCAGCCGCACGGCATCCGACACGGTCAATCCCATGGCAGCCAGGACAGCGGCCGCTTCCTCCTTGATCACTCCGTCAATTCGCGCTTGCACGAGTTGGTTTGCAGCCATGGTCACTTTTCCCTTGGTTTTATGAATGACATTGTAATGCAGTTTTGAGCAATTGCGAATTGAGCACCTCGCTTGGCTCGCCTTCACGCTAATTGCTGCCAGTAAAGAACTGCGCTAATTGGATTCTTACGCGGCTGGCGCAGATCTGTTTTCGTGTCAGTTGGACAAGGCGGTAAACACGGCTTTAGATGGTCCTGTAGGCGTTGGCCCAGGGACGGACCTCCTCAAGGTTGCGCGCAAGACGCAGTAGCAAGGCGTCTTGTCGGGGACGGGCAGCAAATTGGATTCCCACAGGTCTAGAGTCGGAGGTGAAGCCAGCCGGAATGGTAAGTGCCGGATTGGACAACATGTTGTAGGGATAGGTGAGCAGCCAGTCAAGGATCTGCTCACGAACCGACTTGCCATGCAGCCATTTTGGTGCGAACTCTCCATGCGGAAAGGTCGCAGATGTGAGCGTCGGGGATGCCAGCACATCGTAGTCTTTCATGAAGGCTGTGAAGATATCCCACATCCTGCCACGGACGATGCTTCCCCTGGCAACGTCCACAGCGGTGGTGGTCTCAGCTGCTCTCATGATCTCAATTAGATAGTCGTCGACCTCGCCATCCAGAGCCGCCCAATCGTGTAGGTCGTAAACCTCAGCAAAGGCCGGAATCCAAAGACCGTTCCACATGGCCTTAGAGATGTCACCATCCCATTTGGGCGCCGCTTCTGTGACGATAACTCCAAGTTTCGATAGGTCGCCCAATACGTCACGGCAGATGGCTAGCACCTCAGGGTCAACGTGAACGCCGGTACCTAGGTCGTCTGTCCATGCCAATCTCAGACCCTTAATATTGCCCTTAATAGCTTCAACGAAGGACGGGACCGGTTTTTCGATTGTCTTGGGATCGGCATCAGACGGGCCTGACCACACGTCCATCATTAGAGCGCTATCAGCAACGGTGCGAGTGATAGGGCCGTGAAAGAGAAACGAGTGGTATCGATTGGGGAAAAGAGTTTCGGGCACAACACCGGCAGTTGGCTTGAGGCCGACAGTTCCGCAGAGCGATGAAGGGATACGCACCGACCCAGCGCCATCGTTGCCTTCCGCGAGCGGTGTGATTCCCGCCGCTACCGATGCTGCTGCACCACCGCTTGACCCGCCGGTTGAGTAACCTTGTTTAAACGGGTTGTGTGCCGCACCATACTCATGCCCCTCGCAACCACCGTAGTAACCAAACTCAGGCAAATTTGTCTTGCCAATAAAGAGGCCGCCTGCCGCTTGAAGTCGTTTGTAGACCTCCGCATCGTAGGCACCAATGTTTCCATGATTAGGCTTGAAGCCGCTGGTGAAGGGTAAACCCTTCATCGAGGTGTTGTCCTTGATCGTGTAAGGAACGCCGTGTATCAGGCCCAGAGGCCCTCCACGCTGAACTGCAGCGTCCAGCTCCTTCGCATCATGGAGGATCTGTTGGCGATCGACATATATAAGAGCATTCAACTTGGGATTGATCTCATCGATGCGAGACAGAGTCGACTGTGCGATCTGCTCCACACTCACTTCGCGAGCCCTGATCATTTCGGCCAGCTTTGTAGCCGAGACAAGATGTAAATCTGACAATTCGTTCTCCTTCTGAAAAACTGCATAAGGGCCAATGAGTAAGCGCGCAGTGCTACTCGTGTTTAGCGGGGCGCAACCCACGGCGTAACCATAAGCTTCCTCTAAGGAAGAAAAATACGTCATCTGACCAGTTCTGCCAGCTCAGTTTTGTCACTTCTCGGCCCGTGTCCCGAACTCGTCGCCCACTGCGGATACTCACGCAATAGCCTGTTTCCCACCTTTTGCGCTTGTCCAAGGGATGAACACGGACGATTCACAAGCTGTAGTACCTAAATTAGGGTTGTCGCATATGCCATGCCTTGGGCCGCGTGAACGTCTGGATGCCATAGGTGGACAGGGTCAGACCGAGGCCGGAATCGCCGTAACCGCTCCAGGGCAGGCGCGGGCTAACACGGTCGCAACAGTTCCAATAAACAGTACCTGCGTTGACCTGGGACAGAAGGGTCTTGGCGCGCGTCTGGTCAGGCGTGAAGACGCTCGCCGTGAGGCCGTAGCGTGTATCGTTCATGAGCCGCACGGCCTCGGCGTCGCCCGAGACTTTCTGGATACCGATGATCGGACCAAAGCTCTCCTCGCGCATCAACTCCATGCTGTGGTTAACGTTTGTGAAAACAGTCGGTGCGTACCAGTTGCCGGGCGCGTCCAGACGGTGCCCGCCACACAGCAGAGTGGCGCCTTTGGCCTTGGCGTCGGCCACCTGGGCGTCGAGTACGTCGAGTTGTTGCGCACGTGTTAGGGCCCCGATATAAGTATCCTCGGCTGCGGGATCCCCAACTTTAAAATCTTCCACGGTCTGAAGGAAAGCCTCAACAAAGGCGTCGTAGACTTTTTCGTGCACGTAAATGCGCTCGACCGAGCA
>CANHZG010000117.1 GCA_947464995.1 Comamonadaceae bacterium | reverse complement strand
GGTGATTGCCAATGCAGGTATCAGCATCGGGGTCGATTCAGCCCAACGGGAAGACCTTGATGCCATGGCGCGGGTGTTTGCGACCAACAACACGGGCATGGCTGCCACCTTTCACCCTTTTATTGGGCCTATGCGTGCACGCCGTAGCGGCACGCTGGTGGGCATTGCCAGCGTGGCCGGCATTCGCGGACTTCCCGGCCACGGCGCCTACTGCGCGAGCAAAGCCGCCGCCATCAGCTACTGCGAGTCGCTGCGGGGGGAACTTCGCGGCACGGGCGTAAAGGTGGTCACGATTGCTCCGGGCTACGTCGATACGCCGCTGACGCAAAAGAACCGCTACGCCATGCCATTTCTCATGACTGCAGAAGCGTTTGCGCAGCGTGCGTTTAGCACGATTGGTGCAGGAACCAGCTACCGAGTCATTCCCTGGCAAATGGGCTGGGTGGCCACCTTGTTGCGTTTACTCCCCAATACCGTATTTGATCGGGTGATGGCCAGCCAGCCGCGCAAACACCGGGGCAGCTAACACTTTCACTGGTGGATTGAGCAACAAAAAAGGGCCCCAAGAGGCCCTTTTTAAATTGGCGCTAGGCCAATGCTTTCGTCGCAGTGGACGGCTTAGTAGCCACCGCCGCCGCTACGGCCACCGCCGTAACCGCCGCCGCCACCTCCAGCACCACCGCCGTACCCGCCGCCGCCGCTGCGTCCGCCGCCACCGCCAGCACCGCCACCATATCCGCCGCCGCCGCTGCGTCCGCCGCCACCGCCAGCACCGCCACCGTATCCGCCGCCACCGCCAGCGCCGCCGCCGAACCCGCCGCCGCCAGTACGGGGAGGACGAGGCTCCATCGGACGGGCTTCATTGACCACCAGGCCACGACCGCCAAATTGTTGGCCGTTCATGCCGCTGATAGCTGCTTGAGCTTCCGCGTCGCTGCCCATTTCCACAAAGCCAAAGCCTTTGGAGCGGCCCGTGTCGCGTTCCATCATGACTTTTGCGCTGGATACAGAACCGTGTGCTGCAAAAGCTTGTTGCAGATCTTCATCACGGAAAGAATAAGGCAGGTTGCCTACGTAAAGTTTGTTGCCCATGCAAGGACTCCTCAAAATAACTCAAAACGCGATGGAGTCCAAAACCGCAATCAACAAACCAATAAAGACTTAGAGCAGACGCGAAACTGACCATACACCGCAAACCTGCTTGGCCGACCCTTCGGCAAAGCGTGACCATTATGCGCTAAATGTACGAATTTGCGCTTTTTATTTTTGTAAATGTCAATTTCGGGCCTTTTTAGCGGACTTTGTCAGCATTTTTTGCGTCTTGGGCTCGCGTTTTCGCTTACCAATTGGATTCGCGGTCCGGCGAAGCGCTGATTTTGTGGGTGCTCAAGTCGGCACCGTCAAACTCCTCTTCCTGACTCATGCGCAGTCCAACGCTGGCTTTGAGTACGCCGTAAACGACAAAGCCGCCGACCAAAGCCCAGACCACGCCCAATGCGGTACCCAACAGTTGCGCACCAAGGCTCACACCGCCCAGTCCGCCCAGCGATTGCGAGCCAAATAGGCCTGCCGCCACCCCTCCCCAGGTGCCGCACAAGCCATGCAAGGGCCAAACGCCCAGTACATCGTCAATCTTCCAACGGTTTTGGGTCAGTGTGAACATCACCACAAAAATGGCGCCCGCGATGCATCCCACGACCAGGGCTCCCAGCGGGTGCATCAGGTCCGAGCCTGCGCACACTGCCACCAAGCCGGCCAGTGGGCCGTTGTGCAAAAACCCGGGATCGTTTTTTCCCATTACCAAGGCCACCAAGGTGCCCCCGACCATGGCCATCAGCGAGTTCACGGCGACCAAGCCGGAAATCTTGTCCAACGTTTGGGCGCTCATCACGTTGAAGCCAAACCAGCCGATGGTCAAAATCCATGCCCCCAGCGCCAAAAATGGAATGCTCGAAGGCGGGTGCGCCGAAATGGCGCCGTCTTTTCGGTACCGGTTGCTGCGCGCGCCAAGCAACAAAACCGCACTTAAGGCAATCCACCCGCCAACAGCATGAACCACGACGCTGCCGGCGAAGTCGTGAAACTCGGCGCCCGTGAGCTCACGGATCCATGCTTGCACGCCGAAGTGCTGGTTCCATGCGATGCCCTCAAAAACCGGGTACACCAGACCGACGATCACCGCCGTAGCAATCAGTTGGGGCCAAAACTTGGCGCGTTCGGCGATACCCCCTGAAACAATGGCCGGAATCGCGGCGGCAAAAGTGAGCAGAAAGAAGAATTTCACCAACTCGTAACCATTTTTCGCCGCAAGCTGCTCAGCACCGACAAAAAAGTCGCTTCCGTACGCCACCGTGTAGCCAACCAAAAAGTAGACAACTGTCGACACCGAAAAATCAACCAGAATTTTGACCAAGGCGTTGACCTGGTTCTTGCGGCGCACGGTGCCGAGCTCCAGGAATGCAAATCCTGCGTGCATGGCGAGCACCATGACGGCCCCCAACAAGATGAATAGGGCATCCATGCCTTGTTTTAGTGCGCCTATACCTGGTTCCATAGTAAATATGCTTTATGTTGGTGCAATTTTTATTGCGTATTGATTTTTGCACCATATTTAAGCAAATATTGAGCCACAAACGGTGCGTTATGGGAACGGGTGCGCCTATAAGGCGAGCCTAGAATCGAAAGGCTTTTGACCGGGCCGACTGCATGATCGCCACGCGCGGGGGCCAAGTCAGCACAAGCCACCAAACCTCCATTACGTTTCACATGCTCGCTTTTCACGTACTGCCGACTCAGATGGGAAGCGCCGCGCAATGATGGACCTGATCGTCGTAACCGTAGCGTCCCTGGCCGCGGGATTTGTGGACTCTATTGTGGGTGGCGGAGGGCTGATTTTGATGCCGGCGCTGTTTGCCACCTTCCCCAGCGCTGCGCCGGCGACGCTTTTTGGCACCAACAAGGGGGCTTCGGTGTGGGGTACGGCCCTGGCTACGCTGCAATATAGCCGCAAGGTGCAGCTGCCTTGGAAGGCGCTGGCCCCTGCGTGCGTCGCAGCTTTAGCCGCATCGCTGGCCGGGGCTTGGCTGGTCACGCAAATAGACCCTGCGTTTTTGCGCAAGGCGCTTCCGTTTTTGCTGGTGGTGTTGCTGGCCTACACGCTGGCCAAAAAAGACCTGGGGCGCAGCCACCTGCCGCGATTTTCCGGGCGTGCGCAGACCGTGGTTTTGTGCGCCATTGGTGCCTGTATTGGCCTGTATGACGGGTTTTTTGGGCCGGGGACAGGCAGTTTTTTGGTCTTTTTGCTAGTTCGCGTGGCGGGCTACGACTTCTTAAACGCCTCGGCCAGCGCCAAACTGCTCAACACCGCGAGCAATCTCGCGGCATTGGCGCTGTTTGCGCTCAAGGGCCATGTCTGGTGGCATTTTGTGCTGGCCATGGCCATAGCCAATATGGTGGGCAGCCTGGGGGGCACGCATTTAGCACTGAAATACGGCACCGGCTTTGTCCGCAAGGGCTTCTTGCTGGTGGTCAGCGCGCTGATTCTCAAAACCGGCTGGGATGCGTTTTTGCGCTAAGGGCTTATCTCGGACGCGCTGGGTCTACGGTCTGGCCCCCGGTGGTGGCCAAGGCAAATCGGCGGCGCGCCGAACCAGGCCCAGGGGTGCTGCGGCCTGCCCTTTGCTGACCGCGACAAGGTCTTCCACGCTGGGGTACTGCCCAAGTAGCCAATAGTCAAACACCCGCCGTGCAATGGGCGCGGCCGATGCCGCGCCAAAGCCCGCGTTTTCCACGATCACAGCCAAGGCGATTTGGGGGTCTTTAGCCGGGGCGAATGCCACGTAGAGTGAGTGATCGCGTTGGCGCTCTTCCATGCGTGCTGCGTTGTATTTCTCGTTTTTGCCCAAGCTCACTGCCTGCGCGGTGCCGGTCTTGCCGCCGCTGAGGTAGGGCGCGCCAAGGAACACGCGCGTGGATGTGCCTTCTTGCGTAACACCCACCATGGCGCTGACCACCACATCGATGTTTTCCGGCTTAAATCCCAAATCCTGCGGCGCCTGCGGCGCAAGTTCCGTGCGCACATGGCTGCTAGCGTCCTGCGTGGCGATGACAAGGCGTGGGTGGTTTTTCACTCCACGATTGGCCACGGTTGCTGTGGCCTGGGCCATTTGCAGCATGGTGAAGCTGTTGTAGCCCTGGCCAATGCCCAAGGAGATGGTCTCGCCCGCATACCACTTCTTTTGCTCCGGGCGCTTGTAATAGTTGCGCTTCCACTCCTGGCTGGGCAGCACGCCGCGCACCTCGCCCAGCACGTCAATACCAGTGATCTGGCCAAAGCCCAGTGGTTTCATGAAATCGTGCATGGTGTCCACCCCCAGCTCGTTGGCCAGGGAGTAGAAATAAGCGTTGCTGGACTCGACAATCGCCCGGCGCATATCCATGATGCCGCCACGCTCATTCTCCGGGCTGCCAAAGCGGTGGCCACCAAACATGTAAAAGCCGGGATCGTTTACCAATGCAGCGGCACTGCGGGTTCCGGTCTCCAGCGCGGCCAGGGCCAAAAAGGGCTTATAAGTCGAGCCCGGTGGATAGGTCCCCCGCAATGCCCGGTTCAGCAGCGGACGATCGGGCGACTCGTTAAGCATTTGCCAGTTGTCTTGGTCTATGCCCTCGACAAAAAGATTGGAGTCAAAGGTCGGCTTGCTGACAAAGGCCAGAACTTCTCCCGTTTTTGGGTCTAGGGCCACAAGGGCGCCCCGGCGCTCACCAAACATTTGCTCCACCAGGTACTGCAGTTTGATATCGATGGCAAGTGCCACCGTGTCACCAGGCGTGGCCGCACTGCTGGAGAGGCGGCGCACGGCCCGTCCGCCCGCCGAGGTTTCGATGTGCTCGACCCCGGTGACGCCGTGGAGCTGGCGCTCAAAGCTTTGCTCCACGCCAAGCTTGCCGATGTACTCGGTTCCCCGGTAGTTGGCTTGGTCGTCGTCGTTTTCGATCTTTTCTTTTTCGCTGGTGTTGATGCGCCCGATGTAGCCAATCACGTGGCTGGCAAGTTCACCGTAGGGGTAGTTGCGAAACAGCCGCGCCTTGATCTCGACACCAGGAAAGCGAAAGCGCTGCGCCGCAAATCGCGCCACCTCGACGTCGGTCAGGCGATTACGAATGGGCAGCGACTCAAAGCTTTTGGATTCTTCGAGTAACTTCTTAAAGCGCCGGCGGTCGCGCGCCGTGATGTCAACCACTTCGGCCAACGCGTCTATGGTGGGTTCTAGCTCGGCGCTTTTGGAGGGCGTAATCTCCAGCGTATAGGCCGAGTAGTTGCTGGCCAGCACAATGCCGTTGCGGTCCACGATCAGGCCACGGTTGGGCACGATGGGAACTACGGCTGTGCGGTTGCTCTCGGCCTGCGCGCGCAGATCGGCGTGGCGCCACACCTGCAAATACACCAGGCGCGCCAACAGCAAGAAAAAACATACCAACACCAAACCCGTGAACACCAAAATCCGGGTGCGAAACCGGTACAGGTCCGCTTCAACGTTGCGCAGCTCCATGGTGCAGGTCTGCGCTACAAGGGGCGGTTTTCGTCTGGGTCGGGCGCCCGGCGCTGGGGGGCAAGCAACATCCAACTCACCACCGGCCACAACAACGCCTCAGCCACTGGCGCCAGCACCACCGACCAGCCTGGAAAGGCGCCACCAATGCTGGCGTTGAGCACGAGTTCCACCGCATGCGCCAGTGCAAACAAAGGAAACACCTGCACCGCCTGGTCCGGCAAGGTGAACCACAACAATCTGCGGTGCGCCATGATGGCAAAGTAACTCAGCGCCGTGTAGGCCATGGCGTGCTGGCCCAGCAAACCGCCTTGGTGCACGTCCATTAATAGCCCGGCCACAAAGGCTGCTGCCATTCCCACTCGCAAGGTTTGGTGCACAGTCCAAAACACCAACACGATGGACAAGACATCGGGCGCCCAGGCCGCACGCCCCCACAACAGCATATTGGTCAGCATATTGGCGAACAACGCCAACAGCAAAGTCAGCCACAAAAAAGTCGGGTTCACGGGCATCAGCAGGCGCTGGCCGGGTCGCATGATCATCGGCGGCCTCCGGTCTTGGCAGGTTTGGGTGCCACTTCAGGTGCAGGGCGCGCAAGCTCGGTACTTGCCACGTGGTCGAGCACCAGCACATGGCCCGCCCCGGATACCAAGGCCAAAGGGACGCAGTAAATCCGCGCAAATACGGCATCCGTGCGGCGCTCAATCTTTTCAATACGTGCCACCGCCAATCCCGCTGGATACACACCATCTACCCCACTGGTGGTCAGCAAATCACCCACGGCAACATCCGCGTTGGCGGCCATAAAGCGCAACTCCATGGCGTCCGCATAGCCCGAGGTCTCACCGTAGGCCACACCGCGCGCTCCAGTGCGGGTGTTAACCACCGGCGTCGCATGGTCGCGGTCGGTGATCAAGGTGACTTCGCTCACCAAGGGAAAGATGCGCGTAACCTGTCCGAGCACGCCACGCTCGTCGAGCACCGGCGCGCCCAGGCGCAAACCCTGCACAAGTCCTTTGTCAACAATCACTTTGCGGCTGTAGGGGTCGGCCGCGTCGTACAGCACCTGTGCAGCCAAGGCGGTTTGCTCCAAGCGCTGCTGCAGCGCCAGTAACTCCCGAAGGCGTTTGTTTTCAAGCTGAAGTTGGTCGGCCTGGTTGGCGCGCAGGGACTGCTCAGACAATTTTTGCTGCAACTGGGTCCATGCCGATTCATCCGCCATGAGTGACGCCAACCGGCTGTCGGCTGCTTGCGTTACCGCCAGCGACTGCATGGCCAGCCATTGCACCGGGTACAACACACTGGCGATGACGGAACGCACCGGCTGCATCATTTGGAATCGCGCGTCCGCCACCATCACCAGCAAAGCCAGGGCGCTAAAGACCAGCAGGCGCGACAGCGCCGATGGCCCTTGTCTAAAGAAAGGGGGGGGGTCTCTGCCCAGCGAAGCCAGTGCCATCGCTGCGTTGCGCGCTTATTCGCTGGTGAAGATCGAACCCAGGCGCTCCATCTGCTCCAGCGCAATACCGCAGCCGCGCACCACGCAAGTCAGCGGGTCCTCGGCCACCAGCACCGGCAAGCCGGTTTCTTCGGCCAACAGGCGGTCTAAGTCACGCAGGAGGGCACCGCCACCGGTAAGCATCATGCCGCGGTCGGCGATGTCGGCGCCCAATTCGGGCGGGGTTTGTTCCAGCGCGTTTTTCACGGCGGAGACGATGTTGTTAAGCGGGTCGGTGAGCGCCTCCAAAATCTCGTTACTCGAGATCGTGAAGCTGCGTGGTACGCCTTCAGAGAGGTTGCGCCCGCGCACTTCCATCTCCTTGACCTCGGAGCCGGGAAAGGCCGAACCAATTTTTTTCTTGATGGCCTCAGCCGTTGGCTCGCCAATCAGCATGCCGTAGTTGCGCCGGATGTAGTTGATGATGGCCTCGTCAAACTTGTCGCCACCCACGCGCACGCTGCCTTTGTAGACCATGCCGCCCAACGAGATGACGCCCACCTCGGTGGTGCCCCCGCCAATGTCCACCACCATGGAGCCACAGGCCTCGCTCACCGGCAAACCGGCGCCAATAGCTGCCGCCATGGGCTCTTCAATCAAATACACGTCGCTGGCACCGGCGCCCAAGGCGGACTCGCGAATGGCGCGGCGCTCCACCTGGGTGGAGCCGCAGGGTACGCAAATGATGATGCGCGGGCTAGGACGGAACACGCTGCGCGGGTGCACCATCTTGATGAATTGCTTGAGCATTTGCTCAGTCACAGTGAAGTCGGCGATCACACCGTCTTTCATGGGCCGAATGGCTTCGATGTTGCCGGGCACTTTGCCCAACATCGCTTTGGCTTCCTTGCCCACGGCCTGGATGGACTTTTTGCCTTGGGGGCCGCCTTCGTGGCGGATGGCAACCACCGAGGGTTCGTCGAGCACAATGCCCTTGTCGCGGACATAGATCAGGGTGTTGGCTGTGCCCAGGTCAATGGCCAGATCGGTGGAAAAATAACGGGTGAAAGCTCCGAACATTGCAAGTCCTGTTTGACGCGCGGGGCGTTTGCGCCCTGTGTCGCCACGGTTTATGGGGTGAAAAGCGGTAATGGGGCAGTGCGCGCAATGCACACGTATGGTGCCGGCCAAAGGCGGGATAATACCCCATCACCCGCTATTTACCCTTATAAGGCGCCTGTCTGGCGCTCCGCTTTACCCCCTGGTTACACGCCATTTGTCCTTCACACGCGCACCCACCATGTCCCTCACCGCCACTGATATCGCCCGCATCGCCAACCTGGCGAGACTGGAACTCCAGCCTGACGAAAGCGCACGCATGCTTGACCAGATCAACGCGTTTTTCGACATCGTCACGCAAATCAGCCAAGTCAACACTGACGGCGTGCTGCCCATGGCCCATCCGCTAGACGCGATGCCCACCATGCCGCCCATCCATTTGCGCCTGCGCCCCGACCTGGCCAGCGAACCCAACGACCGCGAGGCCAACCAGCGCAGCGCCCCGGCCGTGGAGCGCGGCCTGTTTCTGGTTCC
>CANHZG010000116.1 GCA_947464995.1 Comamonadaceae bacterium | reverse complement strand
CGAAACCCCGTCAGGCATCAGTGCAGATGCATTCGGTTTGACAACGCAGAGAAAGTCTTTGTAAAACAATAACTTACAACGCGTTTACAAAACTCCCGCTCTTGCCCCCATGCTTTTCGCGCAGGGTGATTCCGTTCATGGCCATGCCCCGGTCCACGGCTTTGCACATGTCGTAAATCGTCAAGAGGCCGACCTGCACGGCGGTTAGCGCTTCCATCTCCACGCCAGTGGGGCCTACGGTTTCGGCGGCGGCGGTGCAGTGCACGCCGTCAAATCCGTCGGCGTCTTGGTGAGCGATGGCAAATTCGACCGCCACGCGGGTCAGCGCCAGCGGGTGGCACAGGGGGATCAGTTCGCTGGTTTTTTTGGCCGCCATGATGGCGGCGATGCGTGCTACGCCCAGCACGTCGCCTTTTTTGGCCGTGCCGCCCTCGATCAGCGCGCGGGTGCTGGCCAGCATCTCTATGCGTCCGGTGGCAATGGCGATGCGCTTGGTGCTGGCCTTGTCGGCCACGTCCACCATGTGGGCCAGGCCTTGGGAGTCGAAGTGGGTGAGTTGGTTCATGGCGGGTGGGATTTTTGGGTTGGAAATTGGGGTGTGCGCCGGGGTATTTACCAGCGCTTAACGGTTCGCGTGCATCATACGGGGATGAACTTGTTTTTCCAACGCGTGTGCCGCACCGTCAGCGCACTGGCACTGGTCGGCGCGCTGGCATGGCCCCAGGGTGCGCCGCTGGCGCAACAGTCCAAGTCGGTACCCGTGCAGGTGCTGCCCGATCTGGGCGACGGGGCGCAAATGTCGCCCGCAGCCGAGCGCCGCTTGGGCGACAGCATTGTGCGCAGCCTGTACCGCGACCCCGATTACGTCGACGACCCCGTGGTCATGGACTACTTGCAGTCGCTGTGGCAGCCCTTGCTGGCAGCCGGGCGCTTGCGTGGTGATCTGACGGCGCAACTTGACGAAACCTATGCCTGGGAGCTGCTGCTGGGGCGCGACCGTTCGGTCAATGCCTTTGCGCTGCCCGGTGGCTACTTTGGCGTGCACCTGGGGCTGGTGGCCATTGTCAGTACGCGCGACGAGCTGGCGTCGGTGCTGGGCCACGAGCTCAGCCACGTTACCCAGCGCCACATCGCTCGCAATATGGCACAGCAAAGCGCGCAGGCACCGTGGGTGATGGGCGCCATGATTTTGGGCGTGTTGGCCGCCAGCAAAGGCAGCGATGCCCAGGCCGGTAGCGCCCTCATCACCGGCGGGCAGGCGGCGGCGATCCAGAGCCAACTGAACTATTCACGCGACATGGAGCGTGAGGCCGACCGGGTTGGCTTTGGCGTCATGACCCAAGCCGGCTTTGCTCCCCAGGGCTTTGTGGGCATGTTTGAGAAGCTGCAGCAGAGTAACCGGCTTAATGACAGCGGCGGCTTTCCCTACTTGCGCAGCCATCCGCTGACGACCGAGCGCATCTCCGACATGCAAAACCGCATGGGCGCCTGGCCCGCTGCAGCGCCCGATGTGCCAGCGCCGTGGGAGCCCTTGTTGATCGCCGCGCGCGCGCGCGTGCTGTCCAACCCCGGCGTGGACGCCTTGCGCCTGTGGGCTGCCGATGTGCAGCCCAGCGTGCTTGCGGCCAAGCAGGCGGGCCAACAGGCCGCCGCCTTGTATGGCGCGGCGTTTGCAGCGCTCAAACTGCGTGACTACGCACAGGCGCAGGCCCTGTGCGCACAACTGGAACAGCAGGTGCGCGGCCACGCAGCAGAGGCGCGGCTGGCGCGGCTATTGCTGGCTGAGCTGGCGATGGCGCAGGGCAACGCTGTGGGTGCCATGGCGGCGCTGCAAGCCCCGGCCTGGAGCGCCGAGCGTGCGCCCTTGGGCCGTGCCGGCCTCTTTTTGCTGTTGCAGGCGCAAACCCTGAGCGCCCAAGGCCCAGCTTTGGACCAAGCCAGCAGCACGCTGCGCGACTGGGTGGCCGTGCACCCGCGTGACAGCCTGGCCTGGCGCCTGTTGGGGGCTACCTTGGAAGCCCAGGGCCGGGACGTGGCCGCCGTGCGCGCCCAGGCGCAGGCCGACCTGTTGCACTACGATTTAAGCGCCGCCTTGGCCCGCTTGCGCGCCGCGCAAGACCTGGTGCGACTGGGCCAATGGGGTCGCATGGGGCCGGACTACCTGGAAGCAGCTATTGTGGACACCCGTGCGCGCGAGGTGACCCAGCTACTGCGAGAACAGGCGCTCCAGCGCTAGGTTGATCACCATGCCAATGGCGGTGTAGATCACCGAGCCGATGAGCGCTGCGCCAAAGCTCTCGACCGCAAAACCGTCCAGCACACCAGCGGCGGACCAGAACATTAGCGCATTGATGACAAACAAAAATAGGCCTAGCGATAACACCGTTACCGGAAAGGTGAGCACCACCAGAATGGGTCGCAACACGGTGTTAAAAAACCCCAGCACCAGGGCGGCCAGCAGGGCTGACTCAAAGCTTTGCACCTGAACGCCGCTATACAGGTTCGCCACCGCCAACAGTGCCATGGCGCTGAGCAGCCATTTCAGTAAGAGTTTCATACCGCACCAGCATAGCAGTGCAGGGGGCAGGGGGCAGGGCGCTGGCGTCTGCTCGCTGCGGCTCAGGCCTGCGGGTCTGGCGCGGCGTGCTGCCGACGCCAGCGGCCCGCCAGCAGCACAGCGGCCACTGCCACCAAGTACACGGCCCAGTGACCGAGTTGCTGCACCTGCGTGAGCTCGGACTTAGGGTCGCCCACATAGTCCGCCAGCAGTGGCTCGGAGAGCACCATTTGCGCCGCCGTCAATGCCAGCACTGCGGCCCCCAGCGCAATGATGGACGGAAAACGCTCCACCAGCTTGAGCACCACGGTGCTGCCTGCTACGACAATCGGCACGCTGACCAGCAGGCCAATGACCACCAGGTCAAACGCGCCGTGGGCTGCACCGGCCACGCCCAGCACGTTGTCCACGCCCATCAGCGCATCGGCCACGATGATGGTTTTCATGGCGCCCCAAAAGGTACTCGCACTTTCCCCGTGCGCTTCGTCCCCGCCTTGTTCGGCCAGCAACTGGTAAGCGATCCAGAGCAGCCCAAGGCCCCCGACCAGCAGCAAACCCGGTATCCGAAGCAACCAAACCACGCCGACCGTCATGGCTGCGCGCACCACGATGGCGCCCACCGTGCCCCAGACGATGGCGCGTGTTTTAAGTCGGGGTGGCAAATTGCGGGCCGCCAGGGCGATCACGATGGCGTTGTCACCCGCCAGCACCAGGTCGATTAGCACAATGGCCAGCAGCGCCGACCACCACGGGGTTGAAAATAGCTCCATGCGCAAAAACTTTCTATAGCACCAGTGAAAGAAGGCGCCGATGGTAGGAGTTGGCGTTTTGCCCCTGTTTTTTTTGGGGGGTTCATTGGA
Organism: Comamonadaceae bacterium; assembly: GCA_947464995.1. Classification (GTDB taxonomy): domain Bacteria; phylum Pseudomonadota; class Gammaproteobacteria; order Burkholderiales; family Burkholderiaceae_C; genus Allorhodoferax. The sequence continues at coordinate 5,214 of CANHZG010000116.1, read as the reverse complement.
GCGAGGGGTGTGGATTTGTCTCGATATTTCAACTAAAATAGAAATATGGAAGCAAATGCAATCGTTCTGGCCTTAGCGGCCTTGGCGCAGCCCACGCGGCTGCAAGTCTTTCGCGCCCTGGTGGTGGCGGGCGCCCAGGGGGTAACGCCGGGCGCGCTGGCCGAGCAACTGGGCGTGGCGTCCAACACTCTGTCCTTCCACCTCAAAGAGCTGGTGCACGCCGACCTAGTGGCCACCGAGCGCGTGGGTCGCAACCTGATTTACCGCGCCCAGTTTGACCGAATGAACGCGGTGCTGGCCTACCTGACGCAAAACTGTTGCCAGGGCGCGCCCTGCGACCTCATCGCGGCCCCGGCGTGTGCTGCAACTTGACGCAACACCGCATTCGCCTACCCAAAACCCCCTGAGCCCACCCACACTATGACCACCAAACCCCTGAACGTGCTGTTTTTATGCACCCACAACTCGGCCCGCAGCATCCTGGCGGAGGCTTTGCTCAATCACCTGGGCGGCACACGCTTTCGGGCGTTTTCGGCCGGCAGCAGCCCGCGCGCCAATCAGCAACCTAACCCAGTGGGTCTAGACGTGCTAGCCCACGCGGGCATTGCCACGGCAGGCCTGCATAGCAAAAGCTGGGACACTTTTGCCGGCCCGGATGCGCCGCAGATGGACCTGATCATCACCGTCTGCGACAACGCGGCGGGCGAGGTCTGCCCCGTTTGGCCCGGCCACCCGGCTACGGCGCACTGGTCCTACCCCGACCCGTCCGAGGGTGAAGCGTCTGCACAACACAAGCGCGAAGCCTTTCGCCAAACCCTGTTGGCCATCAAACGCCGCCTGGAACTCTTCGTCAGCCTGCCCGATGAAAAGTTGCACGCCGCCCTGTTGCAAACCAGCGCCCGTGCGCTGGCCCAATCATGAAAGTCCCGTCTATGAACAGCCCCGCCGCCCCGGTGAGCAAGGCCTCAGGCATGAGCGTGTTTGAACGCTACCTCAGCGTCTGGGTGCTGCTGTGCATCCTGGCAGGCGTGGCGCTGGGCCAGCTTTTCAGCGGCCTGTTCCAGGCCATTGGCCAGATGGAAGTGGCCCATGTGAACCTGCCGGTGGGCTTGCTGATTTGGGTAATGGTGATTCCCATGCTGGTCAAAGTCGACTTCTCCGCCCTGAGCCAGGTGCGCCAGCACGTGCGCGGCATTGGCGTCACGCTGGTGGTGAACTGGCTGGTTAAGCCGTTTTCGATGGCATTTTTAGGCTGGCTGTTCGTGCGCCACTGGTTCGCGCCGCTGTTGCCGCCCGACCAGTTGGACAGTTACATCGCAGGCCTGATTTTGCTAGCCGCCGCACCGTGCACCGCGATGGTGTTTGTCTGGAGCCGCCTGACCGGCGGCGATCCGCTGTTTACCCTGAGCCAGGTGGCGCTGAACGACAGCATCATGGTGGTCGCTTTTGCGCCCCTGGTGGCGTTTTTGCTGGGCATGTCGGCCATCGTCGTGCCGTGGGACACCTTGCTCTTGTCGGTGGTTTTGTACATCGTCATTCCCGTGGTGCTGGCGCAGTGGTTGCGCCGACGGCTGCTCGCGCGCGGACAGGCCAGTTTTGACGCCGCCCTGCAGCGCCTGGGCCCAGCGTCTATCGTTGCCTTGCTAGCGACGCTGGTGTTGCTGTTTGCCTTTCAGGGGCGCGCTATTTTGGAGCAGCCGTTGGTGATCGCGCTGCTGGCCGTTCCCATATTGATTCAGGTGCTGTTTACCTCGGCGCTGGCCTACGGCCTGAACCGCAGTCTGGGCGAGGCGCATAACGTGGCCTGTCCCTCGGCACTGATTGGTGCCTCCAACTTCTTCGAACTTGCCGTAGCTGCCGCCATCAGCCTTTTTGGCCTGGAGTCTGGCGCTGCCTTGGCCACGGTGGTCGGTGTGCTGGTGGAGGTGCCGGTGATGCTGCTGGTGGTGAAGGTGGTGAATGCTTCCAAGGGTTGGTATGAGCGCGGTGCCGCGCCCGTTCAACGGCCCCAAGGGTGATGCCTGCGGTCCGTCACTTGACTACGCGGAGCACGATTTGATATTCGGTTGCAATGTTGTTGTATTTGGATGCCATATCCATCAATGTATCTTTGTCCAATTGCCCTGAATGAAGCTGGTCGAGGTATTTCTGCTCGACATTGATGTTGCCGCTCACGAATTCAAAATCAACACCCAGATAGAGCGCAAGAGGTGAATTGGGAGCCTTTGTCTCTTGCCAATGCAAGCAGTTTTTCTTGCTAAACAAACCCATTAGTTCCGGGGTAATGATCCGAACGTGCGTTGGGTCATTGATAAAGTTGTCGTGCCTTGGGTGCGGGACGTTAATCTCTATCCGGGCGCCGTTCTCACAAATGCGGTAGATCTCTTTGATGATCGCAAAAAAGACATTCACTTCCTTGCCAAGGTGCTCCAGGGTGTGATTTAAAACAACCACGCCAACCGAATCATCCGAAAATTCCCAGGGCGTCTGCTCCAGGTCCATCACCAACTCGGGTTGTCCGTAGTCATATTTATCAACATTGACAAATCCATCCCGTTTGTTCAGGCCAGACCCGAGATTTAGTTTTAGAGATTGGTTCACGATAGCACCAGTTTGGAAGGCTTTTTCGAACGAATAAAGCGCCAGTATGACTGGAAATCGTCCCTTTGCATGCCCAACCCGCACATGGTCGGCGCCATGTGAGAGCAACATGGTCAGAGCGCGCCTTGCGCGGCACTACAAAGCAAAAAACCGTAGCCACATTGCTGTTGCTACGGTTCCGAAATTTGGTGGCCTGGGGCGGAATCGAACCACCGACACAAGGATTTTCAACTCTGATTGACCGCTTCGAACTTGTTGTTTTTCAACAGTCAAAAGTGGTTTAAAAAGTTGGTGTGTTGCTGTTTGTGTAGTGCGTAACTCCCCTAACAAGGAGACATTGTACCTGAGTATTTTTGCTATGCCTGTCGAGCGTGTGGTCATCATTTTGTTAACCACTATGTTTTCTGACGCAGAACCAGTGTTGTTCAGCGGTTCGTGTGCCTTTTCACTGCCATTACAGCGTGTGCCAGCGTTGTCAGCGTGCCGCTTGACTCGCACGCTGGCGCTGTTTGCTGAGTTGCACTGCGCTGCGCTGTTGACGCTGCCTATCGCGTTCTTGCTGTAGGCGCAACTTGTCGTGTTCCACATTGCGTTTGAGTCCTGCTACCTGTGCCTGTGCTGGCGTCATTGGGGGCTTGGGTTTGATGGTGTTGGTGATATTTGCGTCGCAGTATTTGCGCCATCACCAACTGTCGTGTCAAACGACACTACTTGCCAAACCCAGCCTTTAACTTGTTGGCAGCAGCATCAATCGCTGCGTCAAGTTCACCGTCCTGCACAGCCGTTTTAATCAGTTCCAGGGTGGGCAAAAGCTCCTTGGGATTGGCAACCTCCACCGCGAACTTGCCCTTGCCCAGTTCCAACAAGCGTGCCCCGTAGCGAACACCCAGCGCCAGTTTGCCGTTTTCGCACACGAACCACCACGGCTTCACACGTTTGCTGGTGACGATCTGTTTGTTTGCACCCGTGTCCGCGTCCTTGACCGTGCGCAGTTTTGTGGCGCTGAATACCTCGCCTGCTTGCTGAGCCTTGGCCAAAGCCATTTGCTCACCCAAACGCAGCAGCAGTTTGTTGCGCCGTACTTGAACAGCAGGGAGATTCACGCTCTTTTGCGCGGCGGTGAGTTTGAGGCTTGACAGTGTTGCCATGTGCTTTTCCTTTCTGATGTTGATAAAGCACAGACAAGTATGCGATCGAAGCCCATTTCTGGTCGACCTGTTGTTAGCGAAAACCAAGGCCATTGCAAGGTGACGTGTTAAACGACACCTCAGTTTTGCCAAAACCCCAACAAAAACCGCTGTTGTATTACGCCTTTCTTTGCACGAGGGATTGTGTTTTCAGGCCAGTTATCCGCGCAACCAGCGGCCTCTGGTAACCCACCTATCAGAATGCACACAGGTTGACTGACCACATCAAGCCAATGACGCATTAAATTCAGCAATGCTCAAAGCCTTCTGATGTTCTGCTGCCAACTGCGCGGCGGCCATGCGTTGTTTGTGTGCTGCTTCTTCTGTAATTGCATCCAGGCATCGAGGTTCATAGCGGCGCAGCTGCTTTGGGGTGAGGTGCCAGTAGGCATTGCCCGTTTGCGCACGCATCTCACACTCAAGCTCTCCTTTGAGTTCAGCGCCCAGCCGCTGTTTGAAGAAGATGGCGTCATGCACATTGGCAATGGGCACTCTGCCGTGCGCGACCGCCGTGGCGCGAACGACGTCCATGACCTGGGTTTCTCCGTGCTGGTACAGATAGGCCAAGACCTTGGCCTTGCTGACTCTGCCACTATGGGTTTGCAGGCAGGGCAGTTTGAGCAAGTCTGCATGTTGACGCTTGAACTGCGCGAACAGGTAGTCGTCTAGAGTGTTCTGCTCTCGGATAAAGGCCCGCACTGTTGGGTCATTGAAGAAGCGGTTGCGTTCATCTTGATTTTTGAGGATCTCTACCAAGGCGGGATTGCTCCAGTGACCAGAACTGTCTTGCCAGCCGTGGCTTGCTAAACGGGCGCCAAAGCTCATTGCTGTGAATGCCTGTTTGAGCAACTTCATTTGAAACACAGCAAGGTCTTTTCCAAGATCACGGAATACGTACATGCGTACGGTTCGCATGAAGTCACCCTTGTCCTCTAGGTACCCCAAGGTGCAGGGAAATGCTGTCCGTACAGTGGTGACAGCATCGCAAGGCAATTGAGCCAAATAGCTTGTGGCGAAGCCCATCTTCCAGGCGATCACGCTTGAACGAATGTCGTACTCCCAGCAGTTGCCCAGAATGGCGCGGCGCAATTCTTTATTCACGTTCTGCACACTCACGCCTTCGTAGTACATGCGGCCAAAGTCGCTGGGCTTCTTGCGCTGCAGGTACCACCCGTTCAATGCACTTGAACATCCCAACACCGTGCGGGCTTGGCGCAGTGCTGAGGACTTTTTGTCCTTGGCTAGCATGGTGGCCTGGGTGGAGAGCCAAACAATATAGCTCTCCAGAGAGCGCACATCCACTTTCACAAGGTCAAAGTGCATGCGGATGTATTCCTCAGTCGAACGCTCATCAAAGTCGGGATACAGGAATGCAACTAGTGATTGATTTGCAGCGTCATCCCCCGTGAGGTGGTCGCTGAGCTGT